>JAFSPC010000029.1 GCA_017443075.1 Paludibacteraceae bacterium
ATGTATCTGCCCATTGTACAACGGTGAATCAGGCAGACCTCGACGAAGAATATCATGGGTAGCAGGATTAGTGTAGGTGATGTAGCAACTCATCTGCTTGAGTTCGCGACGCACGGAGGGAAGGAAACTGAACTTTTGCTCGGTGTCATCGCCTTTCTGCTCCTGCATAACACTGAAATCAATACTACGCTTATCGAGTCGTGCGGGTGTACCTGTCTTCATACGAAGCGAGACGAAGCCAAGGGACACAAGCTGCTGAGTGAGGCCTATACTTGCTTTTTCAGCGATGCGACCACCGGGTAACTGTGTCCGACCAAAATGCAACAATCCCGATAGGAACGTACCGTTAGTAAGAATCACAGCGCGCGCCTTAAACTGCACCCCTAAGCGCGTTACTACGCCTGCTACATGCAGCTGAGTATCTGATGACGAAGAGTTAGATACTTGATTATCAATCAACAAGCTTACGACTTCATCTTGCCATATATAGAGATTATCGGTTGTAGTCAAGCGTTGTATCCATTGCTGTATAAACTGCTTACGGTCGCTTTGGCTGCGTGGGCTCCACATGGCAGGCCCTTTGCTCTGATTGAGCATACGGAACTGGATAGCTGAGCGGTCAGTAACTATACCCATCTGTCCGCCGAGCGCATCTATCTCTCTGACTATCTGCCCCTTAGCTATTCCACCGACAGCCGGATTGCAGCTCATCTGACCGATGGTATTCATATCCATGGTGATGAGCAGTGTACGGCTGCCCATACGCGCGGCGGCAGAAGCAGCCTCACAGCCGGCATGCCCTGCGCCTACAACAATAATATCGTAATCAAAATGTGTCATTTATCTTCTGTGCCACTTCCAACCGCCATTGTATGATCCTGCGCTGACGCTACGCAACGCGGGGCTGAATGCTCCCTTGAAGTAATGGATATCTGAAACGGTGTTGGATTGCTTATCCCACAATATACCTGCAATGTCAAATCGCAGGTTCTTAGTCAAGTTGTTGCGTTTGACATACGCATTGCCTGCGATCGTCATGAACCTGCGCTTGTGCTCATCGACGTA
This sequence comes from Paludibacteraceae bacterium, assembly GCA_017443075.1. GTDB lineage: Bacteria > Bacteroidota > Bacteroidia > Bacteroidales > Paludibacteraceae > Colicola. The sequence continues at coordinate 1,066 of JAFSPC010000029.1, forward strand.
CTGCTCAGGACTGACATCTGCGAATGTAGAAGTCCTCGTTTTGACCTCTACAAATACGATATCCGTCTTGTTCTCGGCAATAATATCAATCTCAATGTTCCCCAACCGCCAGTTGCGCTCACGTATGGTGTAGCCACGAGAGGTGAGATACGTGCATGCAGCATCTTCGCCAAGGTGACCTATATCGTTATGCAGCGCCATAGCAAGCAGGATGAACAGGTGTTATTTACTGCGCCGGCGTGTGAAGCGAGGTTTGTGTTCGCCCTCAGCCGGAGCGGCTTGTATGAGCGCCAGTGCATCCTCTCTGGTCATGTGCTCGACATCTGTAGTACGCGGTATGCGGTAGTTCGTCTCACCCTGTTTGATATAGGCTCCGTACCTGCCACGCAGCACTCTGATATCCCCCCACTCATGTATAGGCAGCGAGGCGTTCTGCTTCTGCTCGATAAGAGCAACCGCAGTGTCAAGCGTTATGCTGAACGGATCAGCGCCTTTGGGCAGTGAGGCGAACGTTTTGCCGATACGCACGTATGGACCGAACTTACCATCCGCCACAATTACTTCTTCGCCTTGATGCTCGCCGAGTGTGATGGGAAGCGACTTGTCAAAGAGCTGCAGTGCTTCGTCGAGGGTGATGGTGAAAATCGACTGGCCTTTTTGCAAGGAAGCAAAGCGTGGTTTGTCGCCTTCGGTTGACCCAATCTGCACACAGGGTCCGTTTTTGGTTATACGAGCGATTACCTCCTCACCTGTCGCAGGATCGACACCGAGTGAGCGACCTGCAATCTTACCTGACGGCACGTGGCTAATCAGAGGGTGGAAGGTCTTGTAGAACGAGTCGACTACCTTTGTCCAGTCGGCTTTGCCTTCGGCAATCTGGTCGAAGTTCTGCTCTTCTTTTGCGGTGAAATCGTAGCTCAGTATAGCAGGGAAATTCTCTACCAGAAAATCATTGGTTATACGCCCGAGGTCGGTCGGAATGAGCCTTTGTGACTCAGCACCGACGTTCTCTTGTTGCTTCTTTTCTGCGATGACACCGTTCTTGAGCGTCAGGGTATTGTACGAGCGCTTATGTCCTGTCACATTGCCGCGCTGTACGTAGTCGCGGGCTTGTATAGTCTCGATGATGGTAGCGTAGGTAGACGGACGGCCGATCTCAAGTTCCTCCATCTTCTTGACGAGTGTAGCCTCGTTGTAGCGTGGCGGTGCTGCGGTAAAACTTTCGCGGGCCAGGCATTTGTCAAGATTGAGCGTCGTGCCTTCCGCCATAGCCGGCATCAATGCGGCAGTCTCTTGCTCGGATTCATCGTCATTCGATTGGACGTAGGCGCGCATAAATCCGTCGAACAGGACGACCTCACCGCTGGCTACGAACAGGTAGTTCGCCCCCGGCATGGCTATCTCGATGCGTGTCTGTTCGAGTTCAGCATCCGCCATCTGTGAGGCGAGTGTACGCTTGCGTATCAGGTCGTAGAGGCGACGCTCATCATCGTTGCTGCCTGCTGATTCATGGTTGATATATGTCGGTCGTATAGCCTCGTGTGCCTCTTGCGCTCCCTTGGTTGTGGTGTGATAGTTTCGGGTCTTGTGGTACTCGGCGCCATAGGTGTCGACTATCTGCTTTTTGGCAGTACCTATAGCGAGTGTTGAGAGGTTAACCGAGTCGGTACGCATGTATGTTATGTGTCCAGCCTCGTACAATGCTTGCGCGAGCCTCATCGTCTTCGACACGGGGAAATGCAACTTACGTGCCGCCTCCTGTTGCAGGAGCGAGGTAGTGAACGGCGGTGCTGGTGTACGGCGTACAGGGCGCTTCTGTATCGACTGAATCGTAAAGGTTGCACCGGCACAACTTGTCAGAAACGCGCGTGCCTCCTCTTCCGTCTGAAACCTGTGGTTAAGTTCGGTATGCAATGTAGCTTTGGCGCCCTGCTCATCCTTGCCGATGAAGTCGGCAGAAACCTTGAATAGTGCGGTAGGCACAAACTGCTCAATCTCCCGTTCACGTTCGACCACGAGTCGTACGGCAACTGACTGCACGCGTCCTGCACTGAGTCCGGCAGACACCTTCCGCCAGAGCACGGGGCTCAACTCAAATCCTACAATACGGTCGAGCACGCGTCGTGCCTGCTGGGCATTAACCAGATTGTAATCTATATCTCTTGGGTTGGCAATAGCCTGCTTGATAGCCGTCTCGGTTATCTCGTGAAAAGCAATACGATGTGTATGATTGGGTTGGAGGTGCAGGACTTCCTTGAGGTGCCAAGCAATGGCTTCTCCCTCACGGTCTTCATCGGATGCGAGCCAAACCGTCTCGGCTTTGCCTGCCTCCTTGCGCAGCGTGTCGATCAGATGGAGCTTGCTGGGTTCCAAGACATAGTTCGGCGTGTAGCCGTGCTCAAAATCAATGCCGATATTGTGCTTGCCTATGCCTTCAATATCGCGAATATGGCCCTGTGAGGACAATACGCGGTAATCAGCACCCAGAAATTTCTCAATCGTTTTGGCTTTAGCCGGAGACTCTACAATTACTAAATTTTTACTCATTATACTAAAAACATGAACATAAGAGAAGAGCGGTCAGATAGCTGTCTTCTTCACAAACGGCTGCAAAGGTACAATATTTTTTCTAAAAAAGCAAATACTTTTCGATTTTTTTGAATTGTTTGCCGAAAAAACAGAATTGTGCAAGGTATGAATAACTAACTCTTGTTTCTATTGTGCGGATGTAGCCATAGGTATGTTGATTTGCGTACAAAGGTACAAAAAATATTTGATATTTCCAAATAAATCCTCTTTTCGCCAAAACAATTACGGCGGATGTACCATTTTTTCATTCTGCGTACCGAACGATAAAATCAATGCGTTACCGCCAATCAAGGGATAATTAGACGTAAAAATTGGAAGAAAATTTGCAAATATCAAAAATATTTTGTATCTTTGCATTGTCATTCGACAATAGAGTAAACCCTACGATGAGTGGCTTTTCCCCTGCTAATTACATGCATATTGGTCGGATTTGAGCAGGTAATGAGAGACGAAAACCTAACATAAAGAAAGAACATAACCAAACTTTAACTCAAAATGGATACAATTACATTACAGAATCTTAGTCCACTGATGCAGTCGATCATCCGCGATATAATTGCAACGGGTGCGGGTGATGTTGTGATAGCGTCAGACGGGCACATTTTTGTTGAGCCAGGCGCGTGCATAGACGTGCTGTATGGGGTGCTGAACGAGCGTAAGGAGGGTATAGCCGCAGGCGAGCATATAGTGATGCGTCGTGTTCGCAAGCGTGCAAAGAACAGCAAGTATGCCGGCATGCCATGGTATCAGTTGTACGCCTTACCGATCGTGAAGAAGAACGCAGAGACCATGACCGATGCCGAGCGACGGAACATAGAGATGAACACGCAAGCCCTGCGCATGGCTCACGCCGTTGAGCGCGACCCGGAGCAACGGGCAGCCTATACTGAGTTGCACGAGGCGCACAAACGTAATCCTGAAGGGTACAAGAAGGTATACCCGAACCTGTTCGGATTTCTTGTAGCCACGTTCCGCATGCAACTGGAAGCAGAGCAGGCACAGAAGACGGCGGAAGAGGAGGCAGTAAAAGACGTAGGAGAGCGGGCAGGAGCAAACCTTGCGGCAGATACTGAATTGCCGGATGCGTCCGAAAAGTCACGGGGTAACATGCCTTGTGCGGTAGTGACCAGAGGCAGGCTTCGTCTGTTACGTCAGCCGCATACGCAATTCAGGCGTATGCCCCTGCCGTTCATACGCCTGCCGATAGCGGCTTAAGAATCAGAATAAAGCGATTGTCAGGGGTGCTCCTACAGATTACCCTTACTGCCCAAAAGCATATAGGCAGCAATCGCCAAACAAATTTGTTTGTTCATCGTGAGACAGTAAGAAATTGTGTTTTATTACATTTGCAGGCACATAGGTACAATTTATTTTTGAATAATGCAAGTTTTTACACGAAAAAACAAAAAAAAATTTGCATAAATCAAAAAAATGTAGTAACTTTGTATGCAATTTTGCGAGCTATAATACGTCATGTGGTATAATCAATGTGACATATTATGTAAGGTTATACAGCAAACATATTGAACTAAAACGAATTTACTATGAATATTCTGATTCTTGTACTGCTGGCGTTGGCCGGTGTGGTGCTGCTGGTTCTGGAGTTGTTCCTTATTCCCGGAATGGGCATAGCCGGAATAGCCGGCGTGTGTTGTCAGATTGGTGCTGTTGTTTACGCGTACATGATGATAGGCGCGACAGCGGGTCACATAACGTTTTTTGCGGTGCTGTTGGCAACGATAGTGGCTATCTACGCGTTCTACAAGAGCCGCGCCATCGAGAAGATGGGTCTGGAGGCAAAGATTGATGACAAGGTTGAGTTAGCAGCCCCAGGTAAGAAGATAAGCCGTCTGCAAGAAGAAGCTGAGGCAGCAGAGCAGAAATCGGAAGCCACGAGCAATCAGCCTGAAGCCTGATGCCGGAACCAAATGATTCATTAACCAAAATCAAACAATAGTATGGAAACCTTACAAATTATCCTGATTGTACTGTTAGCGATTGCAGTCATCGTGTTTTTCTACTACGTACCGTTCATGCTGTGGATCAATGCCCAGGTCAGCGGTGTACGGATCTCTCTCATTCAGTTGTTTCTGATGCGTATCCGGCGTGTGCCTCCCACGAAGATAGTGAACTGCATGATAGAGGCTCACAAGGCTGGATTGGATGATGTGAAGCGTGACGGTCTGGAAGCTCACTACCTTGCTGGCGGACATATCGAGCGCGTTGTTCATGCGTTGGTGAGTGCGAGCAAAGCGGGTATCCAGTTGCCGTTCGGCATGGCAACAGCGATAGACCTGGCAGGTCGTGATGTGTTTGAGGCAGTACAGATGTCGGTTAACCCGAAGGTGATTGACACGCCGCCGGTAGCCGCCGTTGCGAAAGACGGCATACAGCTGATAGCCAAGGCTCGTGTGACGGTTCGCGCGAACATCAAACAGCTGGTAGGCGGTGCAGGTGAAGATACTATTCTCGCGCGTGTTGGCGAGGGCATCGTCAGCTCGATCGGTAGCGCGGAGAGCCACAAGCAGGTGCTGGAGAACCCCGACAGCATCAGCAAGCTCGTGTTGTCGAAGGGATTGGATGATGGTACAGCCTTTGAGATACTGAGTATTGATATAGCCGATATAGACGTAGGTAAGAACATCGGTGCGCAGTTGCAGATGGATCAGGCAGAGGCAGACAAGAACATCGCGCAAGCCAAGGCTGAGGAGCGTCGTGCAATGGCTATCGCCAACGAGCAGGAGATGAAAGCGAAGGCTCAGGAGGCCCGCGCGAAAGTGATAGAGGCTGAAGCTCTCGTGCCTCAAGCGATGGCAGAGGCGTTCAAGAACGGCAACTTAGGCATCATGGATTACTACCGTATGCAGAACATCCAAGCCGATACCGCCATGCGGGAGACGATCAGCAAGCCGAAGGCGAAGTGAAAGGGGAAAAGTGAAAAATGAAAGGGAAAAGGTGAAAGTAGCAGTATTGCAGTACCCCATTGTATGGGGAGATATACGTACGAACGTCAGTAACGCCTCATCGCGCATCGCCGCATTAGCCGGGCAGGCTGATGTGGCGTTGCTGCCTGAGATGTTCTCGACAGGATTCTGCGTCGATCATCCGGAACTTGCGGAGCCGACGGACGGCTATACGCTCACGACCATGCAGCGCACGGCTGACGAGACAGGCATAGCCATAGCCGGCACCTTCATTTGCAAGGACGGTGACAGGCTGTTTAACCGCGGGTTTCTGCTCTCGCCGCATGCCGCACCCCAGTTCATCGACAAAAGGCACCTGTATGCCACAGGTGGTGAGGACCGCTTCTTCACACCGGGAACGAAACGTACGATATTCACCTACCAAGGTGTGAAGATACTGATGCTGATATGTTACGATGTGCGTTTTCCGGTGTGGGCGCGCAATGTATGGGGTGACGATTATGACCTTATCCTCGTGAGTGCCAACTGGCCTGAGGCGCGCGTAAAGATGTGGGATATACTGGTAGCCTCGCGTGCTGTGGAGAACCAGTGTTATATTGTAGCCTCCAATCTGGTAGGCGAGGACGGAGCGGGTTGGCACTACAACGGTCACTCGGTGGCATACGACACTCGCATGAACGAGTTGTTAGGATTTGCGGACAACGAAGAGGGTACGCGGATAGCCGAGTTGTCGATGCCCGCACTCAAGCACTACCGTGAGGCCTTGCCGCTGTGGAGGGATACGGATAGGAAGATGGTGCGGATGGAGTTTGGGAATTAGAGATACTTGCAGATTGGCGATAGTGAAATACTTGTGGCAGATACAGACATTGACGGCCGAGCAGCAAGCGTTGCGTGACGGATTGTCGCAGCAGTTGGGTATATCTCCGATGGCTGCGTCGCTCTTGGTTCGCCGTGGTATAACGACGCGTGCTGAGGCCTCGGCGTTCGTACATCCGTCGCTGAGCCAGCTGCACGACCCGATGCTGATGGCAGGCATGCGTGAGGCAGAGCACCGCCTGTCGCAAGCCGTGGAGAATGGTGAGAAGATACTGATATACGGCGATTATGATGTGGACGGCACAACGGCAGTGGCGCTGATGTACCGGTTCCTGAGCAGTTTCTATACAAACATCGACTACTACATCCCCGACCGTTACACCGAGGGGTACGGCATATCGTTCCGCGGTGTCGATTATGCGCAGGCAGAAGGTTGCACGCTGATCATCGCCCTGGACTGCGGTATCAAGTCGGCAGACAAGGTGGCATACGCGAGCAAGCGTGGCATCGACTTCATCATCTGCGACCACCACATGCCCGGCAGCGAACGTCCGCAAGCCGTAGCCGTGCTGGACAGCAAGCAGGATGATGACCCGTATCCGTTCAAGGAGTTGTCGGGTTGCGGTGTGGGTTTCAAGCTGGCGCAGGCTTATGCCCAGACACATCATTTGTCGTTTGAGCAAGCACTCAATCCGTTGCTTGAACTGCTGGCAATGTCGATAGCCTCGGATATTGTATCGCTGACGGGTGAGAACCGCGTGCTGGCGTACTACGGCATCCGGCAGATCAACACCCATCCGTCGGTAGGGTTGCAAGGGTTGCTGAAGATGACCGATCTGGAGGGTAAGCAGGTGAACATTTCCGACTTGGTGTACCGTATCGGTCCGCGTCTGAACGCCTGCGGCCGCATCAAATCCGGCAGGGCGGCCGTGGAGCTACTGATCAGCCAGGACGCCACGGTAGCAACGGAGATCGCACAGACCATCGAATCCTTCAACAGCGAGCGCAAAGAGAAAGACGAAAAGATAACGCAAGAGGCGTTGCAGCAGTTAGAATCTGACCCCGAGCACCTGAACAAACATACGAACGTCGCCTACGGTGCCGACTGGCATCGCGGGGTTCTCGGCATCGTAGCCTCGCGCCTGACGGAGAACTATTACCGCCCGACCATTGTGCTGGCCAATACCGACGACGGGCTGATAGCCGGTTCGGCACGCAGTGTGGGGGGCTTTGACATCTACAGTGCCATCGACTCCTGCCGCGACCTGCTGACGAATTTCGGCGGTCATACGTTTGCCGCAGGACTGAGCATGCAGCCACAGAACCTGCGGGAGTTCAAGCGTCGGTTTGAGGCATACGTGGCGGCACATATATCCGACGAACAACAAGTGCCGGTACTGCGCGTGGAGGAAGAGTTGCAGCTCGGCGATATCGACAAGCCGTTCTACAACGTGCTGCGTCACTTGGAGCCATTCGGTCCCGACAACCCTCATCCGCGGTTTGTTACGCGCAACCTAATCAATAACCGCTACACCAAACGCGTAGGCAAGCAAGGCGAGCACCTGAAGCTTGACCTGACCGACCGCAACGTAGCCATCAGCGGCATAGCCTTCGGCAAAGGCGACATGGCGATGTACATACAGAACGGCAATGCCGTGGATGTATGCTACAGTCTTGAGCAAAATACCTACAACGGCATGACCACGCTACAAATGATGGTGGAAGATATAGTACCTACAGAAAAAGTCGAATAGAATAAACAGAAAAAAGCCAGATAACCAATAAATAAACCTGATATGTTCAACGAAAGAGACACCAAAGGTCCTGCTCTACGCCGCGGCAGCATTGAGGTTGTGTGCGGCAGTATGTTTTCCGGTAAGACCGAAGAACTCATCCGAAGGATGAAACGTGCACAGTTTGCGAAGTTACGCGTAGAGATCTTCAAGCCGGCAATTGATGTGCGCTACAGCGAACAAGATGTCGTATCGCACGACCACAATGTGATACAATCCACTCCTGTCGAGTCGAGCCAGACGATTCTGCTGCTGGCAAACGATATAGATGTAGTGGGCATAGACGAAGCCCAGTTCTTCGACATGGGCATAGTAGATGTGTGCACTGAGCTTGCGAACCGCGGCATACGCGTCATTTGTGCGGGTCTGGATATGGACTTCAAGGGCATGCCGTTCGGTCCGATGCCGGCGCTGATGGCGATAGCCGAAGATGTATACAAGACGCACGCCATCTGCGTGCGCTGCGGCGACCTTGCCTACGTGAGTCATCGCCTGGTAGCGAATGAGAAGCGCGTACTATTAGGTGAGACCGACAGCTACGAGCCCTTATGCCGCCACTGCTACGAGCAGGCGATAGCACAGCAAGGTAACGCATAGCAAGTGGTGACAGTAGAAATCATCTTACCCCTCGCCATTGCGGACACGTACACATACAGTGTCCCCGATGCCATGGCATGCCCCGAAGCGGGCATGCGTGTTTTGGTGCCTTTAGGCAAAAAGACGATCACGGGTCTCGTCTACCGCCTGAACCCAGAGAACTCCGCTGCGACCGTCAACAGCAGCTACAAGATCCGCGATATCATCGAAGTTTTGGACAGCAGTCCTATCGTTCTGCCCTCTCAGTTAGAATTATGGCGTTGGATAGCGGAATACTACCTATGCACGCTTGGGGAAGTGATGACAGCCGCGTTGCCGGCACGCCTACTGGATAACGACTACACCGCCCGGACCGAGGTATATATATCCCTACACCCGCGGTTCAGGGATGTGGAAGAACTACAGGGTGTGTTCAACAGTCTGCGCCGTGCTCCGAAGCAAAAGAAACTGCTGGAGTACTACCTCGAATTATCCGATGCTTTCGCCGGTCCGCCTCATCCTATTGAGCAGCGGATACTGGTAGAGCACTCGGGCGAATCGACTGCCGTGCTGCGCACGCTGATAGAGAAGCAGATACTGGTGGCGAGTCACGAGGTGGTAAGCCGTATCCCGTCGTACGACTCAGCCATCGAGCCGGCACATCCGCTCATGCCGCAGCAGTTAAGGGCAGTAGGTGAGATTGAGGCGGCGTTTGCAAATCAGAAAGTATGCCTGCTGCATGGCGTAACATCCAGCGGCAAGACAGAGGTATATATTCACCTCATCGAGCAGATGCTCAGTGAGGGCAAACAGGTGCTGTATCTGGTGCCGGAGATAGCACTGACGACACAGCTGACCGACAGGTTGAAAAAAGTATTCGGCAACCGGTTAGGCGTCTATCACTCGCGTTTCAGCGACATGGAGCGCGTAGAGATTTACAAGGATCTGCTGAGCACCGGTGCTGCCAAGGTTATCCTGAGTGCCCGCTCGGGCGTGTTTCTGCCCTTCAGCCGCTTAGGTCTGGTGATAGTGGATGAGGAGCATGACGGCTCGTACAAGCAGCAGGATCCTGCACCACGTTATCATGCGCGTTCGGTGGCGCTGATGATAGCCAAGTCGGCGCAAGCGCATGTGCTGTTAGGTACAGCCACGCCCTCGATTGAAACGTACTACAACGCCCAGACCGGCAAGTACAGTCTGGTAGAGATGAGCGAGCGTTATGCAGGACTGCAGCTGCCGCGAATAAGCATTATTGACCTACAGCGTCAGTACCACCGCAGAGAGATGTACGAACATTTTGCCGACCCGCTGGTAGACAAGATTCGCGAGCAGCTGTCAGCAGGCAAACAGATCATCATCTTCCAGAACCGTCGGGGCTATACGCCATACATCTCCTGCCGCAAGTGCGGCTACGTACCCAAGTGCTGCAACTGCGATGTGAGTCTGACCTACCACAAGCACACCCGCTCGCTGGTGTGCCACTATTGCGGCTACACGATAGCTGCACCCAACGATTGTCCGAACTGCCATGGTGCATGGCGTGACAACGGTATCGGCACGGAAAAGATTGAAGATGAGGTGCAGCGTCTGTTCCCTGAGGCGCGCATAGCCCGTATGGATCTGGATACGACGCGGAACAAGAACAGCCACCAGCGCATCATCAACGCCTTTGCCCAGCACGAAGTGGATATACTGATCGGCACGCAGATGGTAACCAAGGGTCTGCACTTCAGCGAGGTATCGCTGGTAGCAGTGCTGAATGCCGACAGCATGATGCAGTCGCCCGATTTCCGCAGTTACGAACAATCCTATCAGCTACTGGAGCAAGTAGCAGGCCGTGCGGGCAGGTCCGGTAGTCAGGGCGAGGTGGTTGTTCAGACATTCCATCCCGACCACGCGCTATTCGGCTACCTGCAGAACCACGATTATGCAGGACTGTATCGTGAGCAGCTCAGGGAGCGGAAGATGTTCCGTTTTCCGCCATTCTACCGACTGATAGTCATCACGCTGAAGCACAGGGACAATGTGCGTCTGGACAATGCCGCCCGCGAGTTACACGGGCTGCTAAACACAGCCTTTGGCACCAGATGTTCGGCAGTGATTGTGCCCCCCATCTCGCGTGTACAGAATATGTATATAAAAACAATTCGCCTGCGCATTGAGGCAAATGCCTCATTTGCACAAGCGAAACGAATCGTGATGCAGAGCATACGTTATGTACAAACGCTGGCGAACTGCAAAGGTACAATCATCCAGCCAGATGTGGATCCGATGTAACCGGCCGTCAGTGACGGATTAGGGAATTCGCTTATCGGATTGGGGAGAATTGTCAGACAGAGCGGACTCCATTTCGCATAGTTGCGCTTCGCAGAACGTGAGAAGCTGTTGTGCCTCCTGCGCCTTCTGCTTGTAGACAGCAACGGATAAGGCCTGCGTTTGCTCCAGTTCGCTGACAATCTCCTGCACGCGTTTGATTGCCTGATCGTAATTCATATTATTTGCCATTGGTATTTGGGCACTTCTAAAAATTCCGCGTTTTAGAACATAGCCCGATAAATATTAATTTGGCACTTTTATGCTGCTTTTGGTTTTCTCTTGGTATCTTTTTGATTTGTGCTTAGTTACAATGCCCGCATTGCGCCCTCGCGCAACTCAAAAACCTACTCAAGATAAAACTCAAAATCAGCATAAAGCAATTTTTAGAAGTGCCCATTTATTTGCCTTTGCCATCGAGGATGACGCCTATGGTGTAGAACAATATTTTTATATCCAGACGTAGTGACATGTTTTCCATATAGACGATGTCGTAGTTGAGTCGGTCGATCATCTTCTGAAGAGTATCGGTATATCCGACACGTATAGGTCCCCAACTGGTCATTCCGGGGCGTATCTTATACAACAGGCAGTAATACGGTGCCTGCTCGGTAATCTGTCGGATAAAATATTCGCGTTCAGGTCGTGGTCCTACGACTGACATATCTCCCTTGAGTATATTCCACATCTGCGGCAACTCATCCAGCCTGTACTTTCGCATGAACTTCCCCACCTTGGTGACACGCGGATCATCGTCGGCAGACAGCTGTGGTACATCGTTCTCAGCATGCTGCACCATTGTTCGGAACTTATAGATGTCAAATGGTTTGCCGTGCAGGCCTATACGCTGCTGGCAATAGAATGCGGGGCCCTTGGATGAGGCATAGACCAACACCCACAACAAGGCGTAGAGCGGTGAAAGCAAAACGATCACCGCCGATGCAGCAAAGATATCAAACGCCCGCTTGATACACAGTTCGGAGTCAGACATCTTGTGCTGTGTAATCATGACCAGGGGGTTGCCGTCGATCTCGGGAATCTTAGCCGCGCCGGTAAGCATATCATACAACTTAGGTACGACAGCTATATCGACATCCATGGGGTAGATACGCCGAATCATGTTATACAGGTCGTTCTCGCTGAGCGAGGGCAGAGGATCGATGATTATCTGATCGCCCTTGTTCACCCTGAGCGTCTCCAGCTCCGCTTCGCTATGAATAGTGATTGTGACAGGAGGCAGCGCGTAGCGTCGTATGAGCAGCGTGAGCGCAAGGCGGAAGATATAACTGATACAGAACTGCAACAGCCACAATACAGCCAAAGAGACGACGTAACGATGATAACTCTGCACCTGATCATCGATGATGATAATGAAGAACGCCCCGAGTGCAATCACGATGGATGAGATGATGGTGGTGAGCAGTTCCTGGGTGAACCTCTTGCGATAGACCCGCAAGTAATAGCCCGACAGGTAGTAGATGAGCAGGCAGCCTATGGGGTAGAATATAAGCGGCCAATAGAAATCGAAAGCAGGAATAAGAACCGTATTGACGCTGAACACCTTGCCCTCGTACACCAGCCACCGGAAGAACAGGAAAGCCAGCCATACCAATTCGGCTGAAAAGAAGTCAACAGCAATATATCCCAATTGAAGTTTTCGGCGTTGAGTCATTATTGAAGATGCATTAAACGGATGATTATATCACGGCCGCAGAATCGTAATCTGATTGTCGCGCCCAACCTTGATAATGCTGCTGGGCTTGGCGGAGGTATTCTCGCTACGTCGCGAATGGCAGACATAATCAACAGCAGTCAAGAGTTTGCTATCGATCTCGCAGAACGCTTTCGGTGTGGGTCTGCCAGAGAAATTAGCCGATGTTGATACGAGCGGTTTGCCGAGTTGTGAGCAGAGGAGGTTAGAGAACTTCTCGTAGGTGATGCGTATGCCGAGGCTGCCATCTTCCGCCCGAATACCTTCCGCCACGTTTTTGGCATCGGGATAGATGATTGTCATTGGTTTGGGTGCCACTCCCTCTTCGGGCGCGGAGACCTCCAAGAGTTGGGCGGCCGCCTCAGGAATAGTGTCAGTAAACTCAAGTATAGTATCGATATCGGGCACTAAGACGAGCATTGATTTCCCCTTTTCGCGCTGTTTGATACGGAAAAGTTTGTCCACCGCCTGCTGATTGGTGGCATCACACCCCATGCCCCAGACGGTGTCGGTAGGATAGATAATAACTCCGCCGTCTTGCAGCACCTCGACAGCCTTGTCGATATCCCTATGCATGTTAATCTCCAGCTGGTGCTGCACCTGCGCTTGCCTCTCAGCCGTTTTGAGTTTTTCGACCTCTCTGTTAGGCAGCGCAACCGAATCGCGCAGGGCATTATAGATGAGCAGTGTAGCCCAAGCATCGGTAGCGGCGTAGCGTGCCTGCTCGGGTGTGAGGATGTCCGCCTCCCAGTTGGTGAGTTGCTGCGACTTGCTGATCTTCCTGGCAAAGACGATGGCAAAAATCTTTTGCAGCCCCAGCTCCAGAATGCCATATCTGGCTACGAGCGACTGCAGGTCGATACAGTTCTGCGGTTTGAAGTCGTGCAGTCGTTGCAGACCATGCAGGTCGTCCTTGAACGCCAAGCCGACCTTGCATATACGCTTGTTGCTGAACAGTTTAGCCAGCGAAGGCGGCATGCCGATTTTGTTGAGTCGAAACAGGTAGCACCGTTGCCCGTCAGCTATCTGCAGGAGTGCAGTGGGGTAATGAACACCACGGGTGAATGAAGGTCGCGCCTCGGTATCTATCCCCAGCACATCGCACGAATTAAGGTAAGCGACGGCATCGTCCACCTGCCCGAGTTGATCGACAATAATCGTTTCGCCATCAAAACAGGCAAGAGGCATGAGGTTGACCAGCTCTTTGGATATGTGTTGTGAAAATTGCTTAACGTGTTCCATCAATACTATAAAAAATGCGTAAGATGCTTCATCAAAATTGTAAAAAACGCTTAATGTATTTCATTAAAATTTACAAAATTCAATAAAAGCACACAAAGTTACAACTTTTTTTGCAAATTACCAAATTTTTTTGTATCTTTGCATTGTCAAATTGAAAAAATAACATTCAACCTGCGAAATCAATATACTTTTAAATACCATTAACAATGAAAAAATCTATTCTTTTTGCACTTATGCTGATGCTGGTCAGCCCGATGTCCGCCCAGCATGTCACTCCGTTGAACGTACAGTTGACGAACTTTAACTTGGATTCACTTCGCTCGCAGTACAGCGGTCAGTCGTATCTGCTGGAGTTGCAGCGTCTGGAGAAACTGATGAAGGAAGACACAAAGTCGCTGAAAGATGCCCAGAGCCAGCTGAAGGCAGAGAAGGACTTCTACAAGCAGATGACGAGTTATGTAGAGAAATCCGAGTCGTCGTTCAAGAACCTGCAGTCGTTGTCGCAGAAGGAGCAGGACGAGTTCGGCAAGCTGAAAGAAAACGCCGAGAAGCAGTTGCGTAACCTGAATTCGACCAGTCTGCTCAATTCAGAGACTCGGACGAAGGTGATTGACCAATTACAGACCCAGCGCCGCACGATGGAGGCCGCCATCAATGCGACGACGAACCGCCAGTCGCAGCTCGCCAACCATCCTGTACAACTGCAGCAGATGCGTACGGATCTGATGGTATTCAACAACGAGATTACCAACAAGGAGACCGACCTCAAGCAGTTGGAGACCACGCTCAAGCAACGCCGTGAGATCATCAAAGGCGAGATGAAGAATGTAAAGGCACAGAAGTAACCCATCAAACCCACATAGAAATATGCAAGTAATCAACCTGTCGGAGAAGAACAGCATTCTGAACCGATACCTGAGCGAGATTCGCGATGTTACTATTCAGAAGGATCCCTTACGTTTTCGCAAGAACATTGAGCGTATAGGTGAAATAATGGCAGTAGAGGTGAGCCGTACCTTGTCGTACTCGCCGCGTGAAGTAACCACTCCCCTTGGCACAGCTACGATACAGTTGCCGACCGATGAGATTGTGTTAGGTACGATTCTTCGTGCAGGTTTGCCATTGCATCAGGGATTTCTGAATATATATGACCGCGCAGAGAATGCATTCTTGTCAGCTTACCGCCGTGCAGGCCGTATCGTAGATGGCAAGCAGGAGTTGGAGATTGTAGCCGAATACTTGGCAGCGCCTAAGTTGGACGGCAAGACGCTGCTATTGGTTGATCCGATGCTTGCCACGGGTATGTCGATGGAGGTGGCGTACAGGGCGTTGCTTAGTCACGGCACTCCTGCCAAAACACATCTGTGCTGCGTGATAGGTACGACAGAGGCCGTGAAATACCTGCAAAATAATCTGCCGGACAATATCACTTTGTGGTGCGCAGCCATTGATAAGGAGTTGAACGAGAAGAAATACATCGTACCGGGATTAGGTGATGCCGGTGATTTGTGCTTTGGCGGCAAACTGTGACGATTGAGGGCTGAAAGACAGACGAGTAGCATAATCAGGGTACTATGAGTCGGCGGGAGGTTGATCACGATGCAATGCTATTGAGCAGGCAGTGGTGGCAATTGTTGCCATCGCTGCTTGTAGTAATAGGCATCACGTATTTGAGCTTGATAAAAGAGGTCCCGTTTGCAGACATGGGTGATATACCGTTAGCGGACAAATGGGGGCACGCGGTAGCCTATATGGTATTGGCTCTATGTCTGGCATTCGACTTGCACCGCATGCATGCCGGCGTGCGTGTAGTGTATATTGTATCCATCCTCACGCCCATCATATACGGCGGACTAATGGAATGGATGCAATATTACTTTCCGCCGCGTATGTGTGATTGGGTAGATTGGATAGCCGACATCATAGGCACAGCAGCAGGTGTAATCCTTTATGCTCTGCTGCAACTGTTACGTAACAAGCCCCGCTGATCATGATAGCCGACGACAAACTGACATATATCATCGCCCTTACTCATCTGTATGATGGTCGGCTACGCATGGCGCGTGAGATACTTGGCGTCTATCCTGATCCGGAAGAGGCGTGGAACAGGATCAGTCTGCCGGGGAAGTCAGCGTCATGGGAGCGCGCACAACGCGAGACGGAGTTTGTGCACAAACATCAGATCGGCACCTACTACGTGCATGACAGCGATTATCCGCAATTGCTGGCACAGTGTCCGGATGCACCTATACTGCTATATACAAAAGGAAACGTGAACTTTACGGACGGCCATTTTGTATCGGTAGTGGGGACGCGTCAGGCAAGCGAGCGCGGAAAGATTCTGACACGGGAAATGATAGTAGAGTTAGCCGCCAAGCTACCTCAGCTGACTATCGTATCGGGTTTGGCGTACGGCATTGATATAGCCGCTCACCGTGCGGCCTTGGAGGCAGGCATCCCCACGCTGATTATACCGGGTCATGGTCTGGACCGCATCTATCCGCCAACGCATCGCAATGAGGCTGTGCGTGCGCTTGAACACGGCGGCATTGTGACGGAATACATGTCAGGCAGCACGCCGGAGCGCCATCATTTCGTGGCGCGCAACAGGATCATTGCCGGGTTATCAGAATGCACGGTAGTGGTGGAGTCCCGCTCACGTGGCGGATCGCTGATAACAGCATCGATGGCGTTTGACTATGACAGGCAGGTGTTTGCTTTTCCGGGTCGTAGCAGTGACGAATCGTCGGCAGGGTGCAACCAGCTCATACGCGAGCAGCGCGCCACGCTGATACAGAGTCCGGACGATCTGATAGAATCGATGATGTGGGCAACGGCGCAACGGCCGGTGCAAGCTACGCTACCGGGGTTGGCTACGACCGACTATGATCCGGCACCGGAGGAAGAGACCCTGCTGCGTCTGCTGCGTGAGGCAGAGAACGGGATGCTGGTGAATGATCTGGCGGAGGAGTCGAACATCCCGTATTCAGAAGTTATAACCCACCTGATGCTGTTAGAGATGCATAAACTCGTGCGCTCCTTTCCGGGGGGAAAATTTATGGCAGTATGAACCTAACGGCATGATTTGTGCATTTTGTCAGGGGAAAAATGGCAGTAGAGTGATTTTTTATTTGCAAATGTCATTTTTTTTTTGTAACTTTGCAGGCAAAACAAGAAAAGAAGAAATTTCTTAAATCTATCTAATATGAATTCATTACTAAAAGACCTTGGATTGATCATCTTCCTTTGCGGGGTGATTTGTTTGTGTGTTTACTATTTCAGCGTTCCGAGCAATGCATTGCTTGTGAGCAGTCTTGTGCTTGAGTTTGTTGGTATATTGACATACATAATTATCAACAAACGTCTTGACTAAATCTGATGGCTGACTTCAGCGACGCAATCAAATATCACTTGACAGGCATGTACCAAGACTGGTTCTTGGACTATGCCTCGTATGTTATATTGGAGCGAGCCGTCCCTGCGATAGAGGATGGTTTGAAGCCAGTACAGCGCCGTATTCTGCATGCGATGAAGGCAGTGGATGACGGCAAGTACAACAAGGTAGCCAACATTGTCGGTCAGACGATGCAGTATCACCCGCACGGTGATGCGTCGATTGGTGATGCACTGGTTCAGTTGGGTCAGAAGGATTTGCTGATAGACTGTCAGGGAAACTGGGGCAACATACTGACGGGTGACGGTGCAGCGGCGCCCCGATACATAGAGGCGCGCCTGTCGAAGTTCGCCCTTGAGACCGTATTCAACCCCAAGACGACACACTGGATGGCGTCGTACGATGGCAGGAAGAAAGAGCCAGTGCATCTGCCGGTAAAGTTTCCGCTGCTGTTAGCCCAGGGTGTAGAAGGCATAGCCGTAGGCTTGAACTCCAAGATACTGCCTCATAACTTCAACGAGTTGTGCGATGCATCGCTGTCCTACCTTCGCGGTGAGGAATTCACGCTATATCCGGACTTTCCGACAGGCGGTGAGGTTGATGTGAGCCGATACAACGACGGCGAGCGTGGCGGTGTGATAAAGATCCGCTCGCGTATCAGCAAAGCCGACGACAACAAGACCTTGGTCATCAGTCAGGTGCCATACGGCACAACAACCTCGAAGATCATTGATACGATACTGAAAGCTCAGGAGCGCGGTAAGATCAAGATCAAGAAGGTAGATGACTTCACGGCAGAGGAAGCAAAGATTGTTGTTCAGTTGGCTCCCGGCGCATCGTCAGACAAGACGATAGATGCCTTGTATGCATTTACGGACTGCGAGGTGTCGATCTCACCCAACTGCTGTGTCATACAGGACAAGAAGCCTATATTCACCAATGTATCCACACTGCTAAAGATGTCAACAGACAATACGAAGGAACTGTTGCGTCAGGAGTTAGAGATACAGAAGAATGAGTTGGAGGAACAATACTTCTACACATCGCTGGAGAAAATCTTTATAGAGAACAGGATCTACAAGGAGCAAGGCTACGAGCAGGCACCTAACAAGGAGAAGCTGATAGCGTTTGTAGACAAGGCATTAGCCCCCTACAAAGAAAAGTTGTTGCGCGAAGTACGTACGGAGGATATAGAGCGGTTGTTTGAGATACGAATGATTCGCATCACCAAGTTCGATGCCAAGAAAGCCGACGAGCTGATGAAGGATCTTGCGGCCAAGATCAAGGCAACGGAGCATAACTTGAATCATCTGACGGAGTACGCGATAGCGTGGTTTGAGATGTTGAAGCAGAAATACGGAGCGCGCTATCCGCGAAAGACAGAGGTGCGTAATTTTGCCAACATCAACGTTAAGACCGTAGTCGAAGCCAACGAGAAACTATACATCAATTATGCCGACGGCTTTGTAGGAACGGGTCTGAAGAAAGATGAGTTCCTGTTCAACTGCTCGGACATAGATGACATCATCGTGTTCCACCGCGACGGCAAGTACAAGATACTGCGTGTAGCGGAGAAAGTATTCATCGGCACAGATATACTGCACATAGCCATCTTCAAGAAAGATGATGTGCGCACGATATATAATGTAGTATACCGCGATGGCAAGAAGGGCATATACTACATGAAGCGATTCCATGTGACAGGTGTAGCCCGCGACAAGGAATATGACCTGACGCAAGGCAAGCCCGGGTCGAAAGTGGTGTACTTCACCGCCAACCCCAACGGCGAGGCAGAGGTTATCCGCGTAGCGCTCAAGCCTCAGTTGCACCTGAAGAAGATAGAAGTGCTGAAAGACTTATCGGAACTGGCGGTGAAGAACCGCGGTGCGATGGGAAATGTGCTGACAAAGTTTGAAGTAAAATCTATTACCCTGAAGCAGAAAGGTCACTCGACGTTAGGCGGAAGGAAAGTATGGTTTGATCCGGATGTGCTGCGCGTTAACTACGATGAGCAGGGAACATACTTGGGCGAGTTTGATGACGAGGATCGCATATTGGTAATAACCACGGATGGTAATTATTACCTGAACACCTTTGATCCGACGGCACACTTTGACAACAATATACTGCGCATAGAGAAGTGGCAGCCGGATAAGGTATGGTCGCTGGCTATGTGGAATGATGAGTTGAAGTTCTACTACGGCAAACGTTTCACTCTTGCCGATGCGTTAGCCAAGCCACAGTCGATGTTAGGCGAATCGAAGGAGAACAGGATAGTGGTGCTGTCAGACAGGGAGGAAGCTGTCTTCCAACTGCAGTTTGCAGAAGACAACCGTCCGGCACTGGATGTGACGATGGCAGAGTTTATCGATGTCAAGTCAGCCAAAGCGCGCGGCAAGCGGCTGAGTAACTACGAGATAGCCACTATTGCAGATATAACGCCTGCTCCCCCTGAACCAGAGCCGGAACAGGAAGAGACGGATAGCAGTGCAGAGAGCGAAGTACCGGAGAGAGGTGCAACAGAAAAGGAAATGAATCCGACGAGCACACAGAAAGATTCAGATGAACAGCCATCCGGAATACCATTTACAATCACCAATGGTGAATCTGATGTGCAGTTGTCGTTAGACTTATAAAAAATACAATAGTAAGGGCTGATCATGTGACAGCCCTTATTGTTACCCAAAGGCACTACTAACAATTTTACTTGTTTAGGAGATAGCCTTGAAATATAATTTTGGCACTATTTAATTACCCTTGAAATACCCTTAATATGAAGAAGTCAATCAATCTTTGCGTATTATTCCTACTGTTGCTGACTGAGTCCGTATACGCCACCGAAGCAGGCACTATCAAACGAGATACATTGCTGAATGTACCTTGCCAAATCTATCTGCCACACCATTATACCGAACGTGTTGAGAAGGACAGCACAGTATTTCCGGTGCTATACTTGCAGCACGGGATGTTCGGTTCGGAAGACGACTGGAGCGTGCAAGGCAATCTCGTACGATGGATGAATGCCCTGCTGCTGGCAGACAAGGTAAAAGAGATGATTGTAGTTATGCCTGACAATTTTTTGGGCAGCATACCCTACGCAGAACGTGTAGCACTGATGGAAGCCCCCAATGTTACATCGGAGGGAGAGGCGTTTGATACGAGCAAAGGGACATCGCATTGGCGCAAACTGACACGAGATCAGGAGCAGGACTATGAGATGTCAGGATACTGGGAAGAGAGTTTTCGTGCATTCATGGCCGAGGTTGAGCGCAATTACAATGTAAGTGCCGAACCTGCCAAACGCGCCATTGCGGGACTATCGATGGGCGGATTTCACACGATGCATGTAGCGCATTATCTGCATGGAGAATTTGCGTATGTAGGATTGTTTTCGCCCGTAATCATTCCGCGCAGGAATGAAGAGCTGGTAGCTACAATAGAGGACTCACAGTTTCACACCATGGGGTTTGACCTGGAACTGGATTACGGTTCGCCGGCATACAACAACTGGATGACAGAGATGCGCAGTATGAACGCCAATCCACCTATGTACTGGATAGGAATAGGCAGAGACGATTTCTTGTACGCACAGTTGCAAGACTACAGAATGTGGTTGGATATGAACAATTTTGAATATACCTACTACGAAAGCAACGGCGGACACACCTGGGACAACTGGCAAAACTACCTGTGCAGATTTTTGAAGAAACTATTTTGGGCAACGAAATAGTATATAAAGTACTTTAGCCCAAACCAGCAATATAGAATCCTTAAATTCTGGAAAAGATGAAAACGTTTTTTTATCTTCGGCTTATCGTGACATTATTCTTCGCATGCATAGTAGCAATAATACGGGCAAATGACAATAATAACGAGGAAGTCGATTTATACATAGATTTATCAGAAACCATATTGTTGAATCCTGAAGAAGTGTATGTGGTAGACACCATGAGCTGGGCATCATGCGATGTATTGTGCAGGAAGTCAAGAGCTGCGGAAACCGCTAAAAGTACGTATTGTGAATGCTGTTTTGTTGATTCGTCATGTACCGTTTCAGATACGCTTAGTGGTGTTGGGGTGTACTTACTTTATTATGATACGGTCGAATTGTATGTAGGGAAAAAAGTTCAACGAACGAAGGATTCTTTGTTCCTGATGTACCGCCTAAACAGAGATGTAGATAGATATATTCCAAACAAGGAGACTAACCCAACACCTGAAATAACAGTTGCAGATAGTTTAATACGGAGGTTTATATCTCCAAAACAGGTATGGATAAAAAAACTAACTCCATTTGTTATTCCTTATCATCGATTTCATGTTATCTTTACAATATCTCCATTCACAGAAAAGGCAGAGACAGATTATGGAGAGAAACAATTGCCGGCAATATAGTATGATTCAAAAGATGACCAATTATCTATTAAATTAGGATACTCACGGTACAGAGGGAAATAACGATATGGTGTGTAGTTATATCTTCCAGCTTTAGATGATTATGTAATATTCTAAAATGGCTCCTTATGAAACGTATATTGATTACTTTTATGTTGTTCATTTGTGCAATATGCTCGGCACAGTCAATCGTCGTGGGAGAAGAGAATCTTTCAGACTACTATAACTGTTGGAGTATATATACGGATGATAACTATAACCCGGATTTTAAGGCGGGGGCATTGTATTATAGAATTCTAAGCATATATAGTGATTCTTTGGTGGAAGTATATAGCAGTTTGTGCGAATGTGATTCAGATGTGAATTATTCCCAAATAGACACCTGCATTGTTCCAGAACAAGTGATTTTTAACGGGAAAATGTATAC
>JAFSPC010000030.1 GCA_017443075.1 Paludibacteraceae bacterium
ATCTTCTAAAACATCATAATACCATGAAAAAACATACAATAACCTTTTGCGCTATGTTGCTCTGCGCAACTGTGCTCCATGCAGCCACAGTTAATGTCACTCCCGGCTCAGGAACACTGCGAACGGCGATTGCCAATGCTGCTGCGGGTGATGTACTCGTGTTAGCGACCGGCGAGTACACGGAGGCATCCAATATCAGCCCAACTGTGGCATTGACTATTCAAGCCGCAGACGGAGCCAAACCGGTTCTCAAGATGAGCGGACGTTTTCAAGTCATAGCAGGTATCACATTGCAAAATCTGAATCTGCAATGCAGCGCTGAAGCGCTGCGTCTTGTGCCCGGCACAACGCCGTACAACGTGACACTCAGCGGTTGCGAACTGAGCGGCTGCCCGTCGTACTTCCTCCGCGTATATACCACCGACCAGGAAGCACCATACATCAATGCATTCACCATTGACGATTGTCTGTTCCGCATGGGCAGCGCAGCGGCTAATAGCGCATACGGCTTCTATGCCGGCGCTGCTCCAAAGCAACTGAAGAGCCTCCTCATTCGCAATAGTACGTTCGATGGCGGAGAGAATGGCACCGGACGATTCATTTATGTTTATCCGGGTAGCAACGTAGAGGCATTGGAAGGCGCTGTGGAGATCGACCACTGCACGTTCTATAACAGTACTAACAGCCGCGGTGTCTATCCGGCTAATATCGACAATAGCCACATCACCAACTGTATCTTTATGAATCCCGAGGAACGGGAAGGCACCAACAGTTTTGCTGTCTATGGCTTGAACTCGTACGTGCGCAACTGCATCGGATACAATGCACCGGTTAAAGTGGGCACAGGTGCTTCGCAGGCCAACTGCTCGGTGCGCAATCCGTATTTCGTAGATCCGGCGGCCGGCAATTTCCAACTCTTCGCCAACAGCCCTGCGGTCAATGCCGGTACGGACAACAGCACACTCGGCGACCCGCGTTGGGGCGTATCTGCCGAGTCACACGACAGCAGCAGTGACCCGTATATCCCGTACAAACAGCCGTACTCCATGTCACCGACCACGAACTCCGTAAAGGTGCTCTGGCAAATGAACGAAGAGTCCGAACCAACCGATGCACTCGTGTATTACGGCACAGACCCTAACAACCTCAATCAGCAAATTCAAACCAACAGTGGATGGAACGTAACCGGCGAAGGCTATGTACACGTTGTCACACTCACCAACCTGCAACCCGACACCCGCTACTACTTCACCGTAGGCGCAAGTGCCACACGCCGCTTTGACAAGATCAGCAGCACCAAAACAGCACCCGAACAAGGCACAGCCTACCGCATCTTCTCCATCAGCGACATTCACGGCAACGCCCGCAACAACTGGTCGAACATGCAAGACTTCATCTGCGACCTCAATTGCGACATTGCACTCATGAACGGCGACTTCGTCAGCAGCAAGGGCGACGACCGAAACTGGAACAACTATTTCTTCACTCCCGGTGCACAGTTCTTGAGCCAAGTGCCCGTTATGTCTTCTTCCGGCAACCATGAGACAGGCGATCCGTTCACTTTCCGCTGGTCGTCGTTCTACGATTATTTTCATCAGTTCCCGCACGAGGGCGTATCCGAAGGCGACACCATTGACCCGCGCGGCGAGGCATACTTCCATTTCACTTACGGCAACGCCGACATAATCATGCTCAACCTCAACGGTGACCCGTCCAGCCCGCAGTTCCTGCCGGGCAGCAAGCAGTACCACTGGGCAGACTCTATTCTCGGCACCTGCACACGACCGTGGATAATCATCTGCCACCATGTGGGCGTTCACACCACAGGCTATCACGGTCAGTGGGCAGACGAGCCGCGACAGATGGGCGCACTATTTGAGAAACATGCGGCACAGGGCAAACGTATCATCTCCCTCTCTGGCGACGACCATTCGTTCGAACACTTATATAAAGATGGCGTGCATTACGTGCGCCCGGGCTGCGGGCGCGATGCCAACTACAGCCAGCAAAAGCAACTCAAGGACTTCAAATACTCCATGTTCTACAAGCAGATCTCCTGCTTCTCCACCCTCGACATGGCAGCCGATGCCTCAACCATCGCACTCACCGCCTACGACTCGGTGGGTAATATCTTCTACACCTATAACTTCCTGCACGACGGCGAAGTGATCAATCCCTCGGTGAACTTCACCGTGCCGTCGCAGAAAGTTAGTGTCGAGGACTCAATCATGCTTCGCTGGTTCACATTCGATCCGGCTGGCGATGCCAAAGTGTCGTTCTACTACTCGCAAACAGCCGGTGCCACCAACGTGGAAAATATGACACCCATCGTAACCAACCTCTCAGGCAAGGACGAGAAATATGTATGGCACACGCGCGACATCTATCCGAAGGGCAACTACTACATCTACGCCGTTATCACCTCCGGCGGCCAGAGCTTCATGGGCGGCAACACAGCCGAAGTCACACTATTGGAGGACACCACACCACCGCCTGCCCCCACTGCTCTCGGCGGATACAAGAACAACGGACAGTATCACCTCACCTGGCGCAATCCGACGCATCTGGTGCATCTCGACAATCTGCTCACTGATTTTAGTAGCGGCACGTCACCCGTCGAGGCTGTGGGCGATGAAGGCGCAACAATGGACGTCAGCATAGCTGACAATGCACTTAAATGCGACTACAGCATCACCAAGGCATGGGCTACCGCTTCAGCAGATTATGTATTCAACGCAGTTACCGATATGCATCAGACTCCGATCCTAACCTTTCGTCTCAAAGGCAACGGCACAAGTACCGACCTGCGTATCGTATGCAAGAACATGTCAGCCGGACATGAAGACTGGTGGTACACCGAGAGTGTCAACCTGTCACAAACCGACTGGAAAGAAGTAACATTGGATATGCGCAGCCTGCTGGCGTTCGACTGGTACGGCAACACCGACGAGCGTAATCAGATGGAAGGTGTGGTACGCATCTGTTTCGGCGTATCGACCGGCGATGCCGTATCCGGGACGTTCTGGCTGGACGACCTGCATCTGAGCGGTGACATCTATCCGGCGCCGGATTATGCACAGACTGTCATTGTCCGCAAGGATAACACTTTTCCTGCCTCGCCAACCGACGGCACGGAGATCTACCGCGGCAAGGCGGAGAATTGCGCCGACCCGACAGCCATAGTAGGACAAATATACTACTATGCTGCCTTCGCTGCCGATGACCGCAATAACTGGTCAGCAGCCGATGCCGGTGCGCAGTGGAAATCAGAGAACGTACAAGAAGGTTCGGGGCTGGACATAACAGAAGGAACTCCCAAATGCTCTCAGAAGTTCCTTCATAACGGTCACCTGTATATCATGAATGCTTCAGGCGTTTACACAGCCCTTGGGCAAAAACTGAATGCTGAAAACTAATCACTGACAACTTACTCCAGCACTATCTCGCCGAAGAACTGCGGGCAATGGAAGTCAGGCTTGGGCAATGCAATAGGTCGCCAACTCAGGAAGTGCGGTTTCTTCGTTCGGTCGGCACACTTGTAGAAGTTCACGCGCAAGGGTTGCGGAAACTGCGGAGCACGCTCGCGGAAAATGAGCGCGAGCGGTATCTGCAACTTCACCTCCCATTCAAATGTCCCGTTCCGCTCCTGTATAACCTCACGCGGATAGGTACATTGCCTGTCAATCTGCACCATTTCTTCTACTGGCAGCGGACGCACATCCTCACTCCGGCTCAACCGCCGTGAGGCTACCATGGCGCCTATACAGTTTGCCTCAAAATTCATGTAATGCTCCTCACCGGGCACTTGGCAGAAGAACTCCACACACGAGTCCTCCCATACGGGACCCTGGTCTTGCACCGTTACTGCCCTGAGTTGGTCACCATGCACATGGTAATGCAGGTACAGGTATTGGTGATCATTCGTCACGTCCACTCGCGCCTCGGGTCTCTCCGGCCACTCAGCAGGCCAGTTCACTTGGTCGATAAAATATGTCATACTGTTTCTGATTTGTTATTTGTTATCGGTCATAAGCGCATAGAGATTACAGCTGCTGTGCTGCCACTGAGCGGACAATGCTCAACATTTGTTCCGCCGCCTTCTCCTGTTCCTCTAATAATCGCATCTGCGCACGCGTACGCACGAGATTATGTTCAGGGTACTGAATCTTGTAATATGTATCCCCGTTCAGCCAATCGGTAAAGAACCGTACCGCCTGCATATAACTTAGCAAGCGGCACCCGTACGGCAGCAGCTCTTTCTCTATATCTGTCAGGAACGTGGCCTGCTTCAGATAACCGCGCGTGTAGGCCTCGAACACCTCAAGGTTGACATGAATATTATCAAGCACAGGGTCGTCCTCAGCACCCGTATTAGCTGCCGTGCGCATAAAGTCGCCGAAATCGCTTAGCACAAACCCAGGCATAACCGTATCGAGGTCCACAATGCAGATAGGCTGTCCCTGCTCGTCAAACAGGATATTGTTCACCTTCGTATCACAATGGTTGATATGTTTGGGCAGCCTGCCCTCACGAAACAGTCGCTCGGCAAGGCACATATCCTCACGCCGCCTGTCAATCGCCTCTACTATATCCATACATGCCGCTTTCCTACCCATGACATCCGCAGCCAGTGCTTCGTCTAACTGCTGCAGACGGAATTCTATATTGTGGAAGTTCGGTATCGACTCGCACAACGCATCAAACGGTAGGTCGGATAGCTGGCATTGGAATCTGCCGAACGCCTCGCCTGTCAGCAACGCTGACTCGGGCGTCACCTGCTCTTGCGAGCGCGCATGCTCAATCAGCACATACACGCGCCAATAGTCGCCTGACGGAGTCTTGTAATAGAGCTTGCCGTCTTTGGTTGGCACCAGCTCCAGCACCTTGCGCTCTATATCCGTCTCACCTGCCGCTATCAGCTTACGGCGTATATGGTCGGTCACCTTTTGGATATTCTGCTGCAGGCCTTCCACATTTTGGAAGATGTGGTGATTGATGCGTTGCAGGAAGTACGAGCGCTCACCCTCTCTCTTCGCGCGCAGGATAAACGAATCGTTGATAAATCCTATCTTCAACGGCTGAGGCTCACCAACCTCGTTGGGGATAGCAAATTGCTTGATGATATCTTTCATGGTTTCTCCTCCTCAAATGATTTATGGTAAATAATACATGGCAAATCGTCAATTGAGCATTGTTTTCAGTTCATCCACTGATGCACATGTTTTCCAGCCTGCATAGCGCTCACCGGCTGCACGGTTCTTATCAAGGTCATCTACATAGATGGTATGAGCCGAATCGATCTGTGCCGCACGTACTACATAATCAAATATCTCCTTATTCGGCTTGGCTATGTGCAGGTGGTGCGAGGCATATATGGCATCGAAATACTGCGGCAGGTTGTACTGCTCGTATATCGGGTCCCAATGCATCTGGTTGGAGTTCGATAGCAGGTAGGTCTTGTAACCTGCCTTGCGCAATGAGGCTATATAATCCAGGCGCTCCTGCGGCAGCTCGTCCAACATGCTCAACCACGCCTTACGCACATCCTCAATGGTTGTGCCGGCATAGCAATGGGCTACCAATGTGTTCAAGAACTCTTCGGTAGAGATATTGCCGTACTCATAATCATGCATCAATTGCAGCGTTGCGGCACTCACTGCCGCCACGCCTTCGCCCTCGTCATCTATGCCTAATATATTCCGTACGTTGTCCTCACCCATCAGGCGTTTGAAATTCTCTACACAACGCGGTACGTTCAGATTAATCAGAACTCCGCCTAAATCAAAAACTACTGTATTTATCATGACTATTGAATATTTAGAGGGCACTTCTTGTTATGCCCTATATCATTATTCTTGTTTACATGGTTAGTCCGTTGGCTGCATACCTCTTGCCGTCAGGGGTACAGATGTATAGTATGCCGTCCTCCAGCACCTTGCTTGCCGTCCGGCTGCCGTCGGTTGCCACATTGGGGGCTGACAAGATTACCTTCGGCAGTTCTCCCGGGTCGGGTGATGCCGTGGCGGACACCACAACCTCTGCACCTAAGTCATTCATTCCTGTTGCCGCATCCCACATATCCTTGTTGGCTATACGGATAGCATAGCGCGGATCGGATGCAATCGAGGCATACTTGTCCGGCAGGTACAGGTACAGATGGTAGCTGCCCTCCGCTACATCTGCAGGTATGGCTACCTGCTCGTTGATGGCACTCATCACGCCGTTAGGCAACCAGCGTCGCGGATCGGCAGTCAGCGGCAAGCGGTAGGTGTTCACATCATTGCTGAGCACTATATACGCCGGTCGCTCGTTGTATAGAGGCGCATAACCGTCGTTGCGCAAGCGGATCGTCACATTCATCCTGCCGCTTGGGGCAACTTGGTCGGTAAACTGACCGTCCAGCAAGTTGTAGCGGTAGCCCATACGGATGTTGAGCGTATCAAATAGCCCGCTGCTACGCCAGCGTTTGATAACGGGCATAGCGTATGTCGAGCCGCAGAACGACCAATGGTACTTGCTCATCTCCGATGGCGCCTGCGTATAGCGGCGCTCTGCCAACGCATCATCGTCATCTATGTTCGTCTCTCCGCCATTGGGGACATACAAGGTCTCTGTGGCTATATATTGCCGCACGGCAGGATCATCACTTTTGTCGTCACTGGCATACGTACCCATATTCCCCCAATCGTGCAGGAAGGCGTCGTTGTGGCATCCCATACGTGCACGCTGGCTGCCACTGAACGCCTCTCCGGCCGTCAGGGGGATGGCGTCGCCCAGATACTCCGTCTTAATCATCGGGTAGCGGAATAGTATGAACCTGTCGGCAGGAGCATTGGCGAACAGGTACTCTATCACTTTTCGCCGGTTGGCTGTTACATGCTGCGTCTCATTACCGTAGTTTTTCGAGTAATACCACTCGCCCCACACGCCTACAAATCCTGCTTCCAGCACATATATCACATCGGCATTGGCTGCCAAGTGCGGTTTGAGTTGCTCCAGATGACGCTGCACCCACTCGGGCGTAGCATCTTCTATATCACTCTCGCGCTCGGTGTAGGCGAACCGTAGCACACATTTCAATCCAAGCTTGCGCAACTCCTGCATATCCTCGTCAAAACCTGTCAGGACTGCCTCCGGCAGATCCTGGCTCTTGTACGCCCAGAAGTTGTACAGCACAACAGGCATAGTCATATTGTCCCGTTTTCCCCAGTTGCTGTCAATATGGTTCTTGACGCGGTATGGGCTACTCTCAGTAACCTTGCCGTTCAGTTCTTCAGTAAAACCGCGTTCAGGGTTCTTGAAGATCCTGGTGTTGTCCGCAACATACGTCACGGTAGCGGCTTGTACAGTTATCGCTGTGCCGATAAGCAAAAGCGCTAAACTTGTCAACTTTTTCATATCTCTAAGGGTTTATCGGATTAGTCGTGCATACAATACGGGCAACACGGTGAGCGTGAGCGGCAACGTAAATATTGTACCGAAGCATATCACCACCCCCATCGGCATCCATAGGCTGGTGTGTGCAATGATCATCGGCAACACGCCCAACGCCGTCGTAGCCGAGGTCAGAAACACAGGACGCATACGCCGCTCACCTGCCAGAAAGGCTGCGTCCGAGGCACTTAGTCCACGCGTGCGGCATAACTCCTCAGCGTATTCGTACATCATGATCGCGTTGCGCACAATGATGCCAATGAGCGACACTATGCCCAACACTGCCGTGATGGATATATCCAATCGGAAGATCCACAACCCTGCCATCGCACCAAACACGCACAACGCAGCGGAGGACAGCGATAGCAACGCCAATCGTATCTTGCCAAAATGGTATAGCAGCAGCACAAACATCACCAGCAGTGCGGCCACTACGCTCCATAATATCTCCGGCACTATCTTTCCGTTGATTTCGGATAGCCCGCCATAGCTGATCTGTATGGCTTCTGTCGGGTGACGCATGACGAAGCCCTTCATCCACGCTCTCACCTCACTCTCGGCTGCCACCTGCGATGTCTTGCCTACCAGATCGGCGCCGATAGTGATGGTCGGCACGCCGTTGCGGTGCTCAAGATACGCATGATGCCACGTGGGCCTGAGGTCGGCTACCTGACGCAAGGGCACCCAGCTGCCTGTGGCTGTCGGTACGGGATAGTTCAGTATGTGCTGCGTATCGGATATATCGGTGCGCAGTACAACCGGCGTAGGATGTTCATCTCCCTGCTCATAGATATTGGTCAGCGTCACTCCGTGCGTGACAGAGGCAAGGTACAATGATAGCGACGCCTGTGTTATACCGAGCCTCGCTGCCTCATCAGCCTTCAGGGTAATCAGGCTCTGGGCTGACATGTTATCATAATCCGTATGCACCCAGGTCAGCTCTGGCCGCGATGCCATATATACCTTGAGCGAGTCAATGTACATCTGCATCATTGCCTCGTGGTCGGCTTGCTCTACAAACGGCGAGTAAGTCAGGCGTACCTCCAAGGGGTTCTTTACCACTTGGTAATCCAATTGTTTGAATCGCACGTAGGCGTTGGCAAAGTAGTTTTCGTACTGCGGTGTCAGTTCGTCAAGCAACTGAGCCGTTGCCTCATAATTAGCTGTGCATACCACAAACTGTGCATAGTTGCCGGCGGGCATTGCTGGCGTATACGTAGCATGGAAACGTGGCGAGGCATGCCCTACAAACGATGTGATTGTCTTTATCCGCTCATCCGTCATCAGCAGCCGTGCCAGCGAGTCGGCAAGCACTGCCGTCTCATCTACCGATGCGCCCTCTGCCAGATGTATCTCTACGGCAAACAATTCGCGCTCCGCCTTTGGCAGGAGTTGCAAATTCAGCCGCGTCAGCAGGAACATGCCCAATGCCAACGCTCCTGTCAACATCAGATAGGTCAACCAACGATAGCGGAAGCATACCGTCAGCAACCGATGATACAATTGCTGCAAGGCTGTAAAGAACCGTTCTTGCCCGCGCTCAAAGGCATTGCTGTATTCGCCGCGCCGGCGGATGAGTTGCGTACTCAGGTAAGGCGTCACCCATGCGGCATAGAAGATACTCGCGCCTAAGGCGAATGCCACTGCATACGGGAATAACTGCACAAACTCGCCTAACGGACCGGTGATAATCTTTGTCATCGGGAAGAACATTCCCGCTATCGCACATGTTGCCAAGGACATCGGCACAAACAGCTGCTTCGTACTCACCGACGCTGCATACCATCGCGACCAGCCTTGGTCCAGCAGATTGGTGTAGCCGTCGATCACTATCACGCTGTCATCCACAATCATGCCTAACACGAATATCAATGCTGCCAGCGTCACCGTGTTTAGTTCAATACCGGTCAGGTACATCAGTCCTAAGCAGATGGCTATACATACCGGCACACCCGTAGATGCCACAAGTGCTGTACGCAACGGGAAAAGCAGCAACATAACGGCTATAACCACCAGAATAGCTATCACTATATCCCGCAGAAATGAACGCACACTATCATCTACCACCTTGGGCTGGTCTGTTATTCGATGCAATTGTATGTCGGGCGGAAACTGCCCAACCGCCTCATCCAGCACCGCCTGCACCGTTTCGCCAAACGCCACTATATTGTTACCGGGCTCCATCTCCATGCTTATGATCAAGGCATTCGATGTGCGGGCAGCTCCACTCTCGACCAACTGCTGAACCTGAGGGCGGGTCTTATCATAGCAGCGGACAAACTGCTCGGGTTCAGGCAGGCGGCGCTCAATGGTAGCTATATCCTTTAGCCGAAGCACGGCTCCTGTGGTCGGGTCGGTCCGGATAATCTGCTGCGCCAACTCATATTCGCCGGCATAGGGTATATCCACACGCAGCACATTGCCCGCGCTCCTGCCGCCTACAGTCCGTAGCCCCTGCAACAGCAATCGGGATTGCAGCATCGATGGCGTTATACCGTAGGAGGCAATACGCTGCATATCCAAGGTTATCACTATCTGCTCATGTTGGCTGCCAAGTATCTTGAGCTTACCCATCTGAGGTATGTCTCTCAGCTGACGGGTCAGGCGTTCTGCGTATGGTTGCAGTTCCACTACACTGCGTTGCCGGCTCTCTACCGACAGCAGGATAGATGCCGTATTGCCAAAATCATCCACCAGCACCACCTCTGCCACTCCGGCAGGCAGTGAGGTCTGCTTCAGCAGATTCAGTCCTGCACGTATCTTTGCCCACACCTCATCCTTCTGCGTGACTGAATTGCGTAACATCACGTAGCAGTACACCACGCCGTCATGAGTAGTTGAGTAGGTTGATAACTTATCCACCTCCTCGTATGAGTTGATGAACGCCTCCAAGGGTGTCGTCACCTGCTGTTCAACCTCTTCGGCAGTGGCGCCCGGATAGATGGCTGCCACCACAGCCTGACGGATAGTGAACTGCGGAAACTCATCCTTGCTCATCTGCGGTAATGCCCAAATGCCAAACAGCATCATCACTCCGAATAGGAAGAATATGATGCCATGATTACGCAATGCGCCTTGTATGTGGTCGCGTTTAGTCATAGGTGAGTTGGGCGTTGTCGTACAATTTCTGATACCCGCTCACTACCACTTGGTCGCCATCCTGCAAGCCCTCCAGCACTTGCACGCCGTCAGCCTGATAGTTACCGAGGCGTATCAGTCGGCGTTCTGCGCGGCTGTAGCGGTCTGCCACCCATACCGATGGCCCTTGAGGCAGCAGGCTCACGCAGCGAGGGGGGATAACAATCACCTTCTGCTCATCGCGCCGGATAGTTAGCGAGCCTATCATTCCCGGCAACAGTTGCCGGTCAGGGGCTGCTATATAGGCCTCTACAGGATAGGTATGCGTCAGCGTATTCGCTTGCACTCCAATCTGTGATACATATACCAACATACTGTCCTGCCTGAGCACCGGTACCGACAACATAGCGCTGTCCCCTACATGCAGACCCGTAATCTCGGCCTCCGGCACATTGATTACCACGGTGAACCCTGTCATATCCAGCAGACGGATAACAGGCACCTCGGGGGCTACATGTTGCCCTACATGCAGGTTGTCGTACGTCACCAATCCGGCCTGCGGTGCAGTCAGCAGGCACTGCTCAACCTGACGCCGTGCGGCTACATACGCAGCCTGCGCTTGTGTGAACTCGGTTTGCAGTTCTACCATCTTTATATCGGTTATCAATCCCTTGTCATGCAGGGGTGTTGTGCGGCGGATAGCATCCTTCGCTCTCGCCAGATTGGCGTGGGTGGTAGCCAGCGCCTGACGGGCATTCGTATCATCCACACGCAGCAGCACATCACCTTTCTCCACCATCGTATGGGATTTGACCGGCAACTCCTTTACCGTACCGCCATAAGGCAAACTGAGCGGGATATGTGCCTGCGCCTGAACGGTAGCCATATATGTCAACTCACCCGACGGACAAGTCGGGTGTACAACCATCACTTGGCATTGCACAGGCCGTTGCTCACGCTGGCGCTGCTCATGCACGACACAAGAGTTAAGAATAATCAATGTAAGGAGTACTATGTACGTGAGTGAGATTCTCATAAGTTATCTTTTTGTGCGAAATCTATCAATTGCTGCGCTAACTCGCGTATAGGTCGCATGCCATCGTTATGTACTATAATATCAGCGTGTGTACACTCGTCTTGCTGTGCGCGTATGCGTGCGAGCACTTCAGCCGCAGTCAGTTTATCCCCATGCTGCGCTGCACGGCTGATCACCCGTTGCACCCGCACCTGCTCAGGTGCGGTCACCATAGCTACACCGTCGCACAACGCATCCAAGCCGGAAGAACATAGTATAGCCGACTCTACGAACCCCACCTGCTTATCTGCTGCCCACCATTGCACATCGCGCGCCACAGCGGGGTGCACTATACTATTTAACTTACGCAGTTTGTCGGGGTTGGCAAACACCTGTGCGGCAACCTCATGTGTTTGATACCG
Source organism: Paludibacteraceae bacterium (assembly GCA_017443075.1). Lineage (GTDB taxonomy): Bacteria > Bacteroidota > Bacteroidia > Bacteroidales > Paludibacteraceae > Colicola. The sequence goes on from JAFSPC010000030.1 coordinate 11,950, forward strand.
GTTGCCATGATATACGTGCTCGCCGAGCAAACGGATTATCTGCCTGCGCACCTCGCTATCCTCCACAATGATGCGCTTAGCCTCAGCATCACAGTCATAGACCGGATACCCCAACCGCCCCAGCTCTTGCAATACAGTTGATTTGCCACTACCTATGCCACCTGTTACACCGATGATCATGTTTGTATTTCTTTTTTGAGCGAAGCGGTCTATATCAGAACTGGAAATAGATGAACGGTTGCAT
>JAFSPC010000031.1 GCA_017443075.1 Paludibacteraceae bacterium
ATCTTCTTCACGGGTTCGAACATCTTCTGCGCTACCAAATATACGGGCGCTGATCCTGAAGTGGACACTCGCTCAAAGATCAACCCGCTGGCTACGAATGTTGACTTCTCGGCATTCCCGAAGAGCCGTGCGTTTAACTTCGGTATCAACCTTTCATTCTAACAAATACGTAATTACGTCATTACGTTATCACAACATTACGTTATCACGACATTACGACATCACGTAATTAAATAATCAAGAAAAATTATAACCTATGAAAAAATACAGATTTATAGCAATTGCAGCAATTGCTGTTGTGCTGACAGGTTGCGATTTCTTCGATTCGAAATCTCCGTCAGCGATGGACGGTGCTACAGTCTTCTCCAATGTGAACAGCACGGAGCAAGCTATTGCCGCTGTGTACGAGCAGTTCGGACAAGACAAGTCCTTCCGCAACCGCCTGGCTTGCGGATATCAGGGCATGAACACCGATGTTGAGCACGGCACGAAGAACTCGGGCAAAGCCGATTGGAACATCTATGCATTGACACCGACAAGCGGCGACCTGTCAACAGCTACAGGTAAAGATCCGTGGGGCTATTTCAACACCGCAATCGAGAAATGCAACAACATCATCGAAGGCATTGAGCAATACGGAGACATCGAGCCCACTACCGATGAGACTAAGAAAGCATCTGTAGAAAAGATGCGGTACATGCTGGGTGAGGCATACTTCCTCCGCTCTTTCTGCTATCTGCAGATGGTACAACTGTGGGGTGATGTACCACCGCGTTTTGTGTCCATCTCCAAAGATCCTGAAGGGCTGAAGATGAAGAAGGACGACCGCGTCAAGGTGCTGGCACAGATCCGCATAGACTTCAAGAAAGCGGCAGAACTGCTGCCCTGGTCAAAGGACTGCCTGGGTACTGCCAAAAGTTCCACGTGCCGCCCCAGCAAAGCTGCCGCATTGGCCTTGCTTGCCCGCACTGACCTCATCTATGCCGGCAAAGGTGTTCGCCCCGCTACTTGGAAAAACGGAGCTGAGTTTCTCGTGAGTGATGCCGCGCTGCGTACTGAACTTAATCAGGAAGTACTATGGGCATGCGCTCAGATTCTGAATGATGGAAACGAGCAGGCTAAATTCCAAGCCAACTACGAGGATATCTTCAAGAAGATTTGTAGCGATGTAACCGACTACTATCAATCCGAGGTATTCTGGGAGATACCATTTGCTGACGGTTCGCGCGGGCAAGTATTGCAATACAACTGCACCAAGATGGACAAAGCAGTTGGTGGTCTGAAGAATAACGAAGGCGGTTCAAGCAACTCATCCATGGGCATCGTGCCTACCCTCTATTACGACTTCGAAGCTACAGACGTTCGTCGCGATGTGACTATGGCACAGTACATCTGGGTGTATGATGATGGTACGGAATTCAATTCCGACCCTGAGAAAGTAAAGCACGCTTTCCCGAATGTGGATGTAGATAACCACGAGAAATTCCTTTATCAGAAGCGTAGTATGATTGACAGCTGGTATGCCAACAAATACCGCGTTGAATGGATGGCTCGTAATCGTACGGGGAACGATGATGGTGTGAACTTCCCGATTATCCGTTATGCCGACGTCCTATTGATGGCAGCTGAAGCATCTATAGGTGGCATCGGCGAAGACAGACCGGCGGAAACATACGGTATCAATGGTCAAGCATGCTTCGACCAAGTACGTAACCGCGCTAATGCATCAACTAAAGCACTGACTATGGCAAGCCTCCAGGAAGAGCGCAAATTGGAGTTCACAGGTGAGTACCTGCGTAAATATGACCTCATGCGCTGGGGTATTCTGAAAGAGACGCTGATTAGAGCCCACGAGCGTCTGGCGAATATGAACAAGCACGAGGACGAGTTTGCTAAGCTGCAGGATACAATCTATTACAACTACAGATACGTAGGTGACGAATACAGTTTTGAGCCCGGCATCAAGGGTTTCGTAATTGATTCCATCTACGGCCTCAACAAGGGCGAATTAGGTATTCCTACCCTACCCGTAACCGGCAGGATGAAGGGCTCGTTGTACTCGAGTGAATCCAACGGACGCGTTCTCGCTCCGGACAACTTCATGCTCTTTGACCGCGAGTATCCTGATCGACTCAACGGACGCCAATTGTGGCCCATCTTCGCTGTGAACGTAGGTCAATCCAATGGTGCATTGTGGAATGATTACGACTACGTGAACGTAGGTGATAATTAATTAACGCGAGTAAATGACAATGAACGTGCGCGCATACATACTGCTACTGGGTTGCCTGCCTATACTGGCAGCCTGCCGTCAGGGCAATACGCCTGAGAAGCCGACCATCGACTCCAATACGGAGTTGGTGGCGGCTTGCGGGCATATAGAGGGCGGTGGAGCTGCAGTGACCGGCGGTGACGGCGGTGCTATCTATCGCGTTAGCCGATTGGATGATGCCACCGACCCCAATACAGGCCTCCCTGCTGCCGGCACACTCCGATACGCCGTGAACCAGGCAGGCGCAAGACGCGTTATCTTCACCGTAGCCGGCACTATCCATTTGAATAGCGAACTGCGCATCAGGACCGGCCGCCTAACTATCGATGGCCAGTCAGCTCCTGGAGATGGAATATGCATTGCAGACTACCCGCTCGTAATCAGCGGTGCGAGCAATGTCATCGTTCGATTTATCCGCGTCCGCCTTGGTGACGCGAGCAATACCGAAGCTGACGCTATATCGGTGAATGATGCCAACGGCGTGGTGCTTGACCACGTGAGCAGCTCATGGTCGGTGGACGAATGTGTCAGCTGCTACGGCAACACCAATTTTACGATGCAGTACTGCATCATCTCGGAGTCGCTCAAGGAGTCTATCCACGGCAAGGGTAACCACGGCTACGGTGGCATTTGGGGAGGTACAAACGCCTCGTTCCACCACAATCTGCTCGCACACCACGACAGTCGTAATCCGCGTTTTGACCATGACTACGTGAATAGTGTCAACGCCGGACCTATCGACTATGTAAACAATGTGGTGTACAACTGGGGAGGCAACTCTGCATACGGTGGTGAAGGCTCGAGCAATGCAGCCGGAGGCAGACACATCAACTTTGTGGCAAACTACTACAAACCCGGGCAATCAACCAAATCAAGCGTGAGAGAGCGCCTGCTCAACCCTACGACCAAATGCTCGAACTGCACGGATAAATGCGGTGGATCGGTTGCACCGGGCAAATTCTATCTGACAGGAAACTACATGGCGGAGTCGAATACCGTCACAATCGATAATTGGAAAGGCGTACACCCCGATGAGTCGAGCAAACTGGCGGAATGCAAAGCCTCCACCCGTTGGACGGACGGACTTACTGCCCTCCAAAACGAGCAGACTGCCGTTGCTGCGTATGAAACGGTACTCGCCAAAGCCGGCTGCTCGCTGCACCGCGATGCTGCTGACACACGCATCGTCAATGATGTGCGAAACGGTACCGGCACACTAATCAACACCCAATCCGAGGTAGGCGGTTGGCCGGAACTGCAATCAGCAGATACGCCCCTTGACACTGACTATGATGGTATACCCGACGAATGGGAGACACAATTCGGTCTCAATCCCAATGACCCGATTGATGCCGGAGCTATCACGCTCGTAAGCGGATATACGAACATCGAAGTCTATATGCGCCATTTGGTACGGAATTTGTACGACTAAACAATAAGGGCACTTCTCTAAAAATTCCATGTTTATTAGGATACTTCTAAGAATTCCATATTTTTAGGAAATCAATAATACACGCAAATCTAATATATTATGAAGCAATTACTCATAGCCGCATTGGCAGTTGTAACGGTTGCCGCCTATGCGCAAACCCCATACGACAAGTATTACACTAACCTCCCCTGCGCTGTGGAGCACGTACAGCCGGTGGTTATCCCTGACTACAGTGTGACGCTCACCGACTTCGGCGCTGTTGGAGACGGACAAACGGATTGCTCAGAAGCCTTTGCTGCCGCCCTCAAGCACCTGAAGAAACAAGGCGGAGGTCACCTGATTGTACCCGATGGCAAGTGGCTGACAGGTCCGATTAAGCTCATCAGTAACTTCGACCTCCACCTATCTGACAATGCTACCATCGTCTTCTCCGCCAACAAGGAACTATATGTGCAACCCTCCGACACCCTGCGCGACGGAAGCAAGAAATGCTACGCACTGGTGCATGGCTCGAAGCTTGAGAATGTAGCAATCACAGGTTATGGCACACTGGACGGACAAGGAATCTATTGGCGCCCTGTTAAGCAAAAGAAAGTGGATGAAGACATTTGGAACACTCTGCTGGACATGGGAGGTACGATTAAGCCGGACGGCAATAGCAAAAAATGGAAAGTATGGTATCCGTTCAATCTCAATCGCGAGTACAATGTGCCCAATATAGCATCGGATGCAATTACCCAAGAGAAGATGCGTCCGCACTTGGTGAACATAACCGATTCGAAGAACGTACTGATAGAGCACGTACACCTGCTCAATTCACCTAAGTTCCATCTGGTACCGACACGTATACAAAACCTGATCATTGACGGCGTCAACATCCGCTGCCCGCATTGGGCACAAAACGGTGATGCTATGGACCCGGGTAATGTACAAGTGGCACTCATCGTGAATTGTAATATCTCCTGCGGTGATGACGGCATCTGTATGAAAGGCGGTGTGGGACAAAAGGGTGTAGATGCAGGTCCGCAACGCGACTTCTTGATTTGCAACGATACCGTTTACCGCGCACATGGCGGATTTGTGATTGGTTCGGAGTTCAGCGGTGGCATGCAGCGGCTCGTGGTCAAGGACTGTCGATTTGAAGGGACGGACATAGGTTGCCGCTTCAAGTCCGCTCCGGGACGTGGTGGCTGGTGCGAGGACATATACTGCTACGATATCATCATGAAGGATATCATCGAATCCGCGTTCCTTATCCAGTCGGGCTATGCCGACCGCGGAGCAGGAGTCAGTGCTACCGACAAAGATAACAAAGATGCATTCTTCCCCGATTGGTCAAACATCACCTTCCGCAACATAACCTGCATCGGTTCCAAACTTGCTGTGGATATTCAAGGGCTCAAAGGCAAGCCTGTGCATGACATCCTGTTTGACAAAATCACCATCATTGGTAACAACGGCGGAGTTAAAATGGAATGGGGGGAGAATATCAAATTCGTCAACTGCAATATTAACCCCAAGCCGATGCCTATTGAGGACTACAAGAAAATCAAGAACGTATTCTACAACGGTGAAATAATTGAATAAGACAACTATGCATAAGTCCCTTTCTCTCATCTGTTTGGCGTTTATTTTTACCGCCTGCACAATCAAATCGGAGTATCAGAGTACTTGTCAGTCAGAAATCGACTGCCTGACCCGCACGGCGTCGTTCCGTATGCCGCAAGTAAATGTACCACAGTTCCCGAGCCGCACATTCAATGTGCTGGACTATGGAGCCGACCCTACGAGCGCTACCCTATCTACGAATGCTATTCAGCAGGCCATAGATGCCTGCACAGCACAAGGCGGCGGTACGGTAGTTATTCCCGAAGGCATATTCACGACCGGGCCTATCACACTTCGCTCGAATGTGCGACTATATACCGACTACAACTGCTTTGTGCTCTTCTCGCACGATCTCAATCTCTACGAGATCTACGACGATTGGTTTGAGGGTATCCCCACGAAGCGTTGCACCAGTCCGCTCAATGCGCGTAACGCTGAGAACATAGCCATCACCGGCCATGGTACATTCAACGGCAACGGCGACTGGTGGCGTCCTGTCAAGAAAAACAAGATGGCCGACCTGCAGTGGAAGAAACACCTCAAGGAGAAAGGCGGCATCGTAACCGAGAAGAACATTTGGTATCCTGATTCGGGCTCAGTAATAGCACAGACCTACTGTGTTGACCAGAATGTGCCGGTCATTACCGACGAGACCATGTGGCCTCGCGTCAAATCCTTCTTGCGCCCCGTGCTACTACACTTCGTGGACTGCAAGAATATCCTACTGGAGGGCGTGACATTCGAGAACTCGCCGGCATGGAACGTCCATCCGATGGGTTGCGAGAACCTGATTGTGAACAATGTATCTATCCGCAATCCATGGTACAGCCAGAATGGTGATGGTATAGATGTAGAGTCTTGCAAAAATGTAGTGATTGCCAACTCTTCGTTCGATGTGGGTGATGATGCTATCTGCATGAAGTCGGGTAAGGATAAACCCGGTCGCGACCGTGGCATACCGACAGAAAATGTGATTGTGGATAACTGCGTAGTGTATCACGGTCATGGCGGATTTGTGTGCGGCTCCGAGATGTCGGGCGGAATCAAGAACGTGGAGGTACGCCGCAACCTCTATATAGGCACTGATGTCGGATTGCGCTTCAAGTCAACTCGCGGGCGCGGCGGTGTTGTTGAGAACATCTTTATCCGCGATGTGAACATGATTAATATCCCGAACGAAGGGCTACTGTTTGACCTCTTCTACGGCGGCAAGGGAGCAGGCGAAGAGACGGAAGAAGAGATTGCTGCGCGTATGAATGCCGAGGCGCCACCGGTGAGCGAGGAGACTCCGGCCTTCCGCAACATCGTGATTGAGAACGTAAGGGGTGCGAATATTCAGCGTGCCATTTACTTCAACGGCTTGCCGGAGATGAAGATACAGAATGTGACACTGAGCAATATCGCCATCTCGTCCACCTATGGTGCACTGTTCCGTCAAACGAATGGGCTAACGATTAAAGATGTGGTGATCACTCCCGCGGAAGGTGAAGCATTCACTTTTGCCCCCACTGTTGAGAATGTCAAGATTGATTAAAACACCATTTAAATGCGCTTAAAAGGGCTTTTAATGTTGAGCACTTCGTTGCTACTCGTGGGCTGCAGTCCGCGTGTAGCGACGTCGTTTTGGCGCATAGGTACACCTGCCGCTTCTGTACGCCCCGGGTATGCGGTGCTGCATGAGGGGAAGAAAGTTCGCCATTGCTACCCCATAACCGAATGGACGGACACGCCTGACAATGACACGTATCACAGCTTGCATCACCATGGTGTGGCAGTTGAGAGCGAGCTGATGGCGTATCGCATCTATTTTGACAAGAAGCAGACCATTGATGTTTATTGCAAGCGCACGCCACGTTTGGAGTTGGGGAGTAGTTATTGGTATCCTAACGATAGTCTGCTTGCGTTGGGTTATGGCGATGACATACTGCGTGTATCAGGCACAGTAGGTGTCGGTTCGGTTAAGTATTGGAATGGCAAGAAGCACACACATATTGAACCTGTAGCTGAGCGGCAGCAGCGCATCGTGCGTCAGTCGCGAAGCGCTGCAACTATCGAAGTGGCGGTTAAGGACTGGCAGATCGAAGGCAAGCTGGTAGATATGGCAGTACAGTACACACTCCGTGCAGGACATCGCGCTATGCGTTGCGATGTTACCCTATCCGAGCCTATCGAAGGCTTATGCACAGGCGTACAATCCATTCCGGCAAAACCAACCGAACAACAGCAGAGCGATTGGGTATGTGATGAGTTGCCCAATGGTGTTCTACTGGCATCATGGGGCACGGACTGGCCGGTGAATGATACGGTCAAGTATGCCAAAGAGACTGTTGGGCTGGCGGTGTTCATTCCCAAAGAGTATGCCGGAGAGCCGGTGTATGACAAGTCCAATAACCTCTGCATACTAAGGCAAACAGAGGATAGAAGTCAGAAGTCAGGTAGTTACCACGCGCATTTCTACTTAACTTGTGTGGGGGCAACCAAGGAGAATGCACCTGTAGCCACGAATATGTCAGAGTGGAAAGACTACCTGCACAGCTGGACTGCAGGATTGAAATGATAGTGGTATTTTTCGCCAAACAGGTGCAATAATTCGCCTATATGCGCGAGATATTTGCAAAAGCAAAATAATTTTATTACCTTTGCATTGGTTTTGCGAACAATGGATGGACAAGAATAATTATAACACACAAAAATAACTTTTAACAATCAAAATTTAACAATCATGAAAAAAATTTTCCTTTTTGCCGCAGCAGTTGCTGCAGTTATGACAGTAAACGCTAAGGTTATCTCCTTTGCGGAAATCGTAGACAACACTTCAGCAGATGCTGCAAAATCAACATTTGATGCTGCTTTCAGTTATGCAAACATCACAACTAGTGGCGTTGCTAATAGTGCAGGCGACGCATACTTGGTAGAAGTAAAACAAACAGAAGCAACACAAGATTGGGAAACTACAAGTTTGCAACTTGCAGCAGATGATCAAGTTTATTTTGCTATCAAAGATAACAATGCTAATAAGCTTGTGATGAAAGCATACAAGGAGTATATCCAACCTAATGGCAAGGCTGTTTGCATGGTTATCACAGGTTTGAATGAGGGTGACAAAGTTAAAATTACCTTGAAGAAGGCTTTGAACAAAGAAGCCTGGATTGAAGGAGCAACTGTTCCTTCAAGCAATTTTGACAGCGAGGTAGTTGAGTTGACAGCTGCTACTGAGGAGATTCGCGTATATTCGAAGAACGAGGCAGGAAGCGCTGATGCCAAATGGCAAGTTATATCTGTCGAAGTACCCGGCGAAACTGCTGTTGAGAACACCGAGGCTACTGTTAAGGCTCAGAAGGTTGTTCGCAACGGTCAAGTGCTGATTGAGCGCAACGGTGTAGCTTACACGGTTCTGGGTTCGATCGCTGAGTAAAGCAATACAGTTGCTATATCGTACTATAGAAAGTACGAAATAGAAGATACAATACAAAATAAAAAAAGCCCCATTTGGTAGATTTCCAAGTGGGGCTTTTCTTGTTGTAAGGATTATATCAGCCAAATGGGGCTGATGTCATTGCGATAGAGCATTCAGGCGTCATCTCTCAGTCTCCCTATACTCTGTCGGCGTCTTACCAGTATTGGCTTTGAATGATTTGGAGAAGTAGCGCGGGTCGCTGAATCCACAGGCATAAGCCACCTCTTTGGAAGCCATGTCGGTGGTACGCAGCAGGTGGCAGGCATGCTTGATGCGCGCAGCCTGAACAAAATCCTTGGCTGAAAGGTTGAATAGTTCGTGCATCTTTCTGTTGAGCGACGAGCGGCTCATGCAAGTCACCTTGGCGATGTCGTCGATGGACATATTATTGTCGCTTATATGTTGCTCCATGAACACATGCAGTGTACTCAGGAATTTCTCATTCTCGCTGGTATACCCCGGTGCGATGATCTCCGGCACAGGCAGTGGTTCCGGCTGCTGATTGCTCATTTCCGGCTGTTGCTCGGCGGTGGCTGATCGCTGATTGCTGATTAGCATATAGCGCTCCTGCAAGTCAAGATACGCCTCCAACATCTCTGCACGTTGCTTGCGGTGGTAGCGCACACGCATAGAGAGGATGGTGATAGCGATGGCTACCAGCAGTAGCAGCCCTATCTGCACAACCATTCCGGTGGAGCTCTCCCAAAATGTAGGCGTGACAGTGATATCGATGCGTCGGGTATTGTCCTGCCATTGCCCTAAGGCATTGGTGGAACGCACCTCAAAAATGTATTCGCCAGGGCGTATGTCCTGAATGAGCACCTGCTTGATGTCGGACGGCAACGTCCATTGGGCACTCTTGCTCCCCACGGCATAGAAGCGCGTCTGGTACTGAATATCCGTATTGCCGCGATAGTCCAGTGCAGCAAACTGAATTGCGAGGCTGCGCTCGTTTGGCTTCAATGTCAGCCGTGTGAGCGCATCTACAGCATAGTTAATCTTGCCTTCCAACACAAACGAACTAAAGGCCAGATGCACCTTTTGCGTTTCCGGTGTTATCTCGGATTTATTCAGCAGCAACATGCCGTCATGTGGTGCCACGAGGATCCTTCCATCCCCCAGATCAACGGGTGTCACCTCGCCCAAGCTCGACGATTTCTCAGCAATCGTGCTGAAGAACGATTTGCCATAATTGACCATCGAGCCGTCCGTGGTATTCAGGATGGTCAGTGCGTTGCTGCATTGCAGCATCAGTTCGTGTTCGCTCCAAGGCATGAACTCATACACGATGTCGCTACTCAGTCCGTCGGCTTGGGTGATATGCTCAAATGTCGGATGTTCGGCATGTATGTCGTTGTATGCAAGGCAATTGATGCCTCCGCCCTCGGTCGCCACATACAATTGTCCTCCAAACAGCGTGAGGCCTAAGATGGCATTGCTGCTGAGCGATTCAGGGCGTCCGCTTTCGCGTTGATGCAGTATAAACGTATCCGTCTGCTGACCGTTGCACACTAACGGGTTCATCACCAGCAGCCCGTCTTCGGTGGCAGCAAGCAGCGTGTTGTCGTCCGTAAGCAATAAGCGGCGCATACGCATGCCTTCCGTACCGTGCACCTGCTCAAACTCAGGGTGCTGAATGCCGGACTCCGGGCGCTGACAGCGCCACAACCCGAAGCCGAACGTTGCCGCCCAAATGGTGCCGTCGGTGTCCTCAATTACATCGTACACGTTTCGCACCTCAGGATACTCAAGGAAACGTGTCTTAGTACTCTGCCGCTCGGCGATGATGAGCCCTCCGGGCTTGCAGCCGAGATAGATGCGGCTATTGTCGCGGCTCTCGTAGATGCAATATACTTGTGCGGTAAACGGTGTAGGTTGCTTGGCTAACTGTCCGTTGGGGCGCACGTAGCCCTGCAGATGGAGCGAACTATCATACACCGCGAGCCGCTTTGTACCCCGTATGGATACCACGATCTTCCCATCGTGCAACTGCCTCATAGCACGCACCTCTTCCTCATTGATACGTGTACCGCATGAGGGTATGGGAGTGGCGACATACAGCCCATGTTCATCTACGAGCCAGTGGTTGCCCTGACGATCACAGTAGTCGCTGCGTATGCCGGTGAGTTGTACGTTACCCAAGGTATACACGTTGTCTCTGGGGCGCCACAGGTCGGGGTTGTGCTGCATCTGCATGCGCCGGATGGTTTCCTGCGTCACGTTGTCAGGAAGCGTTTCGAAGCGGCATGTATGCGTGTTGAACAACACCACGCTGTCGTCAATCAGACAAAGGATATTGTTGTTGTCCGTCAGCTCAATGCGTCGTACGCGGTCACTGGGCAAGGTAGGTTCGCCTTCCTCTTCCGGTTTGAACACGGTAAATCGGTAGCCATCGAAACGGTTAAGGCCGTTATAGGTGCCTATCCAAATCATACCGGTGCTGTCTTGCGCAACGCGCGAGACGCGGTGATGGCTCAAACCGTTATGGTCGTCGTAGTGGCGGAGTGTATATTCTTGTGCATAGATCGGGCTGCTCATGGCAGTGCAGACAAGCACAAATAGGAGTATAGTACGGATGCTATGCTTCATTGAGTGTTGTGTTAGTATGTGAGTATGTCATCGTCGGGATAATGTCGAACGCGTGTACAAAGATAGTAAAAATTAGTCAAAAATGCAAAAAAAATCACCATTTTTTTGTTTTTTTTTGCAATTGGTACGTTTTTGCACATGCATACGCGCAAAAAAATGTAACTTTGCGTACAAAATCATGCATCAGATTTGTCGTTGCAATTATTACTGAAAAACATGAAATAACATGAAAAAGATTTTACTGCTCACATTTGTTTTGTGCTCATATTTGAGCGTTCGTGCCGCTGTAACGATTAACAGCGCAGAAGGTTGGTTGGAAAGTGCATTCGTTGAATGGGCGTATTCCAACAATTACGATGATTACAATGTGTATGTGCGTCCTGAAGGTGGTGACTACACGTTGCTTGACAAGCAACTGCTGCGTAATTACGGCACCTATTTCCGCGCCGATGCCTTGGGGCTGTCGGCAGGCAAGTATCAGATGAAGGTGGTGCCGATGCTGCATGGTAAAGAGCAAGCAAATGCTGCCAGCGAGACCGGTAGCCTGACTGTGCGCCCACACGATCGAAACGGTTTTGCGCACTTCAACTGGAAGAATGGTGTTGGTGCGTACAAGGACAACGGTGAATTGAAGGCCAATGCCCAAGTTATTTATGTCTATAAGGGCAATGCCAAAACCGTCACGGCGGATATCCAAGTTGAAGATCCCAAGAAATATCCGAAGACGACCTTGACAGGTATTCAGGCTATTCTGAAAGGCTACGAGAAGGGTAGAGAATCTAACCCTCTATGTATTCGCATTATCGGCACGTTGGAAGGTGGTGATGTAGATGAGTTCGGCAGTTCGGCAGAAGGTATTCAGATCAAGTGTAAGGAAGGTATTGCTATGAATATCACCATTGAGGGTGTCGGTAACGATGCAACGATCCGTGGCTTCGGATTCCTGATTCGTGCCTCAAAGAGCGTTGAGATGCGTAACTTGGCGATTATGTCCTGCCTTGACGACGGTGTTTCGCTCGATACCGACAACAGCAATATATGGATTCATCACCTCGACGTGTTCTACGGCCGCAACCAAGGCGGTGACAAAAAGAAAGGCGACGGAGCGATTGACGTGAAGTCCGATTCGAAATATGTGACGGTTGCGTATAACCACTTCTGGGATACCGGTAAATCCTGTATGTGCGGTATGAAGAGCGAGAGTGGACCGAACTATATCTGCTACCACCACAACTGGTTCGATCACTCCGACTCACGTCATCCCCGCGTGCGTACGATGAGCGTGCATGTGTATAATAACTATTTCGACGGCGTTGCCAAATACTGCGTTGGCTCCACGACCGGTTCATCGGTGTTTGTGGAAAGCAACTACTTCAACAACGCCCACAACCCCATGCTGATATCGATGCAGGGTACGGATACCAAGAACGGTACGGACGAGAAGGACTCTCCTACCTTCTCGAGTGAGGCAGGCGGCATCATCAAGGCATACAACAATGTGTTCGCCGGTACATCCACCAAGCCGACGTACTACGCAGCATCCAACACCGTGCACTTCGATGCCTATCAGGCGCAGAGCCGTGATGAGCAAGTGCCGTCAACAGTAACTGCCAAGTTAGGAGGGAGCAAATATAACAACTTCGACACGAACTCGTCACAGATGCCTGCCATCACGCCCGATGACCCGAACGATGTTCCGGCAATCGTAACGAGTGAGTATGGTGCAGGTCGTATGTTCCATAGCGATATTACGTTCAGCCTCAAGAACTTCGACCCCACGAACTATGACATCAGCAATGAGTTGTCGAACCTGATTGTGGGCTACAAGAGCAGTCTGCAAGGCATCTTCGGTACAGATTGGAATACAATGCCGGAAGTGACTGCACTAACGACAATTGCTGCGGACAACACCCTTACATACGATGGCACGACGCTGCATAACCCTGCTGGGAAAGTGATTCGCATCTATGCCATTAGCGGTGCCTGCGCAGGCACCACCAGCCGTGAGACGATAGCCGTTGACCACCTGCCTGCAGGCAT
>JAFSPC010000032.1 GCA_017443075.1 Paludibacteraceae bacterium
GATCACACCCACGACGCGCGCCATACTCATGTGCAACCAGAACAATCCTACAGTTTACTTGTACACCAAGCAAGAGATGCGCCTGATACGCGACTTGGTAAAGAAATACAACCTATACTTGATTTCGGATGAGGTGTATCGCGAATTCATATACACCAAATCGCCCTACATCAGTGCCTGTCACTTGGAAGGGATAGAGCAAAACGTGATATTGGTTGACAGCGTATCAAAGCGCTACAGCGAGTGCGGCATACGTATCGGTGCGTTGATAACGAAGAACAAAGCCGTGCGTGAGGCGGTAATGAAGTTCTGCCAAGCGCGGCTGAGTCCACCGTTGTTCGGGCAGATTGTAGCCGAAGCCTCGCTATCAACGCCCGAGGAATATATGCAAGAAGTGTATGACGAGTATCTGACCCGCCGTAACTACCTGATCGACCAATTGAATCAGATTCCAGGCGTATTTGCTCCAGCTCCGACAGGTGCGTTCTATGTCATGGCGAGTCTGCCAGTAGATGATGTAGAGAAATTCTGCAAATGGTGCTTGACAGACTTCTCATACGAAGGTGCAACGATAATGATGGCGCCCGGCACCGGATTCTATACGAATCCTGATGACGGGCGCAAACAAGTGAGAATGGCGTACGTACTTAACAAGCACGACCTTGGCAAAGCCATGGTCGTACTACGGAAAGCACTGGAGACCTATTCAGCCACACAGCCATCAATGGTGTAACGCACACCATTGCGCAAGATATAGATTTGACCATTTTCCATCACTTTGAGCGGACGATTGACGATAGAGATATTGTCAACGTCCGTTCCTTGTATTGTATAGATGTCGAAGTTGGCACCGGCATAGGCTCGTGTGTAGCCTGCGGGAGTGTCAGTGTCGCGCTTTGAGCCCATGCGCAGGATAACCCGACCGCGATGGCCGGTAATGGTTGCGTAGTAGTAGTTAGCTCCGGCAGTCTCGTCAGACACATTCGATTCGGAATGAATACCCGCCTGCTTGCGGATAGCGATGAGTTGGTTAATCTCGTCACGGCACACATACCAATGCGGCCAAAAAACACAAGGCACACCGGGCATCATAAGCAGATAGGCGTTAGCCTCGATAATCTTATCCCTCTTAGCAGATAGATCGGTATTGTAACCGAGGAACTCACCGGATTGATTATCCGAGCGATGGAACGTATCATGATTATCAATGAACGTAACGGCAAACTTACTTAAGCCCAAGGAACGTAATCCGGGATTGCGCAAGTAAGTATAAGACGAACCGCCTTTCCATGAATTCATTTTGTACTTAGCAGGGAAATCGAATGCGAGCGTGTTGTAGCTTGCCGCCTCAAGGTGCGACTTGATCTTGTTAAGATCAGTCCAGCACTCGGAGACAGAGAAGAACGGCTCGGAAGCAAGGTTGTACATCGACAGGTACTGCCCGTTGTAACCAAGCGTCATATCATAACGAAAGCCATCGAATCCAATTACATTTTTCATCCACGAGGTGTACGCCTTGCACATATCCTGCACGTACGAGCTGGTGTGGTCGAGATCACGGCATCCGCCATCGTTGGTGCCGGTATCGGCATTACCATGAGGTAGGGATTTGCTATCAGAAGATGAGGAAGTGAACGCTTCATCGCCTGAGCAGATATGTTGGGAAGACAGCGTATAGGTGCCGTACGAGCCAAAATTATTCGTTGCGAACGATTTAGCCCAGCCAGAGTTACTCTGCATGTGATTGATAACAATATCGGCAATAACCTTGCAATCATAGCCATGCAGTTTGTTAATCAGCTCTTGTAACTTAGCCTTAGTGCCCCAATCGCTATCAAGGTTAGAGTAACACTTGGTATAATACCCCACTCCTCCGCCATTACCAGAGGGCGGGAACCAAACGAGGTCGAAATTACGCCCCATTTCGTCAGCCAAACCACTATTCAGGAAATCGATGTATTTGGTACGAGAGAATGTAGTAAGCTTATGTGAATCCCAATAGAAAGCTTGCAGCATAACGCCTTCGTATTCAGATGGCACTCCCACTTTGGCGAACTGGTCGGGATCAGGCGCATCGTTGCCCACCGAACCGGTGAGACAAATCTTAGATCCATTGTAGGTGATAGTAATATCCTGTGTGGCTGTGATGCTGAACGCGATATTATCCCCACCGCTTGCGTAGAGATTGGAGCAATCGGCAGAAAACTTGTTTACTCCGTACCAGGTACTGATACCATTAGTGACTTTGAATTCATAACTGCCCGCCGGAACAGACTGGAACGTGACAGACCATGTACCATTACCCTGATCTGTCATCGGGCTGCCATTAACGACCCACGATTTGCCATTGCACCAAGGGTTGCCTGTAGTGCCATTACCAGCCACATAATAGGCTGCCAGAAGATGGAGTGACAGCAGAAGGCTGAAGATTGTGATTGTAAGTTTTTTCATTTTATAAGATTTAAAAATATTCGGTTGCTATTGATTATCCCAACATCCGTGTGCTATTGATTATCATCAGGCGGCTGAGACATTGTCGAGAGGTGTCTATTATTGCGTTGGCTACACATGCAACGTGATTATTTCGCGCAAATTGGTAGTATATGCAGGGCTCTTTTGCCCGACTTCATACAACTTGGTATCGGTGGGCAAAGTGACCGCTTGGCGAAGTGTGTTTTTGCCAAAATGTGCGTTAACTTTGTCGATAGCCAGCTGGATTCGGTTGTCGCGTTGGCGGTCGCGGTCATCGAAGAGGGACTGCTGCAAGCCCCTCACCTGCTCTATACCCAGGAGGATGACACCGCCCCGTTTGTACTGCACCCCCTCCCGCCACTGTTGCCTAACCGCAAGCAACAATCGCTCAATCATCTCGGATGTGTTGGATGTGGGGATAGCAAAAGAAATGGTATCGTTGATGGCAGGCTGCGGTTGATTGTTGAACCTTGACGGGTGTGCAAAAACAACCATCTGGTGACAGACGCTACGTTGCTTGCGAAGTTTGAGTGCGACATTCGAACAAAAATCACACAACGCCTGCTCAAGCAACGTTCTATCCGAAACAGGATGAGCGAACGTGCGGCTACACGTGATAGACTGCTTTGCCGGCAATTCGCGAGAAAGGATACACGGATCACCATTCAGTTCGCGCCACGTTTCCCACCCCGTCTTATTCAACAGATTACGTGCAAAATATTCGGAATGCCCTGCAAAATCCAAGGCATTGGTTATACCAGCCTGTTGCAGTTTGGCAGCCGATTGACGCCCTATTCCCCAAATTTCTGTAATGGGATAATCGGCGAGTGCCTTGCGGCGTTTGTCATCGGAATCGATAATACAAACGCCATGATAGCCATCGTAGTGCTTGGCATAATCGGCAGCGACCTTGCAAAGCGTTTTAGACGGTGCTATACCGAATGAGAGCGGCACTCCTACGCCCCGAAGGATCTGCTCGCGCAGCGTGCGGCAGAGTTGAATCTGCTCGTCAGAGGTGTGCAGGTGAGACAAATCAAGAAACGCCTCGTCGATAGAGTACTGCTGAAGATTATCGGTATGCCTACCAAGCATACGCATGATACGCGAGCTGAGGTCACCATACAAGGCGAAATTAGAGGAGAAATGTACTATGCCATATTTTTTGACCTCATTCTGAATCTGATAGAATGGTACGCCCATCTTTATGCCCAAGCGTTTGACCTCGTTGCTGCGTGCTACGACACAACCGTCATTGCCCGACAAGACCACAACAGGCTTGTCGCGCAAGTCAGGGCGAAAGACGCGTTCGCAGCTGACGAAGAAATTATTACAATCGGCTAAGGCAAACATACATTAAGCAAATCGATGAATCGTATAAGTGATTACGCCCCAGATAACAAACGCATTTTCCTCAGTGACCTGAATGGGGGAAAACTGTTTGTTATGCGGGATGAGCCACGCACAATTATGGTTAGGGTCGAAGCGATACTCTTTGACGGTGAACTCGCCATCAATATACGCCGCAACAAAATCGCCATCGCCGGCCTGCAACGAGCGATCGATGACCACTATATCGCCCGAGCGTATACCGGCTTCGCACATCGAATCGCCTTCGATGCGGGCATAGAAAGTAGTGTCGGGATGATGAATGATCTCATCGGTGATGTCGATGCGGTCGGTATAATCTGCTGCCGGTGACGGAAAACCTGCATGTAGGCCTTCCGCCATAACCATACGGCGTGTGGGGGTTTTGGCTGCTACTATGTCCAATAATCTTTCGCTCATGAGGGCTGCGTGTTAGTTACGGCTTTGCCGTGTTGGACTGAAGGAGTTTGATGACACGGCTGAAGAATGTAATGTTCGACCGCATGTGACCGCCGTAGTGTCCGAAGTCAAAGGTGACATTAGGCATGTTTTGCCAGCAGCGTTGAAGATGTTCGGCACAATGGAACGTGACAATACCATCATCATACGAATGCAGGACATATACCGGAGTCTTGGGTCGCCAACAGCAGCCCGCCTCGCTGATA
>JAFSPC010000033.1 GCA_017443075.1 Paludibacteraceae bacterium
CGAATGACGGCGGAATACCGCCGTGAACAGAACACCGCTGCGCTTAAAAATACATACACAGCCAATCATCATACATACGCGGCCAATCATCATACATACGCGGCCAATCATCATACATACGCGGCCAATCGTCATACATACGCAGTCAATCATCATACATACGCCGTCAATCATTATACATACACAGCTACATCACTATAAAATGACAAACAAGAAACCAGATAACGAGGCTGCATCCAATCATGAGCATACCTATCGTGCCACGTGGCACGACTATTGTGCACCGGCAATCTACATGTTGACGATGCAGACAATAGAGCGGCAGCCTCTTCTGGGCAGATTGAATGGTGAACAGATAAGCCTCACTTCAATAGGCAGTGAAGTAGCAGAAGAGATTAAGCGGATTCCGACATACAAAGATGCTCAGCATATTCAGATATACCGCTATGTGGTGATGCCTGATCACATACACGTGCTTCTGCGCGTGCATCAACGGCTGTCGCATCCTATTGGTTACTATATAAGTTGGTTTAAGCTCCAGTGCATGGAGCGGTGTTCTGTTCCCGACGGTATTCCGTCGGGTGCGAAGCGTCCCATCTTTTCCCCGGAGTACCACGACAGGGTATTGACACATGAGGGGCAGTTGGAACATATAGCGGCGTACATCAAAGCGAACCCTCATCGGTTGGCACTCAAGCGCGCCAACCCTGAGTTGTTTCGCATTCGTCAGCAGCAGCGGTTCGGTGCGTTGACATGCACTGCGTTGGGAAACATCTTCCTCGCCACCCACCCGCAACGCGAGGTGCTGCAGTGCTCGCGCCGACTGACGCAGGCGGAGATTGATGCCAAGCGCGAGGAGTGCCTGCGTGCGGCGTCGAACGGGACGGTGTATGTGTCGGCAGCGATCAGCGAGGGTGAGAAACAGATCAGCCGTGCGTTGCGAGTGGCAGGGTTCGAGATGATTATCCTGCTGACCGAAGGTTTCCCTGCACCCGACAGCCCGAGTTACAAGTATTTCAAGCCGCACGGCGTATATTTCGAAGCCTGCGCTGCAGGCAGGTTGCTCTTGCTCGAACCGACACCCGAGATGTTCGATAGCCCGGAGATAGAAGCAGCGGTGTATGCCAAGACCGGCATACATGACCTGCCACATGCCTCACAACGCTACCGCTTTCTGGCGCTGAACGCCATGGCAGCGGACTTATGCCGGATGACTGAATAGCCCCACACCACCTAAATGATTGCCACGCTGTGAAGCGTGGCTTTTTTGTGCCTAAGCCGAAAGCCCTGACAAAGATCGTGGCCGGCATACGGACTAACATTATCACTCAGCGTAAGCGACATACTACGCTCATCCGTATATAGAGGGGGGGGCGGAGCAAAAAATAACATTTCACAGCTAAAAAAATCGGCAATCATTTGCAATTGTCGATTTTTTTTTGTAACTTTGCATGCGCGTTCAGTAAAATCGACTAACAACAAACAACTAAATATAATATCATGGAAGTAAAAGAATTGAAACAAGCCTTTGCAAAGACGTATGGAAAAGAGGCAACCGCGGTGTATTTTTCACCCGGGCGTGTTAACCTGATTGGCGAACATACCGACTACAACGGCGGTAGCGTGTTCCCCTGCGCATTGTCGTTCGGCACGTACATGCTGATCGCCCCTAACGGCACACAAACGATGCGTTTCAAATCGCTGAACATGCCTGAGGTGGTAGAGGTGCCGCTGGACAAACTGACAGAGCCGCTGCCGGGTAAGAGCTGGGTGAACTACCCCATGGGTTGCATGGCTTGGTACGTGCGCAAAGGACACAAGTTCGACCAAGGGTTAGACATTCTGATATGGGGCAATGTGCCTGCCGGCGCCGGCTTGAGCAGTAGTGCGGCACTGGAAGTTGTAGCAGCATTTGCAGCCAACGATTATTTAGGATTGAACTACAACCATACTGATTTTGCAAAGATCGGTCAGCTGGCAGAGCATGAGTTTGCCGGCGTTAACTGCGGCATAATGGATCAGTTTGCTTCATCGTGGGGCAAGAAAGATCATGCTATCCACCTGAACTGCGATACGCTGGAGTTTGAGCATGTGCCTGTTAAGTTGGACGGCATAAAGGTAGTGATTGCCAATACCCACTCGCCCCACCATCTGGATTCGGGCGCATACAACGACCGCGTGGCGCAATGCCAATTGGCACTTGAGCAGTTGCGCAAGGTGCGTCCTGAACTGAAGAACCTGGCCGAACTGACCGAAGCAGAGTTTGAAAAGATAGAAAATGCCATCACCGACCCCATCGCTCATAAGCGTGCGCGTCACGTGGTAGGCGAGGTACAGCGTACATCCGATGCCGTTAAGGCGCTGAAAGCCGGCGATATAGTGAAGTTTGGCAAACTGATGAACGCGAGTCATGTCAGCTTGCGTGATGACTATGAGGTGACCGGTCTGCAACTCGATACGATGGCCGAGGAGGCATGGAAGGTGCCCGGCGTGCTGGGTAGCCGAATGACCGGTGGCGGCTTTGGCGGATGTACCGTTTCGCTGGTGAAGGATGAGGCGATCGAGCAGTTCAAGAAGCAGGTAGGTGAGAACTATGAGCGCATTACGGGCATCAAGCCGGAGTTCTATGTGGCGGAGATATCTGATGGTGCAAGAAGAATGGAGTAATATGATAAACGAACAATCATTCAATACGATTATCCCTGTTGTGCAGGGGGGAAAGAAACGGCAGATGCGCGTGGGGTTATATACCCTGCGCAGCACCTCCGGTCTGGTAGCCCAAGTGACGAACTACGGAGCGAAGCTGGTGTCACTGATTGTTCCGAACAACGAAGGCGTGAAGGCAGATGTGGTGCTGGGCTTCAATACGTTAGACGAGTGGCGCAGCAAGGAGACGTATTTCAATGCCGTGATAGGCCGTGTGGCTAACCGCATCAAGGATGGCAAGTTCACCTTGGACGGCAAAGAGTACCAACTGCCAATCAATAATGGCACTAACAGCCTGCATGGCGGCGTGTCGGGCTTCAACGAGAAAGTGTGGGAAGTGGTGGGGCAAACTCAGTATTCGGTGACCCTGCGCTACCGTGCGATAGACGGTGAAGAAGGTTATCCGGGTAATATGGATGTGACCGTGACCTACGCAGTGACTCGTGACAATGCCCTGCGTATCACCTACGAGGCAACGACAGATGCACCTACATTGTGCGGCTTTACTAATCATGCGTACTTCAACCTTGCGGGCGAAGGCAGCGGTAGGGTGGATGACCACGTGCTGCAAGTGCTGGCAGACGAATATACGCCGTTTGACGCCACCGCATGCCCTACAGGCGAAGTGCTGCCAGTAGCCGGTACGCCGATGGATTTTCGTGAGCCCGTGCGCGTAGGCGACCGTATCAATGACCCGTTCTTTGCTCCCGGACGTGGTATAGATAATAACTTTGTCACCCGTGCTGCTACGGAGGAAGAACGTGCACTGAACAAGAAGGATCCGTCACTGAGAAAAGTGGCAGTGCTGTGTGCTGACGGGCGTACGATGGTGGTGCGCACTACAGCACCGGCACTACAAGTATACACCGGCAACTATGTGGAGCAAAACATAGGCAAGAGCGGCAAACAATATGACATACAGCATGCTATTTGTCTGGAGGCACAGAATTGTCCGGATGCCATCAATCATCCGAACTTCCCATCTCCTATCTTGCGTCCAGGGCAACTGTACCGACAAGTGACGGAGTATGCGTTCCTATAGGGAAAGGATTTGAGATTTACGGTTTAAGATTGGCGTAAGATAATTGAATGAGAAACCTGACTAACGCGGAGATAGAGCAACTGAAGCAGCAACAATGCAGTGCTCAAGATTGGAGTAAAATCGAAGTAGCAGAACCCTTTCACCCCGAGTACGTACAAGATGTAAAGTTTTCCGGTAAGGTGCGCATCGGCCGCTTGGATGCCGAGTACACCTTGCCGGGTGACTTTGTTGTGCATAGCGGTTTGTACAGGTCGGCTGTTCATAACTGTGAGTTTGGCGACAACGTGCACATCTACAACGTACACAACTACATGGCTAACTATCGTGTAGGCGATAATACGTGCATTGAGAACGTGCATTCGATCGTGGTTGACGGCAGCAGCACGTTCGGCAATGGTGTGCGTGTGCCTGTGATGAACGAGGGCGGAGGACGCGAGATACCTATCTTTGACCACCTGTCGGCGCACATGGCATACATACTGACGTTGTATCGCCACCGTCCGGAGATGATCAATCGGTTGACAGCGCTGATAGATGCCTATGCCGAGAGCCAACGTTCGACGATGGGATACATAGGCAGCAACGTGCGTATCATCAACTGCGGCAGTCTGAAGAACGTGCGCATAGGCGACTATGCCCAGATAGGCGGCGTATCGGTGCTGAAGAACGGTTCGATCAACTCGAATGAACAGGCTCCTGTCAAGATTGGCTCCGGCGTTAAATGCAATGACTTTATCATCTGTTCGGGTGTGACAATAACGGATAGTACGTTGGTCAGCCGTTGTTTTGTCGGGCAAGGTTGTGAGATGGGTAAGCACTACTCAGCTATGGACTCGTTGTTTTTCAGCAACTGTCAGGGGTTTCATGGGGAGGCAACCGCCATCTTTGCAGGTCCCTATACCGTAACGCACCACAAGTCCACGCTGCTGATAGCCGGTATGTTCTCGTTTCTGAATGCCGGTTCGGGCAGTAACCAGTCGAACCACATGTATAAGTTAGGTCCAATCCATCAGGGTATAGCCGAGCGTGGTTCGAAGACGACCTCGGACTCCTACCTGCTATGGCCTGCCAAGGTAGGTGCGTTCACGCTCGTGATGGGACGTCATACCAAGCACAGCGACACCTCCGCCCTGCCGTTCTCCTACCTGATTGAGAATGCGACAGAGAGTTATATAGTGCCGGCTGTGAACCTGCGTTCGGTGGGCACGATACGTGATGCTCAGAAGTGGCCCAAACGTGACAATCGCAAAGATTCGCACCAACTGGACATGATTAACTATAATCTGCTGTCACCCTACACGATACAGAAGATGTATCAAGGGCGGCACGTGTTGCAAGAGATCATGCGCCTGTCGGGTGAGGGAACGGAGGTCTATTCGTACCAGAACTGCAAGATTCGCAACAGTTCGCTACGCAAGGGTATAGAACTATATGCGATAGGAATAAAGAAATTCCTTGGCAATTCGCTCATCTCGCGCCTGAGTAGCCGTGAGTGGCATACGATGTCCGAGATGCGTGCTGTGCTTCGTCCGGATACAGCAATCGGTGCCGGCGAATGGATTGATTGCTCGGGACTGATAGCTCCTAAGACAGAAATCATGCGTACGCTGAATGCCATCGAGCAAGGGCAGTTGCGCACGCTGGAGCAAGTGCAGGAGTGCTTCATCACGATGCATACGAATTACTACACCTACGAATGGACATGGGCGTTGGAGAAGTTGGAGCAGGTGTGGGGCAAGACGGTGGATGAAGTGGAAATGGAAGATATAGTGCGCACCATCGAAGAATGGAAAGAAGCCGTAGTTGGTCTTGACCGGCTGGTATATAACGATGCCAAGAAAGAGTTCAGCCTGAACGCCCACACCGGTTTTGGCGTGGATGGCGATCATGAGCAGAATACACTTGATTTTGAAAACGTACGCGGTAAATTTGAGAGCAACTCGTTTGTGTTGGCCGTGTTGGAACATATCCGACGGAAGTCGGCACTGGGCGATGAGATGTTACTCAAAGTGCATAACCTTAGCCGGTGAGATACGTGTGGCGATGGATGTAGGCGCGAGCAGCGTAAGAAGACTCACACTTATGATGAGCATGTTGAGCAACAACAGCCCCAGCCACGGGAAGGCGACAGGAACGTAGCTGACATAGTAGGTGGATGCATCCAGCGGGATGAGATGCAGGCCGTATTGCAATGCCGCCAGCGACAACCCAAGCAGGTTGCCCCACAACATACCTTTGCCAATGAGAATAGTTGCCTCACGGATGAAAATGCGGCGGATGAACCGGTTGTCGGCACCTAACGCTTTGAGGATGCCAATGAGCGGTATTGCATCAAGGATGAGAATGATGAGTCCGCTGACAATATTGAAGCCTGATACAGCCAGCATCAGAATAATAATTACCCACACATTCATATCCAACAGATCCAGCCAATAGAACACGGCAGGATGCATTTGTATGACACTTTGCGGATAATAGGCGCCCCCCTCTTCGTCCAGAGTGTTGGCGATGGAGAAATAGACGGTATCATAGACGGCGTCAAGATGGCGCAGGTTATCCAACCGCATTTCGATACCGGAAACCTGCGCATCGCTCCAGCCGTTGAGTTGTACGACAGTGCTCTGCAGACAGAGAACGAACAGGCGGTCGTAGTCGGCAAACGAGGTGTTATAGATGCCGGTGATGTTGAACTTACGCACCTTGAGTCCGTCTCCCAAAAAATAACATAATACGGATTCGCCGACCGCCAGACCCAGTAACCGTGCGTTCTGCTCGGAGAGCAGGATCTCGTTGGCAGCCGTGGGCAGAGAGCCTTCGGTCAGATTGCGGGAGAAGAATTGCCAGCCTTGGCCTATGGGTAAGCCCTTGAGCACTATGCCTTGGAAGTCGTCGGTTGTCTTGAGCATGCCGGGCTTGGTAGCGAAGGTGTTGACGGAGGTGACATGAGGCATAGACGCCAGCATGGTTAACAGGGAATCCGGAGCCTGTATGGGCTGATATTCGTAGGTGTTGTTGTTGTCGAAACTGGTGATTTGTATATGCGCACCAAAGCCTGCCACCTTGTCGGTAACCGTTTGCTTGAACCCGATTACCACGCATACCGTGACCAGCATCACTGTCACTCCGATGGTTATACCCGCCAACGCCACGCGCACTGCCGGTCGGGCTGTGCGATGGGCTGCTGATGAGTAGTACAGCCGGCGTGCTATTTGCCATTCGATATTATTCGACATTATAGGAGTTCAAAATCGTTGTGCTGGCACGGTTTTTGCTTATAATCTTGTGTTATGAGTCGTGGTTTGCGCATTGTAATATGGTTGGTACTGGCTATGGTCGGGCATGTTGCCTATGGCCAAGAATCGCCGGTGCCTCGCCGTACGGCTGAGGAGCGCGCGATGAAGCAGACAGAGATGCTGATCCGCGACTTGGCAATTAGCGATTCCGTATTGCGCGACACTATTTATCAGGTGCATCTTCGCTATGTGCGCCGTCGTGAGCAGGCGCGCAACCGGCAGGAGGCAGTGGAGTGCATCAATCGGCTGTTGGCAGAACTGAAATGTATCCTAACGCCCTCGCAGTACGAACGATTGCAATCTATCCCTCGCCGTGATGGTCGTGTGCGTCGCGCGGAAACAGATAGTCTTTCCCCATCAGCCACACCAGCCACGCCATAACACCTCCTACAGCCAATCCCGCAAGTATATCCAACGGGTAGTGCACTCCCAGATACATCCGGCTATAGCAGTTGATCGCCACCCACAACATCAATGGGAGGGTGACATACAGGTGTGTTGATCCGTGTTGGCAGTATGTGAATATAGCCGAGCACAGCGTGGCACATGCCATGGTGTTGGCGGCGTGGTTGCTGCAAAAACCATACGCCCCGCCGCGGTAGTTGTTCACCACGTGCACCAATGCACCAAGTTCTGCATCATGCGTAGGTCGCGGACGAGCCACAATCGGCTTGATCAGTTGTGCGCATAGTAGGTCAGCACCACCGACTGCCACAGCGAACAACAGCAGGGCAATCGCAAACGTAGGGATATGCAATGAGCCTATCGTGGTGCGCTTGCCATTAAACTTGAGCAGCAGAAAAACAAGCAACAAGACGTACAATGGTATCCATGTGCCGGCTTGGCTGACTTGCCAGAATACGGCATCTGCCCACGCGCTATGTGCACCGTTGATGACAAGAAGCCATTGTCGGTCAAGTGATAAAATATGCTCAAACATAATTGATCATTGTGCATGCAACGATAGCTGCCGTCTCCGTGCGCAGACGCGCATCGCCCAAACTGACGGGAATAAACCCGTGCTCCATCGCGAGCCTTACTTCGTCATCAGTGAATCCTCCCTCCGGACCAATCAATATGATAGTGGACTGCTGTTCACCGGATGCCTGTTGCCCGCTGTCGGCTATGCGCCTGAGTTCGTCACGCAGGTCACGCTTGTCCAACCATGGCGATGAGTGCGCTATATAGCGGTGCTGTTCGTTGGCATGGTTGATGCAGTCTTGTACCGTTGTTAGTTCGTTTAACCGTGGCAGATATGCCGACAGGCTCTGCTTGGCAGCCGATAGAATAATCTTCTGCAGCCGGTCGGTACGGATAACCTTACGCTCGGAATAATGGCAGAGTAGGGGCGTGAGCGTATCAACGCCTATCTCTGTACACTTTTCTGTCATCCACTCGATGCGTTCCATGTTCTTGGTAGGCGCAACGGCGATGTGCACATTGGCGGGGTGATGTTTGGGCTGCGGCTCTATCGAACGTATCTCCGCCTCGCAATGCTTGGGATGGGGATTGGTGATGACAGCCTCATACATCGTGCCGCGTCCGTCGGCAAGGTGTATCAGGTCGCCTGACGCATAGCGCAACACACGTATAGCATGTGCGCTTTCCTCGTTATCAAGGACAATCGTTTGTCCTATTTGTGTGGCAGCAGGTATATCGTTAGCGTAGAATAGATACATGGTCGTAAGTCGAAAGCCGAAAGTAGTATCAGAGGTTAGCCTCCTTGAGCCGTTCGGCATTCTCGGCTACAGTCAGCGCATCGATAACGCCTTGGATGTCACCGTCCATAAACGCTGCCAGATTATATACGGTGTAGCCTATGCGATGGTCGGTGATGCGTCCTTGCGGATAATTGTAGGTGCGGATCTTGGCACTGCGGTCACCGGTGGAAACCATCGTTTTGCGTCGTGAAGCGATGTCGTCAATATATTTCTGGTGTTCCTTGTCGTAGATTTGTGTTCGCAGTCGCGCGAGTGCGCGTTCCTTGTTCTTGGGCTGGTCGCGGGTCTCGGTGCACTCAATCAGTATCTCTTGTACCTCACCGGTGTTGGGGTTCTTCCACATGTACCTCAGCCGCACTCCAGACTCAACCTTGTTGACGTTCTGTCCACCGGCTCCGCCTGATCGGAAGGTCTCCCACTTGATTTCTCCCTCGTTGATATGTACCTCAAATTCGTCAGCCTCTGGCAGTACGGCTACGGTTGCTGCGGAGGTGTGTAACCGTCCTTGCGTCTCGGTGGCAGGTACGCGCTGAACGCGGTGAACGCCTGACTCGTATTTGAGTGTGCCGTACACGTTCTGCCCCGTCACGTTGAAGATGATCTCCTTGTATCCGCCCACTGCACCTTCCGAGAACGAAGAAACGGTGTACTTGAATCCTTTGAGTTCAAAATACTTGGTATACATGCGGAACAGGTCGCCAGCAAACAATGCCGCCTCATCGCCGCCCGTACCACTGCGGATCTCCATCACTACGTTCTTGCCATCCTCCGGATCCTGCGGAAGCAGCTGCAGTTTGACGTCCTCTTCCAGTGCAGGGAGTTGTGCCTCAAGTGTATCAATCTCCTCGCGTGCCAACTCCTTCATCTCGGGGTCGGACTCGTGGAAGAAAACCTCCTTGGCAGAGGCGAGCTGCTGCACAGCCTGCTTGTACTTGCCGGCTGATACGAGTACGCGCTCCAGGTCGTGGTATTCGCGGTTCAGGCGCACGTATCGTGCCTGATCGGCTATGACGGCAGGATCGGTCAGCAGGAGGTTAATCTCTTGGAACTTGCCCTCCAAGCCTTCTATTTTCTCTAAAATGTTCATTCAAACTTTGTGTTGGTGACCGCTGCGCGGTGTTGGTGACTGCGTGTTGGTAACCGCTGCGCGGTGTTGGTGACTGCGTGTTGGTAACCGCTGCGCGGTGTTGGTGACTGCGTGTTGATAACCGCTGCGCGGTGTTGGTGACTGCGTGTTGGTGACCGCTGCGCGGTGTTGATGACTGCGTGTTATTCTTCGTCGTCAGCGTAGTAGTTGTACGGGCTGCTGCGGTGGCGGTGATGAATCACATCGCTCAGGTAGAGCCATACGCGCTGCTTGATAGGCATTCGGTTCTTGCTCTTGCTATTGCCGGACGTCCTGGCGCCATAACCATAGCCATAGCCGTAACCGTACGAACCATAGCCATAGCTGCGTTTGCCATACCCATAGCCGTAGCCGTAACCGTACCCCGAGTGGAAACCTTCTGTAGGAATGTCAGACAGCACAAGGTGTATCTTGCCGGAGTAGTCCTCCTCCAATGCTTCCAATGTCTGCCGGCAGAACGACTTGGATGTTTGTTGGCAGCGGATAACGAAGATGGTGAGGTCGGTGTCTGCCACCAATGGTAGTGCGTCAGGCACCTGACCGATAGGCGATGTATCGATGATAATGTAGTCGTACTGCTCGCGCATCTTGTCGAGGAACTGATGCATCTTGTCGCTATGAATCAGTTCGCCAGGGTTGGGCGGTACAGCACCGGCGCGGATGAAATCAAAGTCGAAGCTGTCGTTGTGAACAATCAGTTCGTCCTCAGTACATTCGTCAATCAGATAATTGGTTATACCTACACCATTGTCGATAGCGAGTTTGGTATGTACGTTCGGCTTGCGTATATCAAGGTCTATCAGCAGTGTTTTTTTGCCCGTCATACCGTATAGAGCAGCAAGGTTGGTTGACATAAACGTCTTGCCATCACCCGATTCGGCTGAGGTGACGCAGATGCAAATCTTTTCCTTGCGCCCGATGATAAACTCGATGCGCGTCCGCATGGCGCGTAGCATCTCGGCGTAGCCTGATCGCGGTGATGTCTTGACGAGCGTCGGGTTCTGTGAACGGGCGTGGCGCAGCGTGCCAATCAGGCGGAAACGTGACAACCGCTCCACCTCTTTGGGTACGCGCACCTTGTCGTTCAATAGCTCGGAAAGGATAATCAGCAGCAGCGGGATAATGAATCCGATAGCCAAAGCTGTGGTCATCGTCTTTTTCTTAACCTTGTCGTTCACCAACTTGGTGGTAGTGCGTGCGCGGTCAAGAATCTCGTTGTCAGGTGTGTTAGAAGCCTTCTGAATCTCTGACTCGGCGCGCTTCTGCAGGAAGAACGTGTAATAATTGTCGTCAATCCTGTAGTTACGCTCGATAGCTACCATCTGCAACTCTTTCTCAGGCAGATGCTTAATGTCGTTCTCTACCTCCGAGTAACGCTGCTTCAGGTCTTGCTTCTCTATCTCCAAGGATTTGCGCATCGATTTGATAACCTCGGCGATGGATAACTTGACGTTGTCAATATCCTTGGTATATTTTGCATAGAACACGTTCTTTTCCGTCAGTTCCCCTCGTTTG
The DNA here is from genome assembly GCA_017443075.1 of Paludibacteraceae bacterium. GTDB lineage: Bacteria > Bacteroidota > Bacteroidia > Bacteroidales > Paludibacteraceae > Colicola. Next base: position 11,404 of record JAFSPC010000033.1, read on the forward strand.
ATCTGCAGCTCGTTCAGTTGGCCGACCAAGGTCATCAGCATCTGCTCGTTGAGTCCTAATGAAGCCGGAGCGATCACCGTGCCTTGCTCAATCGACTCGTGCAGGTAGTTGTCCAGATAATCGAGGTAGGTCTCTTTCAGCCGCAGTTGCAGCACCTGTTGGTCATAACCCGAAATACGGGACATCAACTGCGAGGCGTACGAACCGACGTCAACAAACCTATTCTCCTGTCTGAATGCGGTCATCTCGCCCTCTGATTGCTCGAGCGAGTGTTGCAGCACTTGCAACTGCTCGTTGATAAACTTGATGGACTTCTCTGCCTGCTCGTTTTTGCGCTCAAGGTTCTGAATGAGGAATATATCCGACAACTTGTCAATAAAGTCGCAGTCACGCTCTTGGGTCTCGCTTGTCAAACCGATGCACAACACGGTGGAACTCTGCTGCAGGAAATTGAGTTGCAGGCGGCTCTGGAACTCCGAAACAAGCGATGCACGTGAGCGGAAGCGAAAGAACATGCGGCCTTTGCCCGCCATGTAGGCGGTTGGGAGAATGTAGCCCGTGAAGTACGGCGTTTCTACCAACTCGCCATAGTGCGTCTCGACGCGGAATTGTTTAATCTGCGGATTATCGTCATCCTCGAGGGAGATATACAAGGTTCCGTCGTCCGTAAACTCAATGCGGAACAACAGGTCGTAAGCGTTGTTGCTCAGCTCGGTCGTCTCAACGGTGAACGGCGTGGTGTTGTACAGGTTGCGAGTCTTGAAACGCCCCATAGTGATATACTCCACGTTCAGGAACGGCAGCGAATCGACCGTACGGCCTATCAAATCATACGAACGCAGACGCAGTACCTGGTTGTTGAGATCATTCATGCCTTCGTCTACACTGAAGCCGCGCATCAGGTTTGCTCCGTACCCCGACGACTGCTTGATGATAATTGTGCCGTAACTATAGTACGCAGGTATCCATTTGCGGTTCTTGAGCATCGCCAACGAGAAGGCTATTGCCAGACCTATAGCAAACAAGTACCAATAATGCAGGAAGCGTACCACCCACTCCATAATATCAATCTTAGACCCTCCGTCATCGTTGTCGGAGTCAGGCACGTTCGGCTGCGCCCCATAAGGGTTGGCATACGGACTGCCATACGGATTGCCGTACGGGTTGCTATAAGGATTGCTATAAGGATTGCTATAAGGATTGCCGTAGGGATTGCTATAAGGGTTATTCTCTGCCATAACTATCTGTTTTACTTAAAAATTCACATTCGGTATATAGTTCAGTACGGATACCAATAGTGCCAACGAGGATGTTATCAATCCGATAAATCCGCTGTATGACGGTAACTTGTAGAATGCTCCGGGTTCACGACTGACATAGATAAGGTCATTCGGATAAATGTAGTAATACTTAGAGTCGATGATAGACTTGGAGCGTATATCAAACTCCAGTACCTCAGGCGGTTCGTTGCCGTTCGGGCGAACAATACGTACGTGCCTGCGGTCGCCTTTGTTGTTCACATCGCCCGTCATTGCGAGGGCTTGGAAGATCGTCATGCGCTCCTTGTATATCTTGTACTGCCCCGACCCCAGGTCGCCTAACACGGTGAAATACTTGTTGTACAACGCCAGTTTGACATCCGCATCGGGGATGATCTGCCTAAAGTAACTTTGTACCGTATCCTGTGCCTCGCGTTCGGTCAGCCCCACCAGTTTGATAGGCGGCAGAAACGGGATATCCACTGTGCCGTCGGATTGGATGCGGTACGATGTTGCGTATTGTGTAGTCGTTTGCTGGTCAGAGTTCAGGGATTTGGCTATAGTCATATCCATGGTTATCAGGCGATAGACGATCTCGTCATTCACATGCAGCCGGTATGGCTCGTAAGGTACAGAATCGTACGTTGGTATGCCGTCGCGCTCCTGCAGCAAGCCAATCTGGCGGTTGGAGTAACAACCCGTCAGTACAAACGCAACAATAATCAGCAGCGCCGCTATCTTTCTGCTATTGTTTTTACCCTGTCGGGCGTGCCAGACCTTTTGAATATTTCTCATCTTACTTCCCTCCCGATGTTTTAGCACGGTTCGCTGCGTTGATTGCCCGTTGAACCAGTGCGTAGATGAATCCTCCGAACGATACCGTAGTTGCCACCACCGAGATAGTGGTCGTCACATGGTTGATGCCGAACGTGTGTCCCGGCATGTATTGTATGTAAATAACATCGTTCGGCTCAATGTAGTAGAACTCTGAGTTGATTATATCCTTGCTGCGTACATCAAATGTGCGGATGGTAGTCTCGCCCTCTATCTCGCGTACAATACGAATCTTCGAGTGGTCGCCGTAGTCCGCTATGTCGCCTGCCAACGCCAAGGCCTCAAAGATGGTCAATTTCTCTTTCATCAGCGGCACACGGGCACTCTGAACAGCACCTATCACCGAGAAGAAACGATTGATAACCTGCACATCAACCGACATCAGCGAGTAGTTACCCACACTCTTGACCAGCCCCGACAACTCGTCCTCCAACAGGTGTTTGACTTCGCGGGTGGTCTTACCACGCACCGGTACATCGCCCACCATCGGGTAGTGAATGTTCCCATTGTCATCCACCAAATACGAGTACAACTCGTTTGTGCCGTACATGTCGCCACTGCCGTTACGCATCTGCTGACGCATGGTTGAGGCGTTCATCCCTTGGTTGAACAACTTAGTCAGTTCGGCATCAACCGAATATACCTGAATATACAACCGGTCATCTGTCCTGATTCGGTAATCTTCAAACGAAAGCGTATCCACGTATGACGGGATATCCTTTCCATCAGGCTCTTGTAGCAGGTTGACTTTCTTCGACGTCAAGCACGAACTCAACACCAACGCCAACATGCACAAGATGAGTATATTTGTTTTTCGTTTCATGATTCGCTATTACGAGATGTCGCTTTTCCGAGATGTTGGTAAATGTGCGGTCAGCGTTTCTCATCCCATCCAAACGGATGAGGCGCCAACGGCAACTTGGCCAGCGGATGATAATCCCCCACCAGACCTATAGGTTCGGCTCTGCGGATCTGTGCCACCGTCTCTATACAGTTGCGCGCCTCGGCAATGCGGAAACCATTGCCGGCAAGGATCTGCTTGTAACTCTCTGTGTGCAGCTCAGTAAAGCCCTGTGAGAACTCAAATTCCTCGCCGTTGATACTCAACGTCCTATAGGTTCGTTTCTCGCCCTGCACTGCGTTATCCGGCAGGCATGCGGCATTGATGCTCAAGAAGTAACGTACGCGAGCATGCTCCAACTCCAAGTACCCTGCCACGCGGTCGAACGACATCACGTGAACGATGTTCTGCTTCACCCTGCCAAACACCCATTGCAACATGTCGTAGAAGTGCACCCCGATGTTCGTGGCTATGCCGCCGGACTTGTGTACATCGCCTTTCCACGACGAGTAGTACCACTTACCACGTGATGTGATGTACGTCAAATCAACATCATACATCTTGTTCGGGTTCGCCAGTTTCTCTTTTTCTACTTTTTCTTTCAACTCGCGAATCTTCTCATGCAGACGCAGTTGCAGAATAGTGTAGGCTTTGTGACCTGTCTCTTGCTCCATTTCCATCAGATTGTCGATATTGTAGGGGTTGAGCACGAGTGGCTTTTCGCAAATGACATCACAGCCTAAGCGCAAACCGTAGCGGATAAATGCATCATGTGTATAGTTAGGCGTACATATACTCACCCAGTGCAGCGGATTATCCGTGCGCATCTGCTTAGAGCAGAAACG
>JAFSPC010000034.1 GCA_017443075.1 Paludibacteraceae bacterium
ATATACGATAAACTATGTTCTACCGCAGGACATAAGCTTTGCGCAGTTGTTCGAAATGGGTCGGGTTAGCTTTCAGGCTATCCGTTATGCGCTTGAGCCACCCGGGTTCGCTGTCACCTTGCGGAAGGGGTGTTGTGTTGAGTTTGCACTTAGGTAGGCTGAACTGTTCGCAGAGAGCCTTGAGGCACATTCTGGAAGCGTTTCGTTTGCCAGCGACAGAGTAGCCGGCAATGTGGAACGATGCGCGCATTGCCCTGTTGAGCACCTCCGGGTTGATGTCGGGTTCGCCTTCCCACGTATCGATGACAAAGGGTTGTGTGCTGCGCAGTAATGCCTGCTCGTCGACTACTCCGCCTCGTGCGGCATTGATAATCAGTGTATTGGGTTTGCATCGTGCGAGGAAAGCCTCGTCGCAGAGATGGTAAGTGGGATAGTGTCCGTCGCGTGTGAGTGGTGTGTGGAACGAGATGATGTCGCACTCAAAGATGTTGCCGTTCAAGTTTTGCGGCGGATCGTTGACCACGACATGAAAGCCGTGATCGCCAGCCATGCGTATGACCCGTTTGCCGACGTGCCCTGCTCCGACAATGCCGAAGGAGAGGTGTGCCGTATAATGCCGGGTGCGCAGGTCGAGTACATCCAAAACAGCCTCTTCAACATAGTCGCAAACGGCTTGAGCGTTGCAGCCCGGGCAACTGACAACGTTTATGCCTTGTTGGCGGCAATAATCGAGGTCGATATGGTCGGTGCCGATGGTAGCTGTGGCGATAAAGCGTACACGGCTGCCGTCAAGCAGTCGGGCATCGCAACGCGTGCGCGTACGAATGATGAGCGCATCGGCATCGCGTACGGCGGCAGGAGTGAACTGCTCGGGTTCGAGGAAGCAGACATCAGCAAAGCGGTCAAGAACGCCTTGCAGAAAAGGTATGTATTTGTCGATTAGTATCCGCATTTTTTGCTTGTGTAAACCCTCAGGCTGAGTTGCTAAAATGTTGAGTAAACCCTAGGATGAGCCCGATGCGACATCGAAACGCGCCCGATGCGCCCCCGATTTGAGCCCGATACGCGCCCGAAGCGCCCCCGATTTGAGCCAAATGAAACCCTGATACAGTCTGGCGCAAATCGAAGTTGGCGCAGGTAACGTACGGGGTAAAAAAATCAGTTGTACTTGATGTTGTCGATGAGTCGTACGGGTCCGCAATAGACTGTAACACACCCTATGGCGTGATCAAACGTGTCGGTTGGGAGGAGTGTGGACTGATCCACGATCTCGTAGTACTCGACCTCGAGTCCCGGAACTGCATTGATGGTATCAATGACTTGCTGTTGTACATTGGCGACTGTAGCTCCGGGTTGTTTTGCCCAGATGAGTGAGTTGAAGAGCGTGCGCGAGATGGCGACGGCCGTTTGCTTTTCGTCGGTTGAGAGTCGCTGGTTGCGTGAAGAGAGTGCGAGTCCCGATTGTTCGCGCACGATGGGGCATCCGATGATCTTGATGTTGCCGAACGTGCCAGCCAGTTCTGATTGCTCAGCCATGAAATGTATGATGGCGAGTTGCTGGTAGTCTTTTTCGCCAAAGTACGCCCTGTCAGGTTGCACGAGGTAGAATAGCCGTGATACGACTTGTACTACTCCGTTGAAGTGTCCCGGTCGCATTTTGCCCTCCATGACCAGGTCGAGTCCGTTGAAGTCGAAGCGGAAGGTGTTGTTCATCTCGTCGGCAGAGTACATCTCTTCGGGTGCGGGAGCAAAGACGAAGTGTGCGCCGATGCTGTTAAGCAGTTCGGCATCGTGCTGTAGTGATCGTGGGTACTTGTCGAGGTCCTCCTTGTTGTTGAACTGCGTAGGGTTGACAAAGACGCTGACGAAAGTGACATCGTTCTCGCTGACGCATCGGCGTACGAGTGAAGCGTGTCCCTCGTGCAGTGCGCCCATGGTTGGTACCAAACCGATTGTTTGTCCTTTGATTTTGCAGGCTTGGACGGTACGTTCCAGTTCTGCCTTGGTGGTTATTATCTGCATAGAATAAAAGTTATTCAAAACGTCAATTTTTCCGTTGTAGGAAATGATTATTTTCAAAAAACCTACAAAATTACAAAAAATATACGAGAATTAAAAGTTTTTTGGGCAAAAAATTTGCAAAAGTCGAATTTTTTTTGTACCTTTGCGATAAAATCGCCCTAAAAGTGCCTTTTTGAGAAATAAAAGTGACAAAAATTGTGCATTTGACGTGATGTGGAGGATTGGTTATGAGTACACCGAATCGAATATTGTATGTGAGTCAGGAGATCAGTCCGTTTTTTGAGGAACAGACTCCTGTGCGTTTGCTGAATAGGATGTTGCCTGAGTTGAGTCAGAGCAACGGTTTTGAGTCGCGTACGTTCATGCCCAAGTTCGGTGAGATCAACGAGCGCCGTCATCAGTTGCATGATGTGATACGTTTGTCGGGCATGAACCTGTCGATAGAAGATACGGATCATCCGTTGCTGATCAAGGTAGCGAGTATCCCCACAGCCCGGTTGCAGATATACTTTATAGACAACGAGGATTTGTTCCATAACCGCAGGGGATTGAAAGATGCTTTCGGTGTTGAATATTCGGACAACGATGTGCGTACGATATTCTTTTGCCGCGGAGTGCTTGAGACGGTAGAGAAGTTACGCTGGCCACCGAGCATAGTCCAATGTTCTGGCTGGATGTCCGCGTTGGTACCGTTGTATGTGAAGAAGGCCTTTGGTAGTACTCCGTTCTTTGCGGACTCGAAGGTGATCGTATCGCTGGACGACAACTCGTATGCTACGCCATTCGGTTCGCACTTTGCCGACAAGCTGATGATAGACGGTGTGTTAGGCAGTGATGTGCGTGCGATAGCCGGTTTGCCGGTAGGCTATGAGGATCTGATGCATTTGGCAATAGACTATGCGGATGCGGTAATCATCACGACGCCGACGCACAATGCGCGTTTGGTAAATTATGCAGCAAACAGGGGTAAACCTATATATGATTTGTCGGCTGCCGAAGCAGACAAATATATAGCCCTGTACAATGACTTGCTTTCCCAACAATGAGACATAAGATAGAGTTTGTATTATCGGTATTAGCGATTCTGGTGTTCGTGTTAGCCGGATGTAAGAACGATGTGATCGATGCCGGTTCGTCGGTACTGGAATCGGAAGATTCGGTAGTTGTGCGTGCTGATACGTTCCGTTTGACGTCGTCGTTAGTGCGTGGTGGTGCCGTGACGGCAACGCCCGACTCGTTTATGTTGGGTGAGTTGGACAGCAAGTATGGTCACCTGCACGCCGATCTGCTGACTCAGCTGGCGTGTCCGGTGGGATTTGTATATCCGGAGAGTGCTGTGCTGGATTCGGTATGCATCTTCCTCTATTACCGTTACGCTCAGGGTGATGAGAATGCTCCCCTGCTGATTAATGCGTATGCGATGGACCGCGGTACGTTTGTATATAACGAACCGTTGCGCAGCGATGCTCCGATAGAGGATTATTGCAGTCTGGAGGATTCGACGCGTATGCTGGAGCATCCGGCAATCATCACGGCGAAGCGATATACCGACAGTACGTACTACGCCTCGCAATACATCCCTACGATCACGCTGAAGCTGAATGATACGTGGGCTAAGAAACTGTTTGCAGCAGATGACTTCAGTTCGCAGGATGCGTTCAACAAGTTGTTCAAGGGCTTGTATCTGACGACCGAGTTCGGCGGTTCGACGCTGCTGAGTGTGCTGGATGTGAATGTGGGTATATACTACCACTTTACGTATGAGCGCGCCGGTGTGGAGACAGTGAAAGAGCAGGATATGAAGGGTTTGTACGCCAACCGCGAGGTTCGTCAGCTGAACCGTTACGTATGGCAGGAGAGTGATCTGGAGGCGTTGGAGCAGAACACGGATACGAACTTCATCATCTCGCCCGCCCATATCTATACGCAGGTATCTTTTCCGATGGCAGCGATGAAGGAGGCCATAACTCGTTCGCTTGGGACTCGCCGTCCGTATGTTAACCGTGCCCGGTTGACCTTGCCTGTGCTGAACAAGTACAGCGGCAGTGCCTCGCAGCGTACGCGTGATGATTGGGCGCAACCCTCGGAGGTGATGCTGTTAGTGCGTAAAGGTGACCTTGAGAAGCTGTTCAACGATGAGATAGTGCTATCCGACAGTATAGCGATGTACGCGGTGCTAAAGTCGGTGACAGATACGTTTGATATAACGACGTACTCGTACGAGTTTGACTTGTCCACGCTGCTGACGGCTCAATTGCGTGAAGACAGATACGGCACGCTGGATATGTGGCTCGTGCCGATCACCGTAGGTTCGACCACCACGACCACGACAGCCACGGCGGCATCCGCCTCGGTAGAGATAGAGTACAACCAATCGCTGACCGCGACGGAGATATACAGTGCGCAGCACCCCTTGAACAACCTTGAGTTGGAAGTGGTGTATTCGGGATTTTGATAATCGTTTTGGATAAACAGCCTAATAGGCGGATGAAAGCCTTATAGGTACTAAACAGATAGATAATGTCATTACAATGCGGTATAGTAGGATTGCCTAATGTGGGCAAATCCACTTTGTTTAACTGCCTGAGCAACGCGAAGGCGCAATCGGCTAATTTTCCCTTTTGTACGATAGAGCCCAACTTAGGCGTGATCACCGTTCCTGACGAGCGTTTGAATAAGTTAGGCGAGTTGTGTCACCCTGAGCGCGGTGTGATACCCACAACGATGGAGATAGTGGATATAGCGGGACTGGTAAAGGGAGCGAGCAACGGTGAGGGGTTGGGGAACAAGTTTCTTGCGAACATCCGTGAGACTGACGCCATCATCCATGTGTTGCGTTGTTTTGACGACGGCAATGTTATCCATGTTGACGGCAGTGTTGATCCGGTGCGCGACAAGGAGGTGATTGATGCGGAGCTTCAGTTGAAGGACCTGGAGACCATAGAGAGCCGCATACAGAAGATAGAGAAGCAGGTGCGTGTAGGCGGCGACAAGCAGGCAAAGGTGGCGTTGGAATTGTATCTGCGCTACAGAGATGCGTTGTCGCAGGGTAAGTCGGCACGCACCGTAGAGCTGCAGAACAAAGAGGAAGAGTTGGCGGCCCACGATCTGTTTCTGCTGACGAACAAGCCAGTGTTGTATGTGTGCAACGTGGACGAAGGTTCGGCAGTGCGCGGCAATGCTTATGTCGATCAGGTGCGTGAGGCGGTGAAAGATGAGCAGGCAGAGGTGCTGGTGGTGGCAGCTAAGATAGAGAGCGAGATAGCGGAGTTGGAGACATACGATGAGCGCCAGATGTTTCTGGAGGAGATAGGCTTGCAGGAGTCGGGTGTGAACAGGCTGATCAAGGCGGCGTACGCGTTGCTGAACCTGCGTACGTTCCTGACAGCGGGCAGCGACGAGGTACGCGCCTGGACGTTCCGCGCCGGAGCGAAAGCGCCGCAATGTGCCGGTGTGATCCACACGGATTTTGAGCGCGGGTTCATTCGCGCGGAGGTAATCAAGTATGAAGATTTTATCACCTTGGGCGGTGAGGCAGCATGCCGTCAGGCAGGCAAGCTGGCAGTGGAAGGGAAGGATTATGTGGTGCAGGATGGCGATATAATGCACTTCCTGTTCAATGTGTGAGAAAGACCGCATTTGTATGGAAAAGATATTAACATATTGTCTGGGTAACCCCTATCTGCTGACAGCGATGTTGGTGGTGGGATTGGTGTTGCTGGTGAAAGGTGCAGACTGGCTGGTGGATGGTGCTTCGGCTGTGGCCAAGCGATTCGGCATCAGTGATTTGGTGATCGGTTTGACGGTAGTGGCATTTGGCACCTCGATGCCTGAGTTTGTGGTGAACATGGTGTCGGTGGCCGAAGGTTCGACTGATCTGGCGATAACGAATATCTTAGGCTCGAACATCATCAATACATTTGTAATCTTAGGTGTGACAGCCCTGATATGGCCTGTAACATCGCAGAAGCGTTCGCGCGACTTTGACATACCATTGTCAATAATAGCCGGTGTGCTGGTGTTTGCATGCGTGTCGGTTCAGTCTCCTTTCGGCGAGCAGAGCCAAGGTATAACGCGTATGGGCGGCATCATTCTGCTGGTGATGTTCGTGTACTTCCTGTTCAACACGTTCCGTCACGCGAAGGATCATCCTGATGAGGCCGGTGACAGCGTGTGTGCTGCCAAGCCGATGGGTATAGTAATGGCAATCCTGCTGGTGGTAGCCGGTTTGGCAGGTCTGGTGGTAGGCGGTGAAATGATCGTTCGTTCGGCAGTACAGATAGCCACCAACCTTGGTGTATCGGAGGCTATCATCGGCTTGACGATCGTAGCGTTAGGTACATCGTTGCCTGAGTTGGCCACATCCGCGATGGCGGCCTTCAAGCACAATAGCGATATAGCGTTAGGTAACGTGATTGGTTCGAACATCTTCAATGTGTTCTTTATCTTAGGTACGAGTGCTGCTATTCGTCCGTTGCCGGCATACGACGGCATCAATGTCGATGCGTGGGCTGCAGCCGTTGGCAGTATACTGGTGTGGCTGTTTGTGAAGACGAACAAAGAGCGCCAGATCAAGCGCTGGGGCGGTGCTATCCTGCTGCTGGTGTATGCAGGGTACCTTACATACCGCTTGTTGCCGTATGTAACGAATTGAAAATTGAAAGAACGATACGAATCTCACGAATAGTGAAGTAAAATTATAAATTAACAATAATAACATACCGACTACGGTTCTTTTGCGGTGGTGCTTTACGCGATAAGTTGCCCCGTCAAAAAGCTAAGAGGGAAACAGGTGAAGACATTTACCATTTGGATGTCCATTCCTGTACAGACCCGCTGCTGTGATTCCTGTTGATGTTTTGTCATCAAGCCACTGCCTCTGATTCATTCTATGATTGCGAGGTGGGAAGGCGACAAGACGAGGGATAAGTCAGAAGACCTGCCGTGGTTGAGCGTTCACAAGACTCCCGCGGACTGGAGACGAACGGATACAGCAGCGCATATTCTGCGCAGTTTTCACGTGTGTATGGTTCGATAGTGTAGTCTTGTGACGCAAGCAATGCAATGCACAATGCGCAACAGGACAACATACACTCATCATTTCTTCTGCCAATCATTATTGGGTGTTATGCAGGAGCAACTTGCCGTGAGGCAGGTTGCTCCTACGTGTCTTGTTTGGAAGTGAAAGGTGAAGCAGTGAATTAAACAATGATATGCTTATGAAAAAACTACTTATGTATTTTGCCGTCTTTGCCATGAGTTGGCTAAGCGGCACAGCGGCAGCTGAGGATTACCTGATGCCGCAGTACGGTTACGACACAAAAGTGGTGTCGAAAGATGCTCCGATAACCTTTTATGATTTCAAGGGAGCAGATACTCATTTTACGCAATCAGCATTCTCAACAGTTATCTTCAAGCCTGCCACAGAGGGCTATTCGATTAAGATAAGTTTTGAGGAGTTGAACCTGACCAGGTATAGTGCCTCGTATGATGTTTACTTGCGTCTTTACAACGGTCAGTATGATGTAGATGGGACAACGTATCCCACGAGTGGCAATCCGTCTGGCAGTTTTGCTGCAAATGCAAACCAGCTTGCTTACATTCCCGGTGACGGTGCTGTCACCCCGCTGCCAACGTATATCTCCGGTTCGGCGGACGGCTGTCTGTCGGTGTGCCTGTATTCAAAAGATCCTTCCCCCAAAGAGTCTTACTGGAAAGCTACGGTTGAGGAGGTGTTGCTGGAGAGCATGACCGTCAAGGCCGCTTCGGGTAATAACGATTTTGTAGACGGTGAGATTTGGGCAGGCAAGCAGGGCGTAGGTGTAGCAGGATTTGGAATAACGACAGAGGGCTACTCTTCACCCGACAAACTGCAATCGCTGACTTTTACATGCACCAATGCAGCGGTGATTGATGCAACTGCTCTGAAACTGTATGCCGGTCAGTCAGCCTCGGTGGCAGGTTTGACCGAAGTGGCTGGCACTATTACTGAATTGGAAGGGGTATATACCTATACCCTGACTGACTCGTACTCGCTGAGCAATGGTGCCAACCTGTTCTGTCTGGGCGGTGATGTTATGACTTCGGCAGCATTCAATGCGACAGCATCGGTGAATGTGACCGGCATTGCCACAGCAGGCGGATTTACGGCATTTATTCCGGCTGCGGCTGTCACACTGACGGTACAGCCGATGTACCTGATGGCAACGGATGCAACCTATAGCATCGCACAGGATACAAAGTTCTACGACGAAGGCGGTAAGGACGGCAAGGTTGTCAAGGGCTTTGACGGTAAGGTAGTGTTCGCGCCTGCCACGGAAGGAAAGAAAGTGCAGTTGACGTTTAAGGAGATAGATGTCTTCTACACCGATTATGCAGCCAACTCTACGGGGTATGTCGATTATATCAAGGTGTATAATGGCAACAGCACGGACGAAAAAGACCTGTTGTGGCAACTGACACAAGCAGAGGCATCAAGCAAGTCGGACATTGTGATCAAGAGTACCGCCGCTGACGGCAAACTGACGATCACGCACAAGAACAATGTATCTTACGACTCCAACCTCAAAGCCGGTTGGGAAGCCGTAGTCAGTGAGTTCATGCCTCAGGCTATGACGGTAAGCAGTGTAGAGGCAACCAAGCAGACCGGCACCACCGTATCAGCCGGAGCAGAAGATGTGCTGATAGCCTCGCTGAAGGTGACAACAGTAGAGACTGAGCCGGCTCTGGCAGTGAAGGAGTTGCTGTTCAATACCAACAATACCAATACGCAACTCGCCAAAGCCAAACTGTACTACACCAAGAGCAACAGTTTTGCTACAAGTAACCTATTGGGTGAGGTAGCCATCGCTGACAACAAAGTAACACTGGCAGCCGCCAACAGCGTAAGTTTCCGCGAGGGCGAGAACTACCTGTGGCTCGTATATGACATCCACACCTTGGCTGAGAATGGCATGGCTGTAGATGTGGCACTTGAGAAACTGCTGTTCACCAACGGCACGGAGTATGCCTCGTTCGCTGCGGCTGACGGACAACTGACCATCATGAACGAAGCCGTACAGGCGTGTGGCAGTCAGGTATTCAACATTCAGGGCGAGTGGCAATATACCCATACCGTAGCCAACGAGTACAGCACGAAGTACAAGGCCGAGGATTGCGACCAGACGGTGGTATTCAAGCCGATACATGAGGGGTACGTCATCCAGATAGATTATGCGGACTTTGATGCCTATTATTCCTCAAGTTCCTATTACGGCACGCGCGCTAAATATATTGTATATGCAGGCGAAGGCACGAGTGGTGACAAACTATGGGAACTGGATGCCAACGGGAAGAAACCTACGCAGATTCGTTCTACAGCAGCCGACGGCGCGATCACTATCGTATTCAACCCCAACACGACCTCCACATATTACAATGGCGAGGGGTGGCATGCGACAGTCAAGGAATACAAGTTGCAGAACATGCAGTTGGAGGGTGTCAGCGTTAGTCAGGCGAGCTCGAAACTTGTGCAGTTGGGCGAGCAGAAAGCAGCACTTCTGGACCTCAACCTGCAAACCTTGGGTACGCTCAATCCGCTGACCGTGGATGCACTGACCGTTGACATGAAAGGCACGGAAAACAATGTTGAGACTATCTATCTGCTGCAAGGCGAGAACGTGCTGGCACAGGCTGCCGCAGCGGCACAGGTGACACTGACATTGGAGACACCTGCTACACTCGCTGAATACGACAATGCTTTTGTCGTTGTCGCAGACATCAAAGCCGATGCTACGGTCGAGACTGCTGTTGATGCCGCACTGAAGAGTGTTACTCTGAGCGGCAATGCCCAAGCCATTGCCGACGGCGATCCCGAAGGCAGCCGTACGGTGAAGAACGTGCGTTACCTGCAAGCCGGCGACAACGGTACGGTGACCATCGGCGAAAACAGCCTGATGTTCTACGACGATGGCGGAGCGGATGGCAACTATACCAAGAACATAGAAGGTTATATCACTTTTGTGCCTGCCAACGAAGGTTACGCCGTGGAGGTGGAAGTGAAGAACTACAAGCTCAGCAACGGCGCGCCGGTGAAGATCTACTACGGCAAGTCGCACGAGGGCGATGCGGATGCTACAGTGGAGTACAACTACAGCAATCCGGAGAAGTTTGTCGGTGATGTGTATATATCGTCAGCCGAGGATGGCGCATTGACCATCTATTTCAAAGACCAAAGTTACGGCAATGCCAACGAGGGGTGGGAGTTTGAGGTGCGCCAACACCTGCTTACTAACTTGACTATCACCGAGGTAGAGGCTACCTCTGTAGCCTCTGATATGCAGACGGTAGGTGCCAGAGACCTGCAGATGCTGCGTGTGGCAGTTACCGTTACCGGCGACCGTACGCCCATCACGATTGACAGACTGGCGGTTGAGGCGAATGCTTTTGCACAGAACATCCGTTACTATGCTACCGGCACTATCGCCACCTTCTCCAACCAGAACGAGTTGACCGCAGCCTATACCGTCAACGAGCGCGGAACATACTATTTCTGGGTAGTGGCAGACGCTTCCGCCGAGGCTGATGACAACGATGTGATGAGCGTGCAGTTGACAGCCGTATATAGCGGTCAGACAGCCTTTACGCCTGCTCAAACCATTGTTGCACAAACCAAACTGGCTCATGGCATGAAGGGTACGTACTACATCGGCAACGATGCGTTGGCTGACTTCCACACCATAACCAATGCGGTGGATGCAATGGAGGTATTAGGCGTAGAGGGCGATGTGGTATTCATGATAGCCTCTGGCACCTACAACGAACAGGTCGTACTCAGCGAGATTGCCGGTACATCAGCCGATGCTACTATCACCTTCTGTGCTGAGAGCGGTAACGCCGCGGATGTGGTCTTCAGCAACGACAACACCTCTGACACCGAAGGCGTGTGGACCATCAATGGTATGGATTACCTGACGCTGAAGAACATCACCTTCAAGAGCAACAAGGAGGGCTACGCCTCTTGCCTTGTGCTCAAGAACATGAGTATGCACGTCACGATTGACAGTTGTGTGCTGACTACCGATCAGACCGATTTTGGCACTTCGCAGAACATGCAACTGGTACGCGTCATATCCGAAGATGCTGACAACGCCAACTGCAATTATCTTACCATCCGGCACTCCACGTTCATCGGCGGCTATCACGCCTTGAACCTGACGCAGGGCAGCTATGCCACCCATCCGTATCGTACCGACTATGTGATTAGCGGTAACACGTTCATCGGTCAGGAGAAATTGGTTATCTACACCAATTTCCTGAACAACCTGACCGTGACGGATAACAGCATCGCTATCACTAATGCCGGCAATGCGGAGGTACGTGCTTTGGATATTCGCTCGTTGTCAGGGCATTATGTAATAGCAGGCAATACTATTACCCTGCAATGCACCGGTTCGGGCTATGCCAATGCTATTTACTTTGCCACCAACGGACAGACGAACTGCGCTGAGGGCACCAAGGTGGATGTATATAACAACGCCATCTATGTAGAAAGCAGTGCCAATAGTGCCGGTTCGTGCTTACGCTTCAAATGGCAACGCGAGGTGAACATGAGTTACAACACGCTGCTTATCAACGGAACGTACTCAACAACATCGGCATTATGGTTGGAGAACTTCAGCAACTTGCAACTGACAGCCACAAACAACCTTATCCAGAACATCAATACAGGCAATGCCATCTTCGGTGTGAAAGGTACGTACAGCCACAATGCTCTCTACAGCGAGAGCGGCAACATCAATAACTCGAATGCCGCCTTTGCCGACTGGCAGACTGCTGTAGGTGCTACAGACGAAGATGCCAACCTGAACGAGAAAGCCGTCTTTGCATCAAATACGCTGTTACTGCTGCGTGAGGCAGGCGGTCTGGTTAGTGCAACACCTGTTGCCGGTATCACCACCGACATCACCGGTAAGTTGCGTGCCGCTGTGCCCACCATCGGAGCGTACGAGTACGACGCCGACTTGTTCCGCGTACCGGCATTGGCAGAAAGGTACCCTGCTGTGCTGAATGTGAAGGATAGTCTGGCGGATATAGTAGTCAAGGCGGATAATATCGGTACGGCACGCGTGCTTGTGCTGGCTGCCGATGCCGAGGCTCCGAGTATTGAAACCGTTATAGCACAAGGTGCCGAACTGACGTTGCAAAAGGATGCCGAGGCAAGTATTACTATCAAGGGTCTGAACGAAGAGACGGCTTACAAGGCGTATGTCGTAACTCTTTCGCCACTGGGTGACGCGGCTGCTGCGGTTACTGCCACAGAGTTATTCACTACACTCTGGACGCTGCGTCCCGTAGTGTTGAACGCTATCGCCAAACAGACGGTATCTGCTGATGCGGCACTCACGCTGACTGCTACATTGGCAACGGAGTACGAGCAGGCTAAACCTTATACCTACTCATGGCGCACTGCGTTTACCGGCACCGAGATTGGTCATGAGGCAACGCTGAACACCACCGCTATGCGTGCAACAGAATATATCTGCCACGTTACTGACAGGTTCGGTCAGGACGCCTACGTATCGGCGCACGTGCTGGTAGAGACTACCGATGCCGCCACCTTTGAGGAATATACGTTACCTCAGGGCGGGCACAAGATGGTAGATCAGGCATGGGCTGACGGCGTCGAGACCGCTTTGTATAGCGGTGGGTATGCTTTTGCCAATGTGCCGAACAAGGCATACAACGCCTTCAACGGTTATGTGATCAGTGCCGACAGATCCAATCAGGCAAAAGGCGAATATATGACCGACCAGTTCCGTTCAGCGTCAGGCGGTGCATACGAAGGTAACAACTTTGCCGTTGCTTACTATTCCGCTCCGTCAACATGGTATGCCGGTTACAAAGACCCGATCAGCCTGACATATACAGCAGCAAGGACCGTGACCGGATTCTATGTAACGAACAGCGCATATACGATGGATGCTATTCTGCATGGCGATTATGCCAACGAAGCCTTTGGTGAAGGTGACTATCTGAGTCTGACAATCAAGGGCTATAATGGCGAGACAGCAACAGGTGAAGTTGTGTTCTACCTTGCCGATTACCGCAGTGCGGATGAAAACGACCATTTTGCCCTTGCGGAGTGGAAGTGGCTTGACTTGAGTTCGCTGGGTGCAGTGACCCGTCTGGAGTTTGAGATGTACACCACCAAATCCGATGCCTACGGATTCACAACACCGACATATTTCTGTCTGGATAACTTCGGCGGTGTAGCACCAAGTCAGGGAACAGGAGTAGGTAACACTTTCGGCAACCTTCAGCCCGTCAAACGCATAGAAAGTGGCATGTTGTACATCGTCATGCCTGATGGAAAACAGTTCAATGCACAGGGTGAACTTGTTAAGTAATTAGTTTCCGAAGATATAAAGTAAAAAAAATCCACATAAATTTGCAAATGTGGATTTTTTTTTGTACCTTTGCTGCCACGTACGATAAAGGGAAACAGGTGAAGACATTTACCATTTAGCTGTCCATTCCTGTACAGACCCGCTGCTGTTATCTCCAGACAACGGTTCGGCATTATGTCACTGCCATTGAGGTGGGAAGGCGCTGAACCGCGGAGTAAGTCAGAAAACCTTGCGTACGTTGACGTTAGGTCCTCGAGGATTAGGATGGTCAGAATGAGACGTTCGCTATTTCTCATAGTATCTTTTGTTGTGTGCACTGCTGTTCAGGCAGTAGCCGTTTCTGTTGTATCGGCATCTGACCTTGACAGCCTGACTCATCAGTTTAATCTGAATGAGGTGGAGGTTACTGCCCGACGGAGAGAAGAGCCTGTCATACCTGTGCAGAAACTCAGTGGCAGCCGTCTGCAGGCGTTGAGCACACAGAGTGTGGCGGATGCCGTGCGGTACTTCTCGGGCGTGCAGATCAAGGATTATGGTGGCGTAGGCAGCATGAAGACGATTGATGTGCGCTCGATGGGCAGCAATCATCTGGGGGTGTTCTACGATGGCATTGAGATAGGCAACGCACAGAACGGCACAGTTGATCTGGGTAAGTTCTCGATGGACAACATCGAAGAGATAGCCCTGTACAACGGTCAGAAGTCCGAAATCTTCCAGCCTGCCAAGGATTATGGCAGTGCGGGCACGTTGTACCTGAAGACGCGACGTCCGCGGTTCAACGATGGCAAGACCTACAACCTGAGCATCACAATGAAAGCCGGTACGTTCGGGCTGGCTAACCCTTCCATCTTGTACGAGCAGAAACTGACGGAGAGCATTCACCTCTCCGCCAATGCCGAATATACGTATGCTCACGGACGCTATCACTTCCGCTACAGACGAGTGCTGCCCAACGGCACTGTCGCATGGGACACGACGGCTGTCCGCCATAACGGCGATGTGCAAGCCGGACGTGCCGAGGTCGGCGTGTTCGGGTACCTGCCTGAAGGCAAGTGGCACATCAAGGGCTACTACTACCAGAGCGAGAAAGGCATACCCGGTGCTATAGTGAACAACGTCTGGACGAACAGCCAGCGCCAATGGGACAGAAACGCGTTTGTGCAAGGTAACTTCACACAACGTGTGACACGAGGTTACGATGTGCAGGTGAACGCGAAGTATAGCAACGACCGCATGCGTTACCTCAACCCCGATACAACACTGATGTATATCGACAACGTGTTCACGCAGCAGGAGGTCTATCTGAGTATGGCGCACAGGGTAGCACTGTTAGGGCAAAACAGCGTTTTCAGGAATATCGACCATTCGACACGTCAATATATTGAAATGGTCAATTGGGATATATCGCTATCTGCCGACTGGCAATGGAACTACCTCGACGGCAACCTTGCCAATTTCGTCTTCCCCGAGCGCAACACCGTGCTTGCTGCTGCGGCTACGCAGGTGTACTGGAAGTATCTGAAAGCACAAGCATCTGTTCTGGGGACATTTATCTTCGATAAGATTCATCAGCCCACTCTCACCACGCCGACGGCGTACAAGCAGAAACCTCAGTTCACGCCTGCCGTGTTCCTCAGTTATCAGCCTGTCTTGCGCGAGGAGTTCTTCCTGCGCGCCTATTACAAACGCATCTTCCGTATGCCTACGTTCAACGATCTGTACTACACCGATGTGGGTAATATCTCCCTTCTGCCCGAATATACGACGCAGTACGATGGTGGTGTTCAGTACGACAAACGGTGGCAGGATGGCGTGTGCCGCGCGGTGAGCGTCAAGGCGGACGGATATTTCAATCAGGTCAAGAACAAGATTGTAGCCATCCCCAAGGGCAACGGTCAGTACCGCTGGCAGATGATGAACCTCGGGTATGTAGAGATCCGCGGCTGTGACATCAACGCCTCTACCACCTTCGATCTGACGCACGATGTGCTGCTGACGGTTGCCGCTGCCTACACCTATCAGAAAGCACAGGACCTGACTGACCCCAATGAGATGACCTACGGCGGACAGATTGCATATATCCCTTGGCATTCGGGTAGCGCAACGGTCAATATGATGTGGCGCGGGTTGAGTGTTAATTATGCATTCGTGTATGTGGGCGAACGCTATCATAATAGCGCGAACATCCCCGCCAACCACGAGCAGCCCTGGTACACGCATGATGTCAGCATCAGTTATGATTTACCTACCCGACCACGACTGCATTTCGCCATTGAGATCAATAACCTGCTCAACCAGCAGTACGACATCATACTCAACTACCCCATGCCCGGTATCAATGGCAAGGGTATAATACGAATAACCATTTAAGTAAATTGAAAGGATATTATGATAGCATTTGTACATAGACTTCTATCAGCGTCAGCGTTCTCTCTTCTGTCAGCGACAGCGGTCTTATTTACCTCCTGCCGCCACGACGAGCCTGTCATTCCTGTGGAAGAGGAGCAACACGGCGATACCGTGCGTAATGAGATAACAGGTTTCTACCTGCTCAACGAGGGAAACATGGGCAGCAACAAAGCCACGCTTGACTACTACGACTACGCCACAGCCACGTATAGCAGGAATATCTACGCCGAGGCGAATCCTGACGTGCCGAAAGAACTTGGTGATGTGGGCAATGATCTGAAGATCTATGGCAGCCGTATGTACGCCGTGATCAACTGTTCCAACAAGGTCGAGGTGCTTGATGCGCGCACGTGCCGGCGCATAGGGCAGGTAGATATACCCAACTGCCGTTACATCACGTTTGACGGACAATATGCCTACGTCAGTTCGTATGCCGGCCCTGTTTCTACTGACGCCTCGCGTGCGCAGATTGGCTACGTGGCGCGCATTGATACAGCCGACTTGCAGATCAACGGCACCTGTCTGGTGGGCTATCAGCCCGACGAACTGGCAGTAGCAAACGGCAAACTGTATGTAGCTAACTCCGGTGGGTACATGCAGCCGGACTACGACAGTACCGTATCGGTGATTGATCTTGCTACCTTCACTGAAGCGAAACGTATCACCGTGGCTAAGAACCTGTGGCGCGTACGTGCTGACAAGTACGGCAAGCTATGGGTCAGCTCGCGTGGCGACTACTATAATACGCCAGCCAAACTGTACTGCATTGACCCGCATACTGACCAAGTAACGGATTCGCTGGATGTAGCCGTGTCAGCGATGGATATAGTGGGCGACTCACTCTACGCCTGCGCCACGGCGTGGGATTATATCCGCTACGAGGATGTGGTCACTTATACCATAATCAACACACGTACGCATGAGACGCTCAACCGCAACTTTATCACCGACGGGACAGAGACGCAGATACAAAAACCTTACTGCGTCAAGGTAAATCCGCTGACAAGGGATATCTACGTGTCGGATGCAAAGAATTACGTCAATCCCGGCATGCTGCATTGCTATGCACCCGACGGCACATTGAAGTGGTCGGTGCGGACAGGAGATATACCGGCACAGATTGCATTTCTGACCCAATCCCGCCATCACGCCATCACGCGATGACGCGATGACGCCATCCCGCGATGACGACATCACACCATCACACCATCACGAAAATTATACAACAATGAAACGAATACTGCTTACCTCATTATGCATCATGCATTTGGCATCTCTCATGGCTCAGAACTCGCCATATATCCATCGTGTGTACGAATATATGCCCGCCCCGGGGCAGTTTGTTAACGAACTGCCGGAGTACGAGACCGGTGATGACGCCGCTGCAATGTGCCGTAAGGCGGAGGAGGCAATAGCGGATAACAACCGCGGCATGATTAGTCTTGGCGGCTGGGGAGGTTATGTGGTATTCGGGTTTGACCATCCGGTGGTGAACGCCGGCGGCACGTGCGACTTGGTGGTGGAGGGCAACTCTTTCTATTCTGACAAAGAGGCAGGGCCATCCGGTGGCGGTTCAAGTGAGCCGGGGATTGTGATGGTGAGCGTGGATGTCAACGGCAACGGCAAACCCGACGATATGTGGTACGAACTGGCAGGTTCGGAATACAACAATCCGCAGACGCGCCATAACTACAAAGTGGTGTACGCCCGCACGGAGGATTGGGCGGATGTGCCGTGGAGGGACAACGAGCAGCACAGAGGCGTGATTGCCGTCAACCCTTACCACAAGCATAGTTTCTATCCGCTATGGGCAGGTGAAACGCTGTCGTTCACAGGGGCGCGACTGCCCGACAACTACAGATACCTAAACGAGCAGTATATATTCTACCCCTACGCCTACGGGTACGCTGACAATCATCCCAATGATGCTGACGAGGCACAACTGGACATCGATTGGGCGGTAAACAATGATGGTTCGCCGGTACACCTTCCAGCGATTGATTTTGTAAAGGTCTATACGGCTTTGCACCAGCAATGTGGCTCCGTAGGTGAGACCTCCACCGAGATCATCGGCGCACGTGACCTTCACCCCGAGGCTGTCGCTGCAGGCGTCGAAGGATACAGAACGGACAACAACACCGGCAAGGTGGCGAAACTAATGCACCGTGGACAACTGGTCATCATACGGGACGGAAAGGAATATAATCCATTAGGAATCAAAATAAACAATATTTATTAATTAAAAAACAATTAAAAGATGAAAAAATCATTATTTTTAGTAGCAGCCGTCGCCATGCTGATGGTTGCATGCCAGCAGCAGGAGCCTGAGCAGGCACTGCAGGTAGCCGACTTTGAGAACATCGAGCTTGCCTCGGAGAGTGTGTATCACCTCAACCAGAGCGGCACGTTTGCCAGTGGTGACTTTGTGTTCCAGCAGGAGGTGAGCGTATCAGACTATGGTACGTACTATTTCGGCAATGTGGTCAGCAACCGCACGGGCAACAAGTACAATGGTGACTATCAGAATGATATGTCCGCCAAGGGTGGTGCTTATGCCGGTAAGAACTTTGTCGTATGGACAAGCTCGTATGCCGGTCTGGACAGTGTGCTGCTGAAGAAAGCCTCTGTTGTGCCGGGCATGTACGTATGCAACACGCCGTGGGTGGTTGATGCCATTGTGAACGGTGATGGTATGTCGGACGACAATGGTGCACCGTTTGGCGCAAACGACTATTTTACGCTGACAATCACCGGTTCGCTGAATGGCGTAGATGCTAACAGCCAGGTACGTGTGGAGCTTGCCAAGGGCACGGAGTATATCAAGGATTGGACCTACGTTGACCTGAGCACTCTGGGCAAGGTGGATGCACTGAAGTTTGCTTTGACCAGTTCGAAGAAGAACACCTATGGTGTGACAACGCCGTTGTATTTTGCTATCGATAATCTCGGTGCAAAGAAGTAAATGCTGCTGTAGCATTGTTTAATAAGTTGATTGGTAACAGAGGCGTCGCAATGGCGCCTCTGTTTTTGGGCATAGATAGCAGGGTGGGCTAATTGGTCAATTGGTTTTGCAAAATCTATTCATTTATGACAAAAAGTGAATAATATTTGTTTTTGTCAAAAAAAAAACGTACCTTTGTAAAAGATAGGCTAAACGAATCTATAGAAGTGTACTCAAAATAGGCTAACTCATTTGTGTTTAACCAAATAAATTCATTATGAAAAAGATCTTTTCTTTTTTGGCTGCCGTGCTATTCGCAGGCAGCATGATGGCTGATGTTGTGACGCTTGATCCGGCTACACAAACGCCGCAAACGACCGAGACGGACATCAACTTGACAATCCAAGGTATCGGTGTCGCTTATCACGGAACGCTTAATGCTGCCAGTGAGAACAATGGCGTAACTACTCCTGCTGACTTCCGCGTGTTTGCCAGCCAAACACTGAAACTATCTTCTGCTACGAACAAGATTGAGAAAGTTGTGATTGCCGGTAAGGCTCACAAAGTTCCTTTCACGCTTAGTGCTGACAAGGGTACGGTTACGACCGGATCTTCGTACGCTGAAGTAACAGAGAAAGCTACGCTCGCTGATCCGCTGGTGGTTGTTGAGAACATTGGCGCCAATAGCGTTACCTTGAGCGTCACTAAGCAGATGCGTGTTTATAAGATTGAGGTTACACTCGGCGAAGCCAGCCAGGGCGGTGGCGATCCTGATCCTGTCGTTACTCCTGCTGACACACTGACATGCGCTGAGGCTGCTGAACAAGCACTGGCCGGCAAGACCGACGAGGTGATTATTAAGGGCTATGTAACCGAGATGGTTGAGGAATGGTCAAGTTTCAAGAACGTTTCGTTCTGGATGTCTGACACCAAAGGTGGTGCCAATACTTTTGAGGCTTACCGCGTTAAGTGTGAGACTGCTGCCGAGGCTCCTACTGTTGGCGCACTGGTTTGGGTAAAAGGTAACCTAACCAAGTACACCAAGAACGATGTAACTATTCCCGAGACCAAGGCCGGTGGCACGTTCGGCATCCTGGCTAAAGGTGAAGAGGTTGCTCCCGCACAGAACCTGGGTGCAAAAACTATCTCCGAGTTCCTCGAACTGAAGAATACTAAGGACACCTGCATTCTGACAGGTATTGTATCGAATATTGCCAATGCTGAGTATGGTAACTTCGATCTCATTGACGCTACCGACACTGTATATGTATACGGTCTGCTGACTCCTGCCGGAGAGAGCAAGAAATTCGCTGAACTGGGCGTAGCTGAGAATGATACCCTGACCGTACTCGCTATCTACAATGAGTACAACGGCAAACCGCAGGCTAAGAACGCTATCTTCGTTGAAGTGAAGAAATACGTTGAACCGATCGAGCCGGTAGTAGAACCCGCTGCTATGATCACTTTCGGTGACTCTGCTGTAGAAAAAGGCACATGGAGCAACAACGCTGTGTTTGCTGACAAAGATAGCCTACTTACCCTTACGCTCATTGATCCGGATAGTAAGGTCGCTATTGACCTCAACGATGCCAATTTTGGTACGGCTGAAGAATATGTTAAACTCAGCTCGCGTCTGAAAACCGGTGGTAAGTCTTCGTCCTCCAAGAACTACATCAATATAAATGTAGCTAAAGACGGTCAGCTCTATATTATGGCACGTACCGGCAGCAACAGCGCTACTGATCGTAATGTGGTTATTACGAACGGAAATGACACTGTCTTCAATCAACTTCTGTTGGAGTCTGCTGCTGTAGTAGTACCGCTGACTGATACTACTTCCACGAAGGTTTATCCGAAGTACTCTGCCAGCCTGAATGCCGGTGTTACCTACCGTATGAGCTACCCCGTAAATGGTGTTAACTTCTACGGCTTTGATTTCATCCCCGAAGACGAGCAGATAGAAGGTCCGACCACCTGCGCTGAGGCTGCTCAAGCTGCTCTCTCTGTAGAGAATAACAACGACCTTTACAACGATGGCGCTGAATACACCATCGAGGGGTATGTAACATCTATCGCCACTGCTTTCAATGCACAATTTGGCAACATCTCCTTCTGGATGGCAGACGAGGCTAATGGTGGCAATGTGCTTGAGGCGTATCGAGCTGTTTGCGCTTCGGCTGAGGATGCTCCTGCTGTGGGCGACAAGGTTGCCGTTACCGGTAAACTGACCAAATACAACACTACTCCGGAGTTTGCTGCAGGTTGCACATACGTAATTCTTGAGAAGAGCGCTCCTGCTCAGAACCTTGGTGAGAAGACCATCGCTGAGTTCCTTGCGCTTAAGAATATGAAGGACACTTGCATCCTGACCGGTGTGGTTGACACCATCGTTAACACGACCTATGGTAACCTGTATCTGTCCGATGCTACATCACAAGTTTATGTATATGGTGTGCTGACCGCAGAAGGCGAGAGCAAACAGTTTGAGTCACTTGACGTACTTGCCGGTGATACGCTCACCATCTTGGCTATCTACACCGAGTACAACGGTGCTCCGCAAGTTAAGAATGGTATCTTCGTTTCTGTAGCACGTGCTGAGCGTCCCGAGCCCGAGACCATCGTTATTGATGTTGATTATGCAGAGGCAGGCTTGATTGCTACGCAAGGTATCTGGCAACTGAACTTGTACAAGGATTATGATGCAGAAACAGAGGTAATAACATATCCTGACCTGTATATCGGTATTGCAATCCAGGATGAAACCAAAATTGCCGGTACCTACTCGATTGACGACGAGACCTTGGCTTACGTAGCTATTGACTTAGGTCCGAATAAGTCGGTTGAAGCCGTTGATGCATCCGATTTGGTTATCACCTATCTGGGTGAGGGCGTATATCATTACGAGTTAGAGTTCGTAGGCGATGACCGCAATACCTATATTCTGGATGTTGAGCTGGAGACTCCGGCATACGACCTCGAGGATGAGAACTTTACAGACATCACGCTCACTGATGAGGTGATCGATGCCGTTGACCATACCACGATGGTTGTTAAGGCTGTTAAGGTTATTAAGAACGGTGAGGTGCTGATTGAGCGCAATGGTGTTCGCTACAATGTAAGCGGTCAACTTATCCGTTGATAAACTGAATAGTGAATAAAAAAGTTGGCGGTCGTAAACGATCGCCAATTTTTTTGTTGCTTCGAAAGCCTATCAAACAGCCTTCGTGCATTGTGTGAATGCCGGTGGTATTACTCAGCAGCAGGAGCGGGAGCCTCAGCCTCGGCAGCCGGAGCCTCTTCAGCAGGTGCCTCAGCCTCAGCAGCGGGAGCCTCTTCAGCCTTCTGGCACTCAGCCTTCTTCTCGCAGCACTCGGTCTTCTCACCTTCACAACATTGCTTCTTGTCAGCCTTCTTGCAGCAGCCTACCATACAGAGGGCGATAACTGCGATAAATAAAACTTTCTTCATCTTGTTAGAATTTAATGGGTTATATTGGGTATTGTTAGAATAAATTGCTTTTTTTTGACAAATCTTGTGCAAAGTTAGCATAATTTTTGCATATATCCAAAAAAAATTGTAACTTTGTAGCGTTTTTTAGTAAAAATAATGAAACAGCAACAGCAACCCTCCAAGTCGGCGACAAAATTTGTCGCTACCAATGTGTTGATCGCAGCAGTAGTTGCGGTATTGTTATTAGTGGCAGTTACAGTCTGGCTCAAGCACTACACCTTGCATGGTCGTGAGGTAACGATACCTGAGGTGACGGGTATGAGTGAAGAAGAGGCTCAGATAGTGCTGCGTGGCAGTTCGCTGTATATGGTGGTAGTGGATTCGACCTATTCCGCCAAGGCACCCTTGGGTACTGTGGTCGAGCAGACGCCTCCTGCGCACTCGCACGCCAAGCCTGACAGACCTGTATATGTGGTGATGAACGCCCACACCAAGCAGATGATTCCGTTGCCGGAGTTGCACGATGTATCTTACCGTCAGGCAGAGGCTACCTTGCGTTCGATAGGTCTGGCTGTAACCAATGTCGAATATGAGCCGTCGCTCTATCCCGACAATGTGCTGGATATACGTGTGGACGGAAATAGCGTGGAGGCAGGTACGCGTCTGCAGGAAGGTTCGGGTGTAACCTTGGTCATCGGTCGCAAGCAGGGTAACAGTTCGGTGGTTGTACCCGGTCTGTTAGGTCAGACGCTGGCGCAGGCGCGCACGACCCTGCTGCAGGTGGGGCTGACGATAGGCGTGTTCCAGTACGATGTTGAGCCTACGCCCGAGACGCTGGAGCAGTACATCATCTACGAGCAGTCGCCTGTTGAAGGAACGGTGCTGCAGGAGGGATCGACGGTGAACATTCACCTGACTACCGATCTGGAGCGCGCCATAACATCCGATGTACAGCAAAATGACGAAAGGTTCTTCTGATATGCAAAACCCCGATGACTTCGATAGCCAGGACGAGTTGTTTGTGCGTTATGAATGCGTAGTGGACAAAGGGCAGACGCCGGTGCGTATTGACAAGTATCTTGCCGAGCACATGCCGGGTACGTCGCGCAGCCGTATTCAGCAGGCAGCCGATGGCAATCAGGTGTTGGTGGGCGGCAAGGCGGTCAGCAGCAGTTACAAGGTCAAACCCGGTGAGACGATTCAGGTGTTGCTCAACCACGAGCCGCACGACTTTACGATCACGCCCGAGCCTATACCGCTGGATATCGTATATGAGGATGCCGACCTGCTGGTGGTGAACAAACCTGCCGGCCTGGTGGTGCACCCCGGGCATGGCAACTACGAGCACACCCTGCTGCACGCCTTAGCATATCATTTTCAGCAATCCGGTACGCCACTGGATATCAACAATCCCGATATAGGTCTGGTGCACCGGATTGACAAAGATACCTCGGGTCTGCTGCTGATAGCCAAAACGGCGGAAGCGAAGACGAAGTTAGGCATACAATTCTTCAACCACACGACCGAGCGAACATACAATGCGCTGGTGTGGGGTACGTTTGATGAGGATGAGGGGACTATCGATGGTGCGTTGGGGCGTGATACGCGCGACAGGACGATGTACCGCGTGTGGTCGATGGAGGATAACCCGCTTGCCAAACCTGCCGTGACGCACTACAGAGTGCTGGAGCGCTACCCGTATGTGACGCTCGTGGAGTGCAGGCTGGAGACGGGGCGTACCCATCAGATACGCGTACACATGACGCATATTGGTCACCCGTTGTTTGCTGATGAGAAGTATGGTGGCACCGTGATTCGCAAGGGACTGCGCACACAAAAATATGCACAATATATCCAGAATTGTTTTGCCCTCTGTCCGCGGCAAGTGCTGCATGCCAAAACCCTTGGTTTTGTGCATCCGCGTACAGGCGAGCACATGCATTTCGACAGCCCGTGGGCACCGGATTTTGCCGCTGTCATCGACAAGTGGCGTCATTATCAGATGAATACGCTGTTGTAGATTGTTTCACTCAAAGATAAAAGATATGAATACAATTGTATGGGCGGACGATGAGATAGATTTGCTAAAGCCGTATATCATCTATCTATCCAGCAAAGGTTACGAGATCATACCTGCCATGAGTGGGCAGGATGCCATTGAGGCGTGCAAGCAGCACGTGGTGGATATCGTGTTCCTCGACGAGCAGATGCCCGGTTTGTCGGGTATCGAAACATTGCAGATCCTCAAGCAGGAGCACCCCGAGTTGCCCATTGTGATGATCACCAAATCCGAGGAAGAGCAGATCATGGAGCAGGCCATTGGTCAGCAGATTGCCGACTACCTGATCAAGCCCGTCAACCCGAGTCAGATTCTGCTATGCCTGAAGAAGCATGTACACAGCCGTCAGATTGTGGAGGAGCATACGAATGCCAATTATCGTCAGGAGTTCTCGGATATAACGTATATGATCAATACGGCCCGTACGTTCGATGAGTTTGCTGCCATCGAGCGTACGCTCACGCAGTGGGAACTGAAGTTGCAGGATGCCAACTCATCGATGGCGGAGTTGCTGAGCATGCAGCGCAAGGAGGCTAACGCTGCCTTTGCCAAGTTCGTGCGCCAGAACTACGAGCAGTGGTTTGAGCACCCCGAGTCACGACCGATAATCAGTACCGACGTGTTCCGCAAGGCGGTGTTCCCGTTGCTGGATGAGGGCAGGAAGGTGTTTGTGGTGGTGATAGACAACTTCCGCTATTCGCAGTGGAAGATTATCCAACCGTTGCTGGCGGAATATTTCTCTGTCAAGGAGGAACAACTCTACTCCGCCATCTTACCCACTGCCACGCAGTACGCCCGCAATGCTATCTTTGCCGGACTGATGCCGCTGCAGATTCAGCAGCAGTTCCCCGAATATTGGGTAGAGGAGGGGGATGAGGAAACGAAGAACAAGTTCGAGCGCGAACTGGTGGGCACGATGCTGCACCGTTTCCGCCGGCGCGATGAGTACAGTTACTTCAAGATCAACGAGTCGGACTTCTGCGAAAAGGTGATCCGTCAGCTCAAGTCGCTGAGCACACCGCTGAACATTGCCGTGGTCAACTTTATTGACATGTTGTCGCACTCCCGCACCGACTCCAAGATGATGCGCGAGCTGGCGCCGGACGAGGCTGCCTACCACAGCCTGACGCTGTCATGGTTCAAGCATTCGCCTATCATGGAGTTCTTCCACCAGGTGGCAGCATTGGGGTATGAGGTGGTACTGACCACCGACCATGGTACGATACGGGTGACCGATCCCGTGCAGATCGTGGCGGACAAGAATACGAACACCAATCTCCGATATAAGGTAGGCAAATCGCTGTCGTTTCAGGACAGAAGCATATTCGAGCTGACCAAGCCTGCCAAGGTCGGCCTGCCGGCACCGAACCTGAGCAGCACGTATGCGTTCTGCACGGGTAACCTGTTCTTCGGCTACCCGAACAACTTCAACTACTACGCCCAGTATTACCGCGATACGTTCCAGCACGGCGGTATATCGATGGAGGAAATGATTATCCCGCTCGTGCACCTGCAACCCAAATGATTCTGATTGTTCTACATATTCTGGTCGTGCTATGTATCCTGGCTGCCGTGGCGTCGGTTTTTCTGTCGCCGTCGGTGTTGCCTGTGCCTGCATGGTTTGCGTTGGCGTTCGAATGGCTGATGCTGGCTGAGGTGGTGTTGGGCGTGTTGCTGTTGTTCACAAGGCACCGTCGCTGGACGTGGCTCACATTGGCGGTCATCGTGATTGCCGCTGCCCCCATCAGTTACACCGTGTCGCACGGCTCACTTATGCTGCCCAAACGGCAGCTGCCGCACTCCTTCACCCTGATGAGTTACAACACGCATCTGATGGGCGATGTGCGCAAGCCCAAGCAGAACAGGGTTATTCAGTACATACTGCGTACCCGGCCGGATGTGGTATGCCTGCAAGAGGTGGAGGTAACCAAGGCGAACGATAATCTGACGCTGCCTGAATTGCGCGAGGCGTTGAGCGTGTATCCGTACACCTATTTCGACTTCAAGATTTACAATTCGCACCGTCAGTACGGCAATGCCGTGTTCAGCCGTTATCCGCTGATAGGCAAGCATACCTTGCGCTACGAGTCACGGGGGAACATCACATCCGTGTGCGACATCGTACTGCCTACAGATACGATACGCCTCTATACCAACCACCTCGAGTCCAACCGATTGCAGCGCAAGGATATAGAGTTCGGCACAACCACTGAGCAGGCACAATCCACGCTGAACAACACGACCGAAAAATTGGCACACGCCTCCCATATCCGCATCGAGCAGGCGAAGGCTATCCATAGCGATGCCCTGCGCTCGCCCTATTCGGTGCTGATTGTGGGGGATATGAATACGACACCGGCATCATACACCTATCGCATCCTGCAACGCGGTATGCGCGATGCATTTCTGGAGTCGTCCAACTGTCAGCTCGGGCACACGTTTGTCAAACGCGGGGTTGGAGTGCGTATCGACTACATTCTGCACTCCAAGCAGTTGGCTGCCTCCGGTTTTGATGTCCCGCATGTGGATTATTCCGACCATTATCCCATACTTACAACTATTCATTACTAATTTGTTACATCGATGACTTATCACTTTTATCCTATCAACAGACCTATGATTTGGGGTGCAGAGCAGTGGATCTTGTCCGCCTATCCAGGGCGTGACAGTACCTGCGTTGAGACCGGTACGAATATCTGGCAGATGTTGTGCGAGCAGCGTGAACGGCTGGTAGGCAAACATGTGTTCGAGCGCTATGGTGATACGTTCCCGCTGCTGATTAAGTTTATCGATGCACGTGATGATCTGAGTATTCAGGTGCACCCCTCGGATGCC
Source organism: Paludibacteraceae bacterium (assembly GCA_017443075.1). Classification (GTDB taxonomy): domain Bacteria; phylum Bacteroidota; class Bacteroidia; order Bacteroidales; family Paludibacteraceae; genus Colicola. Next base: position 27,104 of record JAFSPC010000034.1, read on the forward strand.
ATTGCGCAGGCGCAGGGGCTGCCTTTTGGTAAGACCGAGATGTGGTACGCCTTGCCCTCAGCGGATGATGCGCGCCTGTATTGCGGACTCAAGCAACCGCTCACCCCGGAGCAGTACAGGCAGATGGTGGACGACCATACTATCATCAGTGCGCTGGCGGAATATAAGGTCAGCGAGGGCGACTGCTTCTTCATCCCTGCCGGACGTATACACGCTATCTGTTCGGGCAGCAAGTTGTGCGAGATACAGCAGACGTCGGATACCACCTATCGCATCTACGACTACGACCGCGTCGATAGCCAAGGCAAGCGGCGGGATTTGCACACCGAGCAGGCAGCCCGGTGTATCGATTTTGCCGTGCAGGACGATTACCGCACCTATTATACGATGAAGCGCAATCAGCCCGTCAATCTTGTTCAATGTCCGTACTTCACCACCAATGTGCTGCAGGTTGACGGCTCGGTCGAGCGCGACTATACGGAGCTGGATAGTTTCGTTATCCTGATCTGCCTCGCCGGTGAGGGCGAACTGATTACGCAGAGCCAGCAAAAACACCCGATGCACGAGGGCGAACTGTTGCTCATACCGGCTTCGGATAATGCGCCGGTGCACATCTCCGGCACATGCAAGGCACTGGAGATTTATATTGAATAGTTAACATTTAAGACCGAATAAGGGGATTTAGCATTATTTATGTATTTCGACGAACTACCGCTATCCGATGGAGTGCTGGACGCACTTTGGGATATGCATTTTGATACCTGCACACCTGTGCAGGAGCAGACTATACCCGTTATCCTTGACGGGCGTGATGTGATCAGTTGTGCGCAGACAGGCACAGGCAAGACCGCCGCATATATCCTGCCGCTGCTTACCAACCTGCAGTACGACCATCACGACCCCGACAAGATCAATGCTATCATCATGGCACCCACGCGCGAACTCGCGCAACAGATCGACCAGCAGATGGAGGGATTCGGCTACTATGTGCCGTTCTCATCCGTACCCGTGTATGGCGGTAACGATGGCGGCAATTTCAGCATACAAGCCAACGGACTGAAGACCGGGGCCGACATTGTCATCGCTACACCCGGACGACTGATCAGCCACATCAATATTATGGATATTGACTTCTCCGGAGTGAAATATTTCATTCTGGATGAGGCTGACAGGATGTTGGATATGGGGTTCTACGATGATATAATGAAGATTGTCGATTGTCTGCCGGCTGACAGGCAGACGATCATGTTCTCTGCCACGATGCCGGATAATATCCGCCGTATGGCGAAGAAGATCATGCACAACCCTGCCGAGGTGAAGATTGCTATCAGCCGTCCGCCGGAGAGCATATCGCAGCGCGCATTGTGCTGCTTCGAGGCGCAAAAGACCCCCTACGTCGTTGGCAGGCTCAAGGATGCAGGACTCAAAAAGGTTATTCTGTTTGCCGGCAAGAAGCAGCGCGTCAAGGAGCTGGCTGTGCTGCTCAACCGCCAGGGGCTGAACGCGCGCGCCATGCATAGTGATCTGGAACAGAAGCAGCGCGACGAGGTGATGCTCGACTTCCGCAACAACAAGGTCGATGTGCTCGTGGCAACGGATATTGTCGCGCGAGGTATTGATGTGGACGATATACCGCTGGTCATCAACTACGATGTGCCGCGCGATGCCGAGGATTATGTGCACCGTATAGGCCGTACGGCGCGTGCCGAGAACAGCGGTGAGGCTATCACCCTTGTCAGCCCCGAGGATGCCAAGTATTGGGGTAAGATTGAGCGATTCCTACAGCGGGATATCCAACGCCTCACTTTGCCCTCCGCCTTGGGTGACGCTCCGGACAACAGCCTCTACACTCAATCCGAACATGGTTCACACAAGCGTGCTTCATCGCACCGCTCATCCCATGGCAGGCATTACGCACGCCGCGGCAATCATTCTGCTTCCCGCTCCGGCAATCACCGCCGCGAGCAGAAGGCATAGAAATCATGAAATAATAGATAATGAAAGACGAAATAGTTATATACCAACCAACGAGCAATTCAAGTTGGATGTACAGTTGAAAGACGAGACGGTGTGGCTCACTCAAGATCAAATGGCGCAACTGTTTGATCGCGATAGAACGGTTATAGGACGCCATATTAGGAACATCTTTTCTGAGGGAGAATTAGACGAATCCTTGGTATGTGCAAAATTTGCACTACCCAAGAAATATGGTCGCCGTGATGGTTTTGTTCAGGAAATATATGCAACAATCTACAACCTTGATGTGATTATTTCAGTAGGATACCGTGTCAAGTCTCAGCGCGGTACGCAGTTTCGTCAATGGGCGACTCGTATCATTAAGGATTACATGTTGCGTGGATATGCATTCAACCAGCGCATTGAACGCTTGGAGCAACGAGTAAACAAAACCGAAGAGCAAATAGATTTTTTTGTACGTACTTCGTTACCACCTGTAGAAGGAATCTTCTACGAAGGTCAGATTTTTTCTGCGCACACTTTTGTCGCCGACCTTATACGCTCAGCAAAAACTCGCATTGTGCTGATAGATAATTATATTGATGACCGCGTGTTGACTTTACTTGATAAAAGAGAAGACGGCGTAAATGCAACCATCTATACAAAAAATTTCACCAAGCAATTATCATTGGATATTCAGCAACACAATAAACAATTTGTGCCTATTAGTGTAGAACCATTCGGCCTATCTCATGACAGATTCTTGATTATTGACGATGTAGTTTATCATATAGGAGCATCACTCAAAGATCTCGGCAAAGCGTGGTTCGCTTTCACCAAGATGAATGATGTCTCTGCAGAGGAATTGTTAGGAAGAATCAAATAGAGTTCAGGCGGCAAAATTCGCTAATTATCGGCAAATGAAAGAAATATTTTCATTTTGCCGATTTTTTTTATATTTTATTTGCAGAATTCATTTATTTTTTGTAATTTTGTATGCAAAATGACGTACGCGCATGTATGCATAATATATAGTACGTGCTTGTGTGGTATATATTACGTACTTGCTTGAGTGTATATCATTTCGTTGCTATCACGCCGGAATGGGCATTATGTCGTTTTGGGCGTGGCAAATATTTTGACATAAAAGGCGTTTATTGACGCTGTTCGCGACTTTCCAGAATCTTCGCAACATTCGCTAATGGTCGTAGCAGGTACAATGAATGTCTCGGGGTATGCATTTATCCTTAACTTTGCAATGGCAGGAGTAGTTGTACTCCTCCGGCACCTTTCGTATAGGTGTCATAGGTAGAAGTTAGATGCTGCATATTCGGCGTGAGGCATCAATTGTTTTTCTACCATTAGCGGGGATTGCGAAGCCCTTGGAAAGCGTGAAGAGCAACTGTGACTTCACGCTTTTGTTGTGTATATACCTTAATATAAATTCGCAGATGCCAACTAGACCTCCATATTCTGGTCGAGAAATCGTTGATGGGATTCAAGAACAAGTACCCTCAATACAACGATATTGTTGAGAAAGTGTCTGATGCGGATAGATTAAGAGTGCATCTAAATGCCATTCCACGACTACGTAATATACTCCAACATATAGAGATTGAGTCTATCATTCCCCAAGGGAATGGCTTGCAGATAATTGCTCATTTGAGAAAAAATAACTATAGCCTATGAAACCATCTGATTTTATTCATCCCGAAGATGAAGCGGCATTGCGCCAAATGGAAGCAATTCCCGGGTTCCCGCAGTTAGTCAAGAAAATCCTGGCTGTTGGAATTGAGCAAATGGTGTATGGTGTCAACATGGCATCGTCTATCCGCTTGTCGGAGAAGCAGTTGCCTGATATATACCGCCACCTGCCACCCATTTGTGAGAAATTGGGAATACCTGAACCGGAGTTCTATCTCCAAATAGATCCTAATCCCAATGCATGGACATCCGGTGACACGCGCATCTGGATTACTGTGACCTCCGGACTGGTTGAAATGATGAGCGATGAAGAACTGGACGCCATCATTGCCCATGAGTGCGGGCATATCTTGTGCAGACATGTCCTGTACCACACATTAGCGCAATGGATGAGTCAGGGATTATCGTTGGACGGTTTACTCGACAAACTAACCATCCCCGCCAAATTCGCCTTGCTGTATTGGCAGCGCAAAAGTGAGTTGTCCGCTGACAGAGTTTCCGCTTTTGTCACATCACCGCAAACGGTAGCTCAGGTAATGGCGAGACTTTCCGGCGGTTCACAGAGAATAACAAAGGATATAAACCTTCAGGAGTGGGCATTGCAAGCCGAGAAATACAATGAAATTCGCAATGAGAATGCATGGAATAAGACGCTTCAGTTGGCAGTCACGGCCAGTCTGTCACATCCGTTCGCAGCTGTTCGCGTGAGTGAGATACTGAAATGGGGTGATTCACAACAATATCGTACACTTGCGGCACGCCAAGAGGCAATAAGTCAAAACGTGTGCCCTAATTGTAATAGACACATAGAACCCACATGGAAATATTGTAAGCATTGTGGTTATTGTTTAATCTAAAAAATTTAATTATGTTGTTTAACAAAGATGGCATCCTCAGCCTGGATGAGGCATTAATGCAAAACGCGTCCTTCATTCAAATAATGGAAGATGGCGTGGTGACAAGTGATGAGTTGGAGGCTCAAGCACAAAAAGTAACAGACATGTTTCATGAAATAGCAAAGCGTTTTTCGCCTGAAGACGCGGCTTTTGTTGAGCAGTTGTTGATTGAAACCAATGTGCTGTATGCAGTATCCAAAAAGTATGAACTTCAAAATTTATAATCACTATGGCAACGTTTACCAAACATGAAATTATTTCCGCTTCTCCGAGTTTGATTCCTGATATGGCGAAAGCTATATATAATGACTTTCAGAGCGATGGGTTTGATGTGAATGTAGAAAATTTGATGAGTGGAGGTGTAGATATTAGCATTTCCAAAGGGAACATCTTCAAAGCAGTGTTGGGAATGAAAACTGCATTGAAGGTAACCCTTAAACCTTGCGAGAATGCTGTCCTTTTTGATGCTAATGTAGGCATCTTCGGTCAGCAAATCATACCGGCACTCATAACATATTACTTCTTTTGGCCCGTATTGATTACCCAGATATGGGGCTTGGTACAGCAGTCAAAACTTGATGATCGAGCTTTGGCAGCAGCCAAAAGCGTTGTGGGATCATCCGCATCTACCCAAGCCGATGCTAATACATCGTTCTGCCCTGCTTGCGGAAAACCCGTACCGCAAGGTGCACATTTCTGCCCCTCATGTGGCGGACAAATATAATGTCAACCGTCAACCTGTAGGTCAAGAGATATACGACTTGACCTACAGGTATAAACTTATAAAAACGGTATGGATAGTTTTTAATTGAGTGAAACATGATCCATGCGCTTCATAGTCACATGTTTCGCTTCGACCATCAACTGGCTAATGAAACAAGGATGCATACCCCCTAAAAAATGAGGAATATGAGAGAAACTCGCATATCAAAAGAAATTAAATTTTTAAAAAAGTACGAAGAAACCAAGAACTTGTTAAAATACCTAATGAAATGTTGTTTACTAATTTTCGTACCAATAATATTTAGATTATTTATTGTTAAGCAAGATATATCTATATTATTGGACATCTGTATATCTTTTTGGGGCGGAGTCGTTGCTGCGTTTTTTGTAGCATTAACAGATGCAAAAGATAAAATAAAATCAGAAAATCGCCGGCAGGGACTTGTATTTCCAGAAGGGTGGGAACAACATGCAGTGATTATGGGGTTTAATAAATGGGTGCCCGAACTGATAAAATCCATCAAAGATTCCAATGTCGCACATATTCTTGTACAAACAATGCAAGACGCAGAATTTGTCCGCAAACAGATTTATTCCGCTTGTGGCAACGAGATAATGGAATCTGTAGTACAGGTTGTATATGGTGACAGGACTTCAGAAGCAGACAATATGAAACTGATGCTGAATACGGCAAAAGAGGTCTATGTAATGGGAGAAACTGATGAACAATTCTCAGAATCCCGAAATCTGCAATGTTTACGCAACATAAACAAACTGGTTAATAGTGCTCAAAACAGGCAAGCTAATGGCACTAATGAACCCTTGACTGTATATCTTGAAATGAATGCCGTTTCGTCTTTCTCAATAGTAAAGCAATTGACAGTGCCGGATGAATATTTCAAGCAGCAAGGATTGGTTAATCTAAACTTTGTGCCGTTTAACATGTATGAGACATGGGCAAGGCGGCTATGGGGCTATTACGGACAAAAAGGACCTGATCCGAAATATTATTCATTGGACTTTGAGGATTTGCAGCCGACCTCATCCCACTATGTTCATCTTGTAATAGCCGGATTTAATAGGATGGGAATAGCTTTACTTTTGGAAGCTCTGCGTATTTGCCATTATCCTAATTATAACGAAAAGAAGCAGACTCCCAAGACAAGAATCACTATCATTGACAAGCAGATGAATGAAATGCTTCCAGGCTTCAAAGCGCAATACCCATATATTGACCAAATACAAGATATTGAGGTGGAATATATCCATGCTCGCTTGGAGAATAATGATGTCCGCACCAAGTTAGAGCGTTTGGCAGAATCAGCCGAGTCAGGGAATGCGGATTCACCGTTAGTAACTATTGCTATTTGTTTCCAGGATAGTGATACCGGAGTATCATCTCTGATGAGTTTGCCTCAAAAGTGTTTCTGGAATGAGATTATTACCAATCCCGATGGCAAACCGTATCCCAAAGATAATAGCCATGTTAAAATTATCCTACGTCAGGAGCGTAATGACGAATTCCTGCATTTTATAATGAAGGATGATGTCTATGTTCCGAAATACAATAATGTGCGTGTATTCGGCATGTTGTCGGAAATTTCATTCCTCAAAGATATTTGGGATGACGAGAGACCAAAATGGATAAAGGCATATTATGATAGTGTCTATTCGTCGGAGCCAAATGTGCGGCTTAAAGAAAGTGTCTTTTCAATTTCCGACAAAGTAAAAGAACGCGATTATTTGCGCCATCGCTGGTGGGCTACAACAGAAGATGAACGTTATTCCAATCGTTATCAGGTGGAGATGTACGAGATGTACAATCGATATGAAGCGTATGACACCGCACCGAATTATCCTATACTCAGCAGAATGGAGCACCTGCGCTGGTGTGCGGAAAGATATATCCTTGGCTATCACAGGGAAAACGACAAATTGAAATGCGCCTTTGATAATTACAAAATTCACTATGGCCTGCGCCCATTTGACGACTTGCATGAACAAGACAAACATAAGGATATGGACGTGATTACGAATAGAAAAAGAATAGAGGAAAAAACGAATAACAATCACGAATTGTAATGCAGTCTATGAAACAATCTGATTTTATTCATACCGAAGCTGAAGCGGCATTACGCCCAAAAGGAAATATGAATAAATTAAAATTTACATTGCTCATATTGGTCGTTATTCCTGTAGTCATGCACGCGACTATAACTATTGACGGTATAACGTACCAATCGGAAGGTATGGCAGCCAGAGTAACTCATGTGGAATCTCAGGCATTGACGCAGGGTGTCCTTTTTGTGCCTGCATATATAGAGTACACGGGTAAAGTATATGAAGTAAGGGAGATTGGAGCAGGTGCGTGCACCGCTTGCCCTAATCTTGAGATGGTTGTGCTACCGGATGGGGTCGTAAAGATTGACAGTTTGGCTTTTAGCGGATGTCGTGATTTGAGAACCGTGCTTCTGCCTTCAGGGCTAAGAGAGATAGGCGAATCTGTATTCGACGGGTGCGAAAGTTTGAATACAATATATCTTCCCGAGGCACTTAATTCAATAGGAACAAGAGCATTTCACAATTGCCGCAACCTGCAAGCGATTTATATTCCATCTTCTGTTACAGAAATGAGACATGAAGTATTTGCGGGATGTGATGCACTCTCGCATGTCACCTTGCCATATAGCGAACAATATGTCGATTTGAATTTGTTTGGCGAAACTACATCCTTAATCTCTTTGGTCCTCTATGTGCGAAAGGATACCCCCGTCCTCAAGAGACTGAATGTTGAATGGTGGAGCAAAATAACATCGGTATATATTGAATCCGGTGTGACAGGCGTGGGGGAAAAAGCATTCCTTAATCATAAATGTCTGAAAACGTTGTATATTCCGAATAGCGTTACAGAATTTGGCAAGGGGGCATTATATAGGTGTGATAGTGTGACTGTTTATACAACAGCCCCTAAGGACATAGTGGAAAAAGCATTCTATAAAGGGGATTGGGCTTGGGGTTCGCCACAAAAAATAGCAGAATACAATAGAGAGATTGCCAAGAATAGGGTAAATGTAGTGCTGACAACTGCATGGTCGTATTACAAGCCTTTTTCATATTATGCAATGCCAACTTTAACCCGACAAATCGTTGAGTGGGCGTCGCAGCAGGAAGGAGAACGGATGGTTCAATGGAAACAGAGAGTGACAGAAGCGCAAATTAAAGCAAAAGCGGAAGAATTTGAAACGGCGATAACAGATGACTTTTTAAGCAAACGCCTACCGAATTATACACCAAATATAGAATTGGTAAATGATTCGTATGATGCAGAAGAACAATATTTTCTGCTATATGACAAAGAATTGGGGGAAGTCAAACTACATGTGTCTAATGAGCGTGCAGAGTATGTAGAAACGAATTGGGATATTAAAAAGATGAAGATAGTGTATCTGCCATGTATCAAAGATGAATTGGTGCAATTCAAGATGCTTGAGATTACAATGCTGAATGGCGAGAAGTTTTCTATGAAATAAACGTCAATTTATGAGTAAGATCAAATGTATAATAACCTGCTTGGCGACTCTGTTATTGGGCACATTTGCGTATAGTCGACCCGTGGATAAAATAGTTGTATATTATTTGCTGCATGACGATCATACAGCTACTGTCACAACCAAACGGCCAGGAAGAAGAGCCGAATATAGAATAAGAGAGTTGCCAGTTAATAAGATAACTATCCTTCATTCAATTGAGGATGAGCTCAGTGAAAAGCCGTATAGTGTGGTGGCCGTAGAAGATTCTGCTTTTGCCAGTACAAACATTGAAGAAATTGTTTTGCCGAGCAGTATTGTCAGAATTGGCAAAAATGCTTTCCGCAACTGCAAAAAGATGACTAAATGCAACCTTGGAAAAGGGCCGGTTATCAAAGAAATTGGAGATTACGCATTTGCCTATAGTGGAATTTCAAGTATATATGGCAATCGCTCTGTGAAACATTTAGGTGAAGGTGCATTTTTGCAATGCGAAAATCTGAGTATAGTATATGAAACCATTTATCTGAAAGATATAGGTCAAAGTGCCTTTAAGAACTGCTTTCATTTACAGCAAGCCCCATTGCATGATGGGTTAGAAAGGATAGAAGCAGATGCCTTTGAACGATGTGACTCTCTTATAGAAGTTTATATTCCGAGTTCGGTAAATTATATAGGCAGAAATCCGTTTGCCTATTGCCATCAATTGAAGAAAATCGTGGTGGATGCTAATAATATCAATTATGATAGTAGAGATAGTTGCAATGCTATCATTGGCAGGGATGAGAGAAACATGCTGAAACTCCTGAGCGGATGCCATACAACCAAAATTCCTAAAGATGTACAATTGTTAGGAGAGAATGCTTTTGCAGGCTGCGTCAATTTAAGGATAATTGACATTCCAAATGCTGTAAAGAGAATACAAACCGGTGCATTCCTATCTTGCAGTAAACTGGAGTCAATTATACTGCCTGACGCATTAGAGATATGCGAAGATAAAAGTTGGATCAGATGGAACGATGTGTTTGGCAATTGTAACAATCTTTCAATGGTATCTTTGCCAAAATCAATGACCTATATCAAGAGGGAGTTTTTCAAGAACAACAAGAGTTTGAAGCATTTGTATATTCCGAACACCATTGTGCGTATTGATGCAGAAGCGTTCAAAAAATGTACAGAACTTAAGTATGTAGCTATCCCTGGCAGCGTGAATATCAATGAGTCTGCTTTTGACGGATGTGATAGCGTGGTGATATATACTCCCAACCAGTCTATGTTCAAGGCAATGAAA
>JAFSPC010000035.1 GCA_017443075.1 Paludibacteraceae bacterium
CCAACCGTTCCAGTTAACACGGCCGTAGTACGACTGCAGGGCGTTGTCGGAGGTATGTGGCTCAGTGATGCGGTTATAGTCCGTGCCAGCCAAGGCAGGGTCAGAGTTGGTGGACTGGTACTTACCCGCACCATCGCTAAGTGATTTCCACTTGAAATACTGACTCTCATAACCGAGCATAACATCAAAGTGCTGCTCGTCGCTGAAATCCTTGTAGTACTGAGCGTAAGCAGAGAACTGGATATTGTATTTATCTTTCTCTGTAGAACCTTCGTAACCATAATAGTGGTTGGTAAAACTGTAAGGACTAATGGATGTTAGCTGCTTACCATACGAATAATCAGCACCGAAGTTAGCGTGCAGTCGGAGGTCTTCAAATCCATGAATCTGATAATCTACCTCAACATTGCCAACGAACGAGCCGGCATGAGCTCGGTCATTCTTGAGCTGCAGGGCTGCCGCAGGGTTACCTGTTGTCTGTGCATTGGTCGTGTAGGGCCAAGCAGGGTCACCGTATGTAGCATCCTTGGTGCGCTGATAGTAGCCGCCAAAGAAATTGTTGATTACTTCATCAGATACGAGCGTCTCACCAAAGACGTTCTTTGCGCCACCCTTAACAGGCATGGTCGGGTCCATCGACAACGCTGCACCTACGACACTTTCGGGATAACGGTTGTAGATGTACATACCCTTACCGTTGATATTGAAGTTCAGGTGGTTGTCAAGGAACGAGGGCGACAAGCTAAACGATGCCGTCACACGTTGCATCTGGCTCGTGCGAATGGTACCATTCTGGTCGGTGTAACCCAACGAGAAACGGTAGGGCATATTCTTCAAGCCACCGGCTACAGAGATATTATGGTCGGTTGAGATGGCGGTACGGTATATCTGCTTCTGCCAATCGGTGTTCTCTGTACCAAGCGTGGCAGTAGCTGACCGCGAATGACCAAGAGCCGTAGCATAAGCACGGATCTCATCACCGGTCAGTACCTCCAAGCGGTTAGTGAGCGTACCTATCGAAACGTTACCATTGTAGGTAACCTTCGGCTTGCTGCCCTTGGCACCCTTCTTCGTGGTGATGATAATAACGCCGTTAGATGCACGCGAACCATAGATGGCCGTTGCCGAGGCATCCTTCAACACGGTGAACGACTCAATATCATTCGGGTTAACCATTGACAAGGGGTTAGCCACACCCTGAATACCATTATTATCCATAGCCAGACCATCGATTACAATCAACGGAGCGGTTGAGGCATTCAACGACGAACCACCACGGATGGTGATCGAACCGGCTCCACCCGGCGTACCATCGGCTGCTACAACGCTCACACCGGCAATCTTGCCTTGGATCATGTCCTGTGCATTGGTTTGCAGACCTTTGTTCATCTCATCGGGCTTGATGGCTGTAACGGAACCGGTAGCATCGTTCTTCTTAACGACACCATAACCCACTACCACCACTTCCTCAAGCAACTCGCTATCCTCAGACATTTGCACATTGAAATGCGTGTTCTGAGGGCTGACTTGCAGCGTTTGGGTCTTAAAGCCCATATAGGATACTTGTATCGTTGCGTTAGGTGAAACAGTCAACGAGAAGTTTCCGTCAAAATCGGTAATTGTACCATTCGTTGTGCCTACCTCAAGGATACTGGCACCAATGATCGGTTCACCGATTGCCTGCTCAATGACGGTACCTGTGACCGTCACTTGTGCAAATGCTATCGAGCCGATCAAAAGACCGACGGTTGCCAGCATTGCACGGAGAGATTTAGTCATATTTTTCATTGTTATTCGGATTATCGGTTAACGTATTATTCAGTAGCCTCAACATAATTGATGTCGTTCACAGTGACCTCGCCCTTCTTGGCATCCAGTCCCTTGATGGCAAACGATATTATGTCACTCTTTCCTTCTGCCGTTGCGATTACAGACAGCGTCTTTGCATTCAGCAACGAGCCGTTGAACGCTACGCCCCAATGATTAAGATCATAGGAAATTTCATTTACCGTCAGGTCTTGAAGATTACCTTGCTTGTAGTAATCACGGCCATAATGCGTGTATTGATAGTAATACGCGCCCGTATTGGTTGCGCCGGATGCAAAATTCAACTTGAATAACGACTCAACATGTGCCTTAACGCCCAAAGTGTCATACGAAACGGTCACGATGGAGTCGGCTGCCCAGTGATAATACTGGCTCTTGTATGCACCGTTTTCCTCCAAATTATAGAACACGCGCACCGTGTCACGGCTTATCTTGTCCGACGACTTCTTACCAATCACCTCAAGATTCGAGTTCCACCAAGCGATCGCCTCCTGCCCTTCGGCGGACTTCATCCATGCATTGATGGAGTCTATTTGAGCCTGCGTAAGGTAATCTACAGCAGATACAAAGTTCATAAAATGAACCGTGTTACGAATCTCATCAATGTACAGCGTATCCGAACTAAATTCCCACGTTTTGTTAGGCAATGCCTCGCTGATTGTAATCAGGTGATCGGCACGCTTCGGACCATTTAGGGTGAACTTGTCATCCACAATCGATGCAGAACCCCACTTAACTGTAGTCTGCGAACCATCGGCAAACGTCAACTCAACATTGTAGTACAAGTGATCATCTGTCATCGCGCCACGCTTGTAGGTGAAAGTTTTCTCCTCACGCGTAGCCTTGCCGTCACCGGTAATCGAGGTAACAAGATAACTACCTGTCTGAGCCTTCGTCTCCTCGTCTACGACAAACATGTATTCGTATACAGTCGCCGTAAAATTAGCGGAATCGATAACTGTGTACGAATAGGTTGCAGGAATCTTGCCATCTACTATCTTATCCATCGGACCATAGATGTCAACTTTTTCCTGACAAGAAACAAGTGCAATGGCTACAGCGAAAAGCACGCCCACCATTGATTTTGATTTCTTCAGTACATTCATTGTTTTTCAAATTAGGTTAATATTATATGTTAATTTCTATTCATCTACATTCTTCCCCGACATCTTCGCTTCCATCTCGCCCTACTCTTTCTTCTCCTTGATCAGGAACACGGCCACGGCACCGCATAGCAGCAGCACACCGGCGACAACCAACATACCGACCTGCTCGCCCGAGCAGCACAACTTCAGAATCAATCCGCCAACCAAAGCTGCGCAGATCTGTGGCAGACAGATGGTGCAGTTGAATAAGCCGAGATAATATCCCATGTTCTCACCCTTCAGCGAGTTCGTAAAGATTGTGAACGGCAACGCCAGCATAGCAGCCCAAGCCGCACCGATCAGCGCATACGAAACGAACAGCACATACTGGTTCGTCACAAACATCGTCGAGATGAATCCTGCAGCACCTACCACCAGCGACACGGCATAAGCACCCTTGTTGCCTATCCACTTCTCCAGCGGAGACAGCACCATCGCCCACAATAGCGAACCGATAGCCTGTACCATGAACACGATACCTACCCAGTCACCCGCATTCTGGAACTCTGCCACAGCGGTGGATACACCATCCCAACCAAAGCACTGAGAGGCAATCGCTCCGTTAGAATACGTCCACATAAACAAGAACGCGCTCCAGCAGAAGAACTGAACCAGACCTACTGTCCAGAAGGTGGACGGAGCATCTATCAGCAGTTTCACAAAGCCCGGGTCGGACTCCTTCTTCTCCGCCTTAGGGTCAATGCCGTGGAACTGAGCATACTCCTCAGGATCCATCTCCTTCACTGCAAAGAAGGTATATAGTACGCACGCAATCAGAATTGCCGCACCGATATAGAACGACCACTTAACCGAGTCAGGTATGACACCTTCAGGTGCCAGATTGCTGATGCCTATCCATGAGAAGAAATACGGGAACACGTAACCTACCACCGAACCGGCATTACACAATGCCGACTGAATGGCGTACGCCGTACCCTTTTGCTCCTCATTAACCATGTCGCCTACCATCATCTTGAACGGCTGCATGGCAATGTTGATACTCGTATCAAGGAACATCAGGCTGAACAAGCCGAACCACATCGCTGCATTCAGACCTAAGAACAAGCCCTGCGAGAACGTAAAGTCACCCGCATTGGGCAGCAGCACCATCACCGCCACTGCAATCAGCGCACCTACCAGCAGGTAAGGTTTGCGACGACCCAGACGTGTCCAGGTACGGTCACTGTACTTGCCAATCAGAGGCTGAACGATCATGCCCATCAACGGAGGCAGCACCCAGAAGAAACTGAGCTGATGAGGGTCGGCACCCAATGTAGCAAAAATACGGGAAATGTTGGCGGATTGCAAGGCGTAAGCAATCTGAACACCGAAAAAGCCAAAACTAAGGTTAAATAATTGACCAAGTGTGCGATTTGTATTTTTCATAATTAAATTTGATTGTTCTACATCAAGTCGCTCGCGTATGGGCGCATAATGCGCGAATTAAATAAGGTGCGGCGTACTTTCGCTTCTGCGGCTTTCGTAACATTTCGTAACATGGCTGCAAAAACGGCACAAAGATAATAAAAAGTTTTTGAATTTGCAAATAGATTTCGAACTTTTTTTCAAAAAAGTGCATTTTTCAACCAATTCGGCATAAATAAACTCCGCTGAACACAAATTCTGCGGAGTTTTTGTATTTGGTTGTATCATCTGCTTGCCTCGTTAGCAAGGCTGCCATCACCACGTCAGGAAGTGGTAGATCAACTTCACGCCACAATCAAAGAACCCTAAGCCGTTGCGGGGCACGTAGGCATCGGTGATAGTGGTTATATCCACCGGGGCTGGAGCGGTGCTGGTTGGTGCACCGATCGTGATCAGTTCTTTGCCGGTCGGGTCGTTGGGATAGAGCGAGAACACACTGTAGTTGGCATACACGCCGGCACCGATGATATGCCGGTTAGGCAGCGTGTATTCGTAACCGATCTCTGCCGATAGCTGGATATTCAGGCGCGACAGATTGGTTGCGCTGCTTTTGCGCAACATATCCTCAGTCACCTTGCCCGTAATCAGCTCGTCGGGCACATGCACATTCTTCGTCATGTTCCATGCATCAATATGCGCTTGACTCAGGTCCTGATTGTAGTGACTGAACACAGGTATAGAGAATCGCGGACCAAAATTGACGAAGAAGTTGTCCAAGAACAGCATACTGAACATTGCCGGTATCTCCAGCATCAGCGTTCCATCCTTCTCGTTGGCATCGGCACCGGTGATGGTGTAACGCAACTGATCGCCGTCCTCATCGGTCAGGTCGAACGTGCGGTTGCCTTGTGCCGTCAATCCGTTACGCGTGTAGCCGATGCTCAATCCGGTCAATATACCATACGCCTGCTTGCTGTCCTTCGGCTGCCAGTAGTGCGCATATTGCGCCTCGGCAAGAATATCGAATCCGGCTTTCCAAGCACCTTTGGCTACGGGATCGGTCTTTTGCATCAGCGATGCTACACCTACGCGCAAGCCTGCCCCTACGCGGTTGAACGACTCGGGGCGCAACGCTGTCAGGCTGTCACGGTGCGCTTGCTCACGCGCAGCTGCCAAACTGTCTGCCAATGCTTGCTCACGCATCTTGCGCGCGGCATCGGCGCGCAGGCTATCCTCGATGGCTAACAGCCGGGCCTGCATGGCGGCCTCAACGGCTGCCAGACTGTCACGCAACGCCTGCTCGCGCGCACGCTGAACACGATCCAAACTATCGCGAACGGCTTGCTCACGCGCTGCCTCGACCATGGCTGTCATGTGGTACTGCTGAGCCATCTTTTGTATCTGCTGCTTTGCTTGCTCATCCATCTCGTTGAGCTCCACCAGACGCTCAAGAATCAGCGGGCGGTCAATCATCTCTTTCATACGCGAAGTGTCGTTCTTCACCACAGCACCCATCAGCAGCAAGTCCGTACTCGGGTCTAACCATGAGTTGATACCCGCCAACAGCACACCGTTCGGGAAACGTTTGCCTCCTACCTGCTGGATAGTGTGACGCACATAGTAAGCCCACGTGGATATATGCTCCCCGGTCAGGTACTTGGTTTGGGCCTTGTTGATTACAATCGTATCGCCTGTCTTGAAGCTGTAGTCGCCCGGCGCTATTTGTCCTAATTCTTGCAGAGTCACATCTTGCTTGGCGTGGTTGCCTACTAATATGGTGTCGCTCTCCGATGCGGCATGCGTCAGTTGTACACCGGCAAGGAGTAACAGTGCTATATATATCATTTTTTTCATTTCTCTGCCCTCCTATTCTTTGATAATGAACGTCAATGCTTGCTGCTGACGGCTATTGGTCACTTGCAGCATATATACTCCGGCAGGCAATCCTTCGGTGGAGATACGTGTTGCCCCATCCGTCTGCTCGGCAGTCTCCGCTTCAGTCTTCATGCGCACGCACGAGCCTTGTGAATCATAGATGCGCAGCGTGCTCTTTTCGTCAGGCAGGAGGTGGTACAGCCACAGCGGTTGCCCGGCCTTCGCGAGCGTCGGAGCTAACAATAGCGGTCCCGAACCGTTCGTCTGCACCAATACGCGCGTACGCCACGTGCCACCGCACTCGTCGCTCTGCTCCGGCAGACCAATCACTGCGTAGTAACTGCCGGTCAGATGGCGGTCGTCGGTGTAATAGTAGCCCGTACCAATCAACTCATCGTTGTCAATGTCGGCTTTCGTACCGCGGATACGATACCAGCGCACGCTGTCTGCATCGGGGTATAGGTTATACACCTTGTTCAGCGAATCCAGATCCACCATCAGCAGCCAGTCGTTGTATTTCGATACGGCAGGCATGGCGTCAAACTGC
This sequence comes from Paludibacteraceae bacterium, assembly GCA_017443075.1. GTDB lineage: Bacteria > Bacteroidota > Bacteroidia > Bacteroidales > Paludibacteraceae > Colicola. The sequence goes on from JAFSPC010000035.1 coordinate 6,760, forward strand.
TCGGACAACTGATAATCAGGCTTCTGCACAGCCAACGTCTGCGCAAAGGTCAGCGTCTGACATGCGTTGCTCAGCAACACGCGCATCTTCACCTCGTCCAACTCAGAGCTCAAGGGTGCACCGTCGTAAGGCTGATATGCACCTTCGGACGTTGCGTATTCTATACTATAAGTCACATCCTGCTCATACAGCTCATCCGCCTCTACGGCTGCCCGTAGCGCTTCGATGATTGTATCAGCACCCGTGAACGGCACACCGCAGAAGGCGTACCCCCACTCCGGCAAAACCACATCCAGCGTGTCGTGCCATACGCTAATCGCATGCAACGAATCGCGGTAATGCACCTCTACCACGCGATCGGCCTCAAGGGTGTCTCTGTCTATTTCGGCTACAGAACTCAATAATGTATCGCGCGTGATCGTGTACGTGCGTTCGCAATACATGTATTCAGTATTCAGGCAAACGGTGTCAAACGAATAACTCTGCACCGTGTCGTTCACCGTCTCGTACGGCTTGGGCTCGGGTTGCGCTTTTACCGTCAGTTCCAACGTCACGATGCTGTCGCAACCATGCATATTCGCCAAGGTATCGTACAGCACAATGGTGCCGGTTTCTTCAGGCGTAAACTCTTCGCCCTTGAAGGTATAGCTCTCACCCAACTGAAGCGTCTCGTACAAGGTCGTATCCCTCTGTGCCCATACGCTCAGGTAGTACGTCACAACCGAATCGGTATAGATATGCAGGTGTTTATCTTTATCTTCA
>JAFSPC010000036.1 GCA_017443075.1 Paludibacteraceae bacterium
ATACCATTGGTAGGCGATGGGTTCGGTTATGATACCGTTGTTCTCAAATTGTACGTTAAACCGATAGTGCCGTTCGGCACAGACATTGTGCGGCGAACGGATTGTGATAGGTGGAACGCATTGCCGGATGGGGCGTAAATGTAGCCTGAACGGCTCGCTTTCGGTGCGGTAATTCGGATCGCTGATGTGCCCCGTGATTGCTACGGCTACCTTGTACCAGCCGGAGTCGGTCATAGCAACGGTAGGGAAGTCGAGAACCTGAGCGGACGCACCAGTTATTATTACCCATGTTAGGCTGTCAGCCGAGTGCCACCATTCGTATTCAACCGGCTCGTCAACAATAGTCGGGTAGGTTGATTCTGCACGTAGTACTGCCGGCTGTAATGCACAAACGCTGTCTTCGCCTTCAATACGAATTGTGGGAGCGCAACGGGTGATGGGGGATACATGCAACCGAAACGGCTCGCTCTCACTACGGCAATTGACGCTCTCGATGTTTCCCTGCGGTGCCATCGCTACTTTGTACCAACCTGAGTCTGTTGCATGCACTATGGGCAGCGTGAGAGTGGGTGAGTTGCCGGTGTTGACAATCGTCCACTGGTTGCTGTCTGCCGAGTGCCACCAGCGGTAACTGAGCTGTGTGGCGTTCTGCTGGTATTCGGATTCGGCTCGAAGTGTGGCGCTTTGGAACATGCAGACCGAATCCGCACCGGTTATCTCTACAGGCGGGATACACAGTCGCACTTCAATATCATCCAAGGCAAAGTCGTTGCCTATACCATTGCCGGTGACATCGTTGTAGATGGATAATTCTACTGAAGTTATGCCGGCAGGAACGGTAAATCGCATGCTCACCTGTTGCCAATCGGCTGACTCGGATAGGGCGATGTCCCAGACCTTGGTGTAGTCGGGGTGGATATCGCCTGTGGAGTGTGAGGCTAAAGTTTCGCCTGTGGCAGGGTCTTTGATTATGAAAAGCAAACGCGGATAGGTGTAGTTGTAATTTTGCAGCAGGTAGGGAATCTGTCCTGCGTAAGTGATGTTGGCTACGTAGGCACTGAAATCCAATGCAGAACCTGAGCATAATCCGTCCAAGACAGTGCTATAGAACGGCTCAGCCCCCCCTGCGCCGTCCACCTCCAAAAAGTATCCTCGGGTGTAGTCGCCAAAGTAGGTATGGTCGTCTTGCAGATGCCATTGAATGTTGTTGTAGTAGCCTTTCTTGGTGACTATGTACATCGCTGAGTACATGGACGAACCATTGCTCATGTGGTAGTTGCTTGACATGCCGGGGACGGGCGTCGTGCTGACATCAGGATCGTCGGGCGAGTTGCCGCCAAAATCTTCCATGAAAAGCAAGGTGCCGTCTGCGCAGACCTTTTGTTCCTGCGACGGCAGAGAGATGTTGAACGCGGAGGCGTCCGCTGATTTCCCGAATTGAAGCACGTAGGCACTGAAACTGCCACTCTTCGCAATCAGCGAATGCCCCGGCAGTATAGAGATAGGTATCTCATGCGTCTCAAAATCAGAGGAATAGAGTGAATTTTTGGGGTATTCGTTTAATGCTTTGTTGTTTAGAAGGATGTTGCTGCCGCGTGGTGTCGTAACGATCAATCGGGCCTTATACGGTGTGTTGTACGATGATTGCATCAGGTTCCAATAGGCTTCCGTGGCAGGTTTGTCTAAAGGTACGATCTCCGCCATGGCGGGATCGCCAACTTGCTGGTTGAGGCTGCTGCCTGTCGTATAGATGTAGCAGCAAGCGGGCTTGGAGGTAGATACGCGGTGAACGATCATCTCCTCGCCGGTACTCTCAATCTCGCGCCGTAGCGTTTCACCGGCTTGAAGGGTGACTTTTTGTGGCGAAAAGCCGTCTTGTTTAACTGTGACCTCGGTATTATCCGCCAATGCCGTGAGCAGATAGGTCGCTCTGCGTAATGTGGCACTCTTGGGAATGACAAACTCTTTTCCCCATGTGGATGTGGGTCTGGCTTGTTCCCACAAGTAATCCACATCGGAGTTGGTGTCAGGGTTGGTGGTCAAGTCATTACCTTGAAACACGGCTATGGGCCATGACGATCGTACCCGCGTCCCGCTGATGGAGTTACTATACTTTTCCGAACGAAAATGCAACACTTTGCCGGCACTCACGCTGAATATTTCGGTTTCGTTTGCGCGGACGGTTTTCCCCATATATGAGGGGGATAGGCATACGAGGTCGGATTTGGCTGTTATGTCAACCGTTGTGCCGTCTTTCGTACCGACGACTGTGAATTGTGAGTACATCGGCTCGGTTGTCCACTGCTCAAGTGCTGCTCTGCCGTTCAGGGCCTGCAGCACATAGTCGGTCCCCAGCAGATGCGTAGGCAGGATTGCACTCTGTGCAGAACCGGCGCTGCCTTGCAGCCATACATTAACGAAACATGAACCGGTGCAGTGAATCTCGAAGGCTTCTAATATGTCACTTGACGGGTTTCGCAGAGTGGTAATCAACGTTTCACCTTTGTTCATGTGAACTGAGAGGTCGCCGGTACCCACGGGCGAGGAAAAGGTGATATCCGCATTCTCTACAGCGTTGATCATCAGCCCGCAAACCATAGGTGTTGGTGTAGCATCGGCTTCGCCCTGCATAATGCCGTTTGACGCATCTGATTCACCCTGCTTAGGTGGGGAATA
>JAFSPC010000037.1 GCA_017443075.1 Paludibacteraceae bacterium
ACAAGCAAGAGGGCGGTCTGACAGGCGAATATTTTGCCCGCGTTAAGATGAACGGAGTGGATACCTACACCTGCCCGCAGACGGATGTAGAGACGCTGTACGGCAAGCGTGATGCCGAGCAGATGCCGACCAAAGTGAAGGTTTATCCTAACCCAGTAGTGACGACTGCTACGGTTACGATAGAGAATCCGACCTCGTTTGACCACACCATGCGAATCCTAAATTCGAACGGCTGGCAGGTTGATCAGCTTACGTTTGAGAACCGTAGCACAGAGATTGACATGAGCACATTGCCGCAAGGATACTATGTAGTAGTGGTGGATGGTATAGCTGTCACGTTGATGAAGAAATAAAATGGTACATAATATTGAATATATGAAAACAAAACGTATATTTATTCTTATCGCAGCTGCAGCACTGACCCTCTCGGTCAGTGCACAGCAAGGCGAAGCAAATAGCAGAGATGTGCAGACAAGTAGTCTGAGCATGTATGATAACTATATAGGCATCACCCTTGGCGGCGGCATGAACACGTTGCTGTACAAGGCATTGGATGGCAAGCAGCAAATAGGCGGCGGTCTGGATGTGGGTCTGTTCTACTCTCGCTTCTTCAACCGGACAGTGGGTCTGGGCGTGGGACTGAACTACTCGTGGGCGAACGCCTATACGTTGTATAACTTCGGTGAGACGGGCGAGGGTGTGACCCACGCGGGCAACCCCTACCTAAGTTATAATCTTCATTCTCAATTCAACAATTGGAAAGAGCGTCAGAACATAGGTGTGCTCTCTATCCCTGTTGAGGTGCTTTTTTGTCAGCCACTGAGTGACCGGTGGTTGTTTGTGGGCGGTGTAGGAATGAGTGTAGACTTCCCCCTGCACGGTGCATATAGTCCGCGAGGCGGTAATTATGAGACCGCCGGTATCTTCCCCAAGCTGGGCACCTATCTCATCCACGACCTGCCAGAACACGGATTCAGCACCTACGACAACACCAAGGGTGCGAAGGTTGTTAACCGCGCTGCTGTGGGCGGTTCGGTGCTGGCTGACTTGGGTTTTCGGGTAGCGCTCCAGGAACACTGGGGATTGTACATGGGTATCAATATCTCCTATGGCTTTACGAACCTGCTTGCCGAGGCAAAGACCGGCAATCTGGTTACCGTGAATAGTCAAGACCCCTCGCAGATTGATTATCACGGTACGTTTGACAGCAAGGAGACCGGCAAAGCCAACCCGCTGCGCGCCGGTGTAAAAGTGGCCATTGACTTTGGCTGGGATGATCCCTCCAAGAAGCGTGCTGCAGAGGCGGCTCGTGCGGCTGCGCTGGCGGCGGCAGAGGCTGCCGAGCGTGCCCGACAAGACAGCATCGCTGCCGCCGAGCAAGCCAAAGCCGACTCGATTGCCGCAGCCTTGGCAGCAGCACAAGCTGCCGAGAAAGCGCGTTTGGACAGCATAGCCGCTGCTGAGAAAGCGAAGGCCGACTCGATTGCCGCAGCGGAAGAAGAGGTTCGTCAGTCGGTACGTGCCGGCAGGGCGATGTTAGTGGTACAGTTTGCAGCCGGCAAAGCCGTACCCGAGCAGACCTGGTACGATGAACTGGACAAGGGTATAGAGTTCATGCAGACGTATCCCGATGTACATTTGCATGTCACCGGGTGTGCATCGATGGATGGCAACTACAACTACAATGTGCAGTTGTCGAAGCGGCGTGCTGACTTCATCTACAACTACCTGCTTGAGCACGGAATATCTGCCGAGCGACTGCACAAGGAATTCACCGGACCGATCAAGACGAAGGATCCTATAGAGGGCCGCGTAGCCAAATGCCGCTACTACTACCCGGAAGATGAAAGGTGAGAGTTGCTTTACTCTGTCCGCAGAAACAGTTTGTCTAACCACCGCAGTCGGTCAGCCACCCATTGATGGATATAATCCGGCTCGGTATCGAATAAGAGATGCAGCCTGGTATCATTACCCCAGGACTGCATTTCTATTGAATCCAGTCCTGTCCGGCGGTACAACTGAATATAATTATTGACCATACTATCCAGATGGTGGGTTGTGAATGTCGTTTGCCGCAGTTCGGCATAGCATTGTGCGAGGCTGTCGCGGTAGTGTGGGTAGAATGCCAAGAGGCGTTGATGCAGCCTATTGCGCTGCATGGGTTGGATGTTAGCGGGCACGGTTATGCCCATGTACTTGCGTCCGAAGCTGAGATCAAAATCCCACGGCACAACTACGGCTCGCAGGTTGCAGGCAGTGATGTCGTAGAATGCCCAATAGCAGTTCTTACCGCTGTTGTCGATGGCGCCGGTGAACATGACCAGCAGCGTGTAATGGATGAACGAAGGTATATCCACATAAGCAGCTATACTATCCGCAAAAAGGGATGAGTCGCTCTCTGCAGTTATGTGATAGAAGCGTTTGAATGCCTGCCAAGCCTGCGGTCGTAGGGCTGCCGGCTGCGGGTAGTCTAATTCCCATCCACCCCACCGGATGGCGGTATCGGCAGGCTGACTGCCTTCAGCGGAAAGAAAGGTGGTGTATTTCCACTCTGAAGTCTTGAAGAGCACTCCGTGGGCAATGGTGTCGATATCATCGTACTTGCGCAGGCGCAGGAGTTTGCGGTCAACACGTTCGCTTAGGCAATAGATACCATTCGTCAGATTGCCGCCAACCTCAACAATCTTCCCCTCGTAACTGCTGCGGGCATTAGGTTCGTCATGAATATACCAAAGCGGCGGCGCAATCTCCGCCCAAAGGTCCATAGCTAACCTGTTGCGCAGTCTGGCCGGATCGGTAGCCATACCATCCAATATCCAGTCATCGTCGTGACGCATATCCAGAAATGCTATATCCCCCTGAGTGCTCTTAAGCGAATAGGAGGGTTTGGCTAATTGCCTTGACGATGCTCCACGACGGCGGAGCATGACCTCAAAGGTAGCCGTGTCGCCTTGCCGGATGGTGGTAATCGTAGCCGGTGTGAGGTTGCGGCTACTGATGGTTGATGCAGAACTCTGCAATACGACCTGCGGTACCATCGGGCATTTATGCGATGGTACCGCAGCATTGAGGGTTGCACAGACTGTCAGCCCCCCAACCACTATCGCTGATAGATGACTGATTACCTGCATCCGGCATCTAACATGTGCAGATATTCCAACGAAAGAGCGTCGCAAAACGCGACAGCTCTTTCGTTGCCTTTGATTTTTCATTTTCAGGGCTTCGGTTTATTTGACCTCCTCAACGTCCTCAATGTCGACAGCCTCGCGAATGCGGTTGGCAACGCGGTTCATCTTCTGCTGTACGCGGTTGATAGCCGCCACCTTAACCCAATAGCCCACGCCATCGAGGATGATAGCAACGCCAACTATCCAAGCGAGCACCTTAGCCGAAGCAACAGGGTCGCAGAACAGCCCATAGCATCCTGCAACGGCAGCGAGCAAGCCAAGCAGGCAGAGCAACCACCAAGTGCGGAACCCGAGGCGTTTGTAGTTGAACGAGTCAATGGCAAGTTCGACCCCCTCGAACAGCACCCAGAACGCGAACACGAACGGCAGAGCGATAGCCAACGGGGCGGGATTGATGATCAGGAGCACACCGAGGAAGACCTGCAGGAGCGCCGTGAGGAACGTAAGAGAGTTGAAGGGGTTGATGGCGCGCAGCGTCACCCACACACCAAACGTACTGCAGCCGGACACGAGCAGGGTGAGACCTAATGCCCAAGCCAACGAAAGAATAGTATCGCCCGGATGCGCGATACACAATACACCGAGTGCCACGAGTGCTATACCACCGAGGCACATCCAAATTTTGGTACTTGTATTCATATAATTTTAAGATTTGAGATTGTTAGTCGAAAGACCACGCTTTTCATTAGTAGAAAGAAAGCCTATAATGCCTTGAGCAGCCAAGCTTGGCTGCTGTTTTTTATTTGAGCAGCGTAGGTGCAAGCTACGCTAAAGTGGTACAAAGTTACGATTTTTTTTGCAAATATCAAAATTTTTTTGTACTTTTGTGTCGTTTTTTATTAAAAATAGTTATGATTATCTACTTTTCCGGCACAGGTAACAGCCTTGGGATAGCCAGACAGATAGCCTCCGCCATAGGTGATACGGTTCAAGCTCTGACCGAGGCTGTACGTCAGGATCTGACCAGCGAGGATCGGATAGGGCTGATCTATCCGTCGTACGACTTCAACGCCCCGCCGGCGGTTCGCAGCCTTGTGCCTCGGCTCAAGTTGAACACACGTGCATACGTGTATATCATCATCGCCTGCGGAGCGCAGGCAGGTAACTCCATCTGGAGCATACGCAGGCTGCTGAAGGCGAGAGGTATAGAGGTGGCGTACAGTAACAAGATCCGCGTGCCTGACAACAGTGCTATCGTGTTTGGCAGAAACCCCAACGACCAGGTGTGGAAGTTCAGTCGTTTTGCCTCTCGCCTGCAAATGATCATTGCCGATATACGTGCCGGCAAGCATGAGCATCATTATGCGCAGTGGGGTCCGACAGCGGCGATCATGGGTACGGAGCGTATGCAACAGTGGATGATCAGAACGTTCCGTCCGTCAGTGAACGAAGACAAGTGCATCGGCTGCGGCATCTGTGCTCGCATCTGCCCGATGCGTAACATTGCCGTGGATGAAAAAGCCTGCATCGGTCCGCATTGCACCGCCTGCCTCGCCTGCTTGCACTCCTGTCCGCAGCAAGCTATCGAGGTGGGGAAGAAAGCGACAAACAGGCAGTACCAGTACCGCCATCCTGATGTGAAAGCCAAAGACCTGATGCTGAACGAGTAAGGTAAGGTTTTGATGCGTTATGTTAGATGTATTATGTATGATAAAAACAGCGCACCACTCGGGAGAGTGGTGCGTTAGTGAATGAGATTATCTTCTCTGTATTGCTTGGGCGAGCATCCTACCACCCGCTTGAAGTACCTTGAGAAGTTGGCGAGCTGGTCGAACCCGAGGTAGTAACAAATCTCCTGTATAGTCATATCCGGTCTGTTCTGCAACATTTGTTTAGCCTTGATGGCTATGTGCTGCTCGATCCAGAACAGTGCCGAATGTCCTGTAGCGTCGTGTATCGCCTTCGACATGTGTTTTGGCGTGAGGCGGAGCTTCTGCGCGTAAAACATCACCTCGCGTGACTCGCGATAGTGCTTGACGAGCAGGTCGCAGAACTGGTTGTACAAGCCGTAGTTGTGCGAGATGTTATCCAAGCGCTCATCTTGATCGTTGCGGTAGTAACTGAGCAGTGTCATCATCACATCCATGAGGTGCAGCAACATCTCTCTGCGGTGCGGCAGGTCGGTCGTTCGGACAACGAGGCGCAGCGTGTGCATCAGGTGCAGCAGAGACTTGACTTGATCGTGGTTGAGCGAGGTGACGGGGTCGTAGTGGTAGCGTAGGAAATTGCGGTGAATAGTGGTGCGAAGCAAGGTATCCATAAACTCCGGCGTCATGACAATCACGCTCATGCGGTAGTCGCGCGTCGTGCTTTCCTCCATGCAGATATGATTGGGTAACAGCACCATGATATCGTTCTGACGTAGATGGTAGGGCTTCTTGTCGTAGCCCCCCTTGACCTCGCCGCTGCGAACGAGCAGGATATTCAAGTTAGCAGAAGTATATTCCTGCCCGAGACATGGTAAGCGGAAGTTCTCCAGGATAGCTACATCTTGAATAGCATTCTTAGGCAACTCTTGTGGTTGCTGATATGTGTTCTTCGCTTGCATAATGGCATTACTATTTAGGCGTTTACTATTTACCATTCGGCTTTGCGCCATTTGGTGTTGCTTATCTTGCTATTTACAATTTGCCTTTTTTGATTTCATCGCAAAGGTACAATAAATTTTTGATATATGCAAGAGTGTGAGCATAATTGATAACATTATGTGCTCAATTGCAATCAATTAACCACCCGAGTAAGTCAGAACTCGGGTGGTTATGATAACAGCGGTGAATAGTCAAAATAGCCTATAACTTGAGTGCTACGCCGGCGAAATAGGTGCGTGGCTGCGCGGGGCCGTAGATGTAGTCAGCATCGCGGTTAGCCCCTCGGTCGAGGTCGCGCTGGTACATATCCAGCAGGTTCTTGACACCTGCGCTGACCTCAAGGCAGTAGTGCTTGTACAGGTGGATATCGTAGGCGAGGCGCACGCCCATATCCCAGAACACCGGCGTAATGCTTTCTTCGTCCTTAGGTACAAACCCGGCCAGGTGCGGCACGATCATAGAGCCGGTGAGCTTGCCGTTGAGCGAGATGGTAAAGTCCTTGACGGGCTCAACATCGATTAGCATATATGCATAGTGGTCTGGCGTGCGCAGCATCCTGGTGTGCGGTGCTACGTCGGCACTCCATGCTTGGGGAGTAACGTAGCGGCTCTGCTGCCAGGTGTAGCCGACTTGTATGCTGAGTAGGGATGTATAGTTGAGCTTACCCTCCAGATTCAGTCCGCCAACCCATGCACCGGCAGCATTGGTGCGCGTGAAGTGCAGGTTGCCGGATGTGTCCGTACTGTCTTCGCGCAGGAAGAAGACGTCGTGCAGGTAGGTGTAGAACCCTTCGGCTGTGAGGTTGAGTTGCCATTGACCGAAGGCGTGCTGGTAATCGATGCTGGCAGTGGCGCTATGGGAGGTCTCGGGACGGAGGTTCTTATCGAGCGATATGAGTGAAACGCCCCCGCCCACGGCGGCAACGTGCAGATCTTCGTCGTAGGCTTGCGGCGGACGGTAGCCGCTGCTATACCCGGCGCGCAGCACCAAGCCACGCAGCGGTGTGTAGCGGAACATAGCGCGCGGTGTGCAGACAGGTCGGGAGAGCAGGTTATGCTGCTCTAACCTGGCGCCGACCAGTACGCTCCACTGCTCGTTTTTCCACTCGTTCTGCGCATAGCCGCCAATCAGATGCACCTGCTGATTCATGTTACGGTTGTAGCCTGTCATCTTGTCTTGCAAGCCGTTGTAGGTATATTCGGTGCCCACGGAAAGGTCACCGTTCATTGCTCCGCAAGGGTAGGAGTAGCGGTACTGTATACCCGTGGTTGACGATAGGTCTCGGCTGCGGCCATAGGCAAACGGATCTTTGCCGGCGCCGAAGTAACTCTCGCGTGCGATGTGCTGTAATGCCGAGTAGGCGGAAACGTAGTGGCGGTTGTCGGACGAGTACCAGTCGAACGCCAGCGAGCCGGCGTCGATGTTATGCCTCAGTTGCTCAGCTATGTCTGCCTCGTGCGGCTCAAGTTCAAAATTGTTGCCTCCGCGCCTATGGTCGGTGGTGTGGTGGTACTCGGCGGTGAGTTTGCTATAGGCGCTCGTTTTGAATAGCAGTCGTGCACCGGCGGTTGTCGTGCGTAGCAAGGGTATATCGCTGAAGCCGTCGTTGTCGCGGTCATACGGGCTGCGTGTGCGATGGCCGGCGAAGATGTATGCACCTATCTTCCTGTTCTCGCTCATGACCGAAGCGTTCAAGTCGGTATTGATGTCATAGGTGCCTTTCTCCGTCACTGCACTGGTGTTGGCTACGTTCACAAAGTTGCGCACGGGCTCTTTGGTGATGATGTTCACCACGCCGGCTATGGCGTTCGCCCCGAACAGTGCCGACCCGCCACCGCGGATAACCTCGATGCGGTCGATCATCGCAGCCGGTACCTGTTCGAGTCCATATACGGATGCCAACGACGAGAATACCGGGCGGGAATCCATCAGTATCTGGCTATACTGCCCTTGTAGGCCGTTGATACGCAGGTCAGTCTTGCCGCAGTTGGTGCAGGTGTTCTCAACACGCAAGCCGGGCTGGAAGTTCAGCGCATCGGCAACGCAGCTGACGGCTGCTGTCTCAAACAGTTTAGGTGAAAGGATATTAACGATTGTGGCAGCCTCTTGCCGCTTGGTAGCATAGCGGTTGGCGCTGACGACAACATCGTCAATCTGCTGTGCCTGCTCGTGAATGACGGCTTTGAGCTCCACTGTTTTGTCCGCCTCGATGACGACGGGCAGCTCTTCCGATTCGTAGCCGACGTAAGAGAAAACGATGATTTGCCGTCCTAAGGGAAGGTCTTTTAAGAGGTAGTGTCCGCTCTCGTCGGTGATGGTGCCGATGGCAGTACCCTTCAGTTGTACATTAACGAACGGCAGGTGCTCGCCTGTGCGCTCGTCGAGAACGTGTCCAGTCAGGTGTGCATCGTGAACATAATCTTCTGCATGCAAGGGGAAAATAGTCATCGCAAGCAGCACGCTCACGATGATGGAGTAGGGGTTGAATTGTATGTGCATGAATAGTAAGGGGTGAAAATAATAAATTGTAAAATCCTATTGTATCTTTCCTGCGAGCCTCATGCGCTGTTCAACGGGTGTAACGATGTCAGGATTAAGGTCGGCTGTGGTAACCGTGTTGGCCGAACCGTTGATATTGAACTGCAGCGTAGCGCCGTTGTTTTGCACATCGATAGTAACCGGTGCGCCCATCACCAGCGGCAGATTAAGATCGCCATGACCTGCAGGAAAACCGCATAGTACGGGAATATTGTATGGGACGAAGTATTGCCGTAGCATCTGCTCGATCCCTTCGTAGGTGAACTCCGTACCGCAGTCGTCCCACTCGCCGAGGATTACGCCCTTGCAACGGCTCAGCACGCCGTTGTGCATCAATATCTGCATCTGTCGATCGATGTTGTGCATCGATTCGCCTACCTCCTCGACAAACAGGATGATATCCTTACCCAGCGTGGCATCCGCCTGTGTGCCGATGTTTGGCGCTATGGTGCATAGGTTGCCGCCCACCAATACGCCGGATGCTTTGCCTGTGATGTTCTGCGGGTGTGCCGGCAACTGATATACAGGCAGGTTGCCAAACAGCAGGTCGCGCAGCAGCGTACTGGATATATCCGTGCCCCCATCTGCAAGGTACGAACTCATTGTGCCATGAATGCTCATCACTCCTGCGCGGTTCAGTAGCCCGTGCAGCGTGCTGATGTCACTAAAACCTATCAGCCATTTGGGCTGTGCCGACAACTCGCTTGGCGCCAGTTGGTCAATCAGTTGGATAGTACCATAACCTCCGCGGTTGCAGAGTACGGCCTTGATCTCAGGGTCGGAGAACGCCCATTTCAGATCGCTCACGCGCTGGGTGATAGTGCCTGCATAGCGGCCGTCCACCACTTTGCCCACGTTGGCCCCCACTACAGGTTCGAGTCCCCATGAACGCAGTACGGCTGCCGTCTTTTCTACATTCTCCATTGGCGTGTGGTACGACGGAGAGATCAATGCCACCTTGTCGCCCTTGCGCAGATAATCAGGCTGTGTGCATTTGAGTGTGACGGGTTGAACTTGTTTGGGCTCATTGGGGTTACATGCAATCATGCAAATCGCCATTGCGGCGAGAAATAAATTCTGTAAATTTTTCATATATAATTCTGCTCAAGATATATCGCCCGGCTTACCCATGCCGCAAAAATGTGGCAGAAGTGCACGACATGTGGTGGCAAAGCCGATGCTTAAAAACTCATAATCATCATACAGCAATTATTAGAAGTACCCTATAATCGCGATCCTTGTTGTGGCAGATGGTATAGGGTGTTTATCAATGCCTTGTGGCATGCTCTGCCACATCCGTATGAATAGTGCGTGGCACCCACTCCGAATAGACTTGTGCAGCTATCTGCCCGTCGTTACGGCTGATGGAGTGCAGATAGTGATAGACAGTCTGTACTGAGTCGTTCGGAAGCAACGACAGCCGGCAGAGCAGGGTGTCGCCCAGGAACGTCTCTTTCAGCCAATGGATAGTCAGACAGCGTATGGCATATGTATCCATGAACGCCTCGTCGGCAGATTGCATAGCAATACTGAGATAGGTGCGGTTGTTGACATGCCCGTTGAAATCCAGATTGATAGGATTGACGCGGTGCTCAAACTGCTGCAAATCCGTACCTTCGGCCGCAAAGCGGCGTTTGCGATGGCTGTCGGAGGTGAGAGTGGGTAGGATAGGTATATGCTCCTGAAACGGTGTGAGCAAAGCCAGGCGGTGTGTCTCGGTGTCCAATAGCGTCCAGCAGCCATAGCCGTGCGCCACCTCAACGCCATCGTGGCGGTGTACGCGGAACTCGGTATACAAGCGCAGAGAGCCGATCTCACTATTCCATACGGTGACGTCGATATCATCCGACCATAATGCCGTTTGCGGTTCAAACCACGCGTTGAACTCGGTGATCACCCATAGGCGTTGTTTTTTAACAATGTCAAAAGCAGCCATGTGAAGGCACGACATGTAGCGCGCCCAGCAATCTTGATAATACAGCAGCACGGCTCCCGGGGTCATGCGGTAGCGGGTATCCATATCCGCTGCTGTGATTGAATAACGATGTGTATATTGATTCATTAGCAGTTAAATTTGTTCCATATTGATATCCGGCACTATGCTGTACGAGTCGTTTCTCGACTGCACTATTTGTGCCTGCATCTCGTTTTGCTCGCGGCTGACGCACATCAGGATAGCGAAGTACAGACTGGTGACCAGCACCGATGTACCGCCGCGTGATACCATGGGTAGCGGCTGTCCTGTAACCGGACCAATACCCACCGCCACTGCCATTGATACGAATGCCTGGCTGCACAGCATCAGTGCCAAGCCCATAACCATGAGCATGGCGCCATAGTCGGCGTACTTGGAAGAAGTGTAGCACGCCCGGAAGAGAATAACCATGTATAAGACTATCAGTATGAGTGCACCAATCACCCCCGTTTCCTCAACAATGATGGCAAAAATGTAGTCGGCATACGCCAATGGAAGGAAGTTACGCTCCACGCTGTTGCCCGGCAGTACGCCCACGGGCGATGCACCGCCTCGTGCAATAGCCAGCGTTGCGTGAGTGCGCTGATAATCGTCGTCGGCATCCGGTGTGGAATCGTCGGCAATGAATTTGTCGATACGGCTAACCCACGTAATGGCACGCTTGAACGGGCCGTTCAGTGGTCTGTGAGCACGGACAAAACCATATTCCACAATAAAGTATCCCGACACGAGCATAATAACCGCTATGCCCACCACGCCAGCAAGGTACTTAATAGGTACGCGCGCGAGAAACCACATTAGCAGGATGACACCTGCCAGCAGCAGGGCGGTAGAGAGGTTACCTAACAGAATAGGTAGGATGATCACCGCCGACAAGACGAGCGTGTGGTAGAACTCCCTGACCAGTTGCTGTTCGTCGGTAGCCCGCGACAACCGGTCTGCCACCACAATGATCAGTCCTAACTTGGCCAACTCAGAGGGTTGAAAACTGAATCCGAAGATCTTGAACCATCGCTCGGCATTATTGATGTTACTAACAAACGGGTTGCCGGGGATAATCATCAGGTACAAGCAGATGCCGGCTACGCCCAGCAGCAAGTAACCGCCGTAGCGGACCAACTTGGAGGGCAACAACTGCACCACAAAACCTATCAGTGCACCAATCAGAATAAATTGCACCTGATGCCACAACGGTCCGAGCAGACTGCCGGACTTGAACGCCAACGTGCTGGAGGCGGAAAAAAGTTCGATAACCGCAAACACGACCAACAGAATGAACACCGTCCAGTAGGTCTTGTCGATGTACTGCAGTTTGCGCTTGAGTATGTCTATGCCACGATCCATTTACATATTAAATTTAAATCTTAAGTCCTCTGACTGCAGCCATAAATTGTTCGCCTCTATCCTCATACGACTTGAACAAGTCGAAGCTGGCACAGCATGGCGACAGCAAGACGGTATCCCCCTCTCTGGCAGCAGCATAACAGGCTTGCACAGCATCCGCGAGCGTGTGGGTGTTGATGTATCGCTTGGCTTTGCTACTATTGGCTTCACTTCCGTCGCCGGCAAGGGCGGAATCGGTCTCTGCCGGCAGGTAGCCCAAGGCAGAGAAGTGCTCGATCAGTTTCTCGTTGTGCAAGCCCATGAATACGAGCGTGTGGCACTTGTTGAGCACCAGTTGGTCGATTTCGCTATAATCGTTCCCCTTGTCTTTGCCGCCAAGAATGAGCACCGTAGGTGTGGTCATCGCTTCCAATGCATACCAGCAAGAGTTAACGTTGGTAGCCTTACTGTCATTGATCCAGCGTACACCACGAATGGTGGCTATATATTGTAAGCGGTGTTCGACACCGGCAAACGAGGTAAGGCTCTGACGGATAATGGCATTGCTGATACCCAATAGTTGCGCTGCTATGGCAGCGGCCATCGAGTTGTACTGATTATGTTTACCCTTGAGCGATAAGAGTTCGGCAGGTAACTCCAGTGGTTGGCGTGCTGCAACAACCATGTTTCTGCCGCTGACGTATGCAATGTCTTGGTCAGGTTGCTCGCCAAAAGGATAGAGCGTAGCCGTAGGAAGGCGTTTCTTGAGTTCCCTGTCAATGACAGGGTCGCCGCTCCAGTAGATGAATGCGTCCTCGGGACGCTGGTTGCGCGTGATACGCATCTTGGCATTGATGTAGTTCTGAAACTCGAAGTTATATCTATCCAAGTGATCGGGCGTGATATTTAGCAGGATAGCAATGTCGGCACGGAAATCGTACATGTTGTCCAATTGGAACGACGAGAGTTCGATCACATAGTACGCATGATCCTGTTGCGCCACTTGCAGAGCGAGTGAGTTGCCGATGTTTCCCGCCAAACCGACATCCAGTCCGGCGCGGCGTAACATATCGTAGATGAGCGAAGTAGTGGTAGTTTTGCCGTTCGAACCGGTTATACAGATCATCTTCGCGTCGGTGTAACGTGCAGCAAACTCAATCTCCGAGATGATTGGAGTACCTTGCTCGATGAGCGCTTTCACCATTGGCGCAGTGTCAGGTATGCCGGGTGACTTAACTACTTCGTCTGTGTTCAGGATAAGTTCAGCAGAGTGTTTGCCACTCTCATACGGGATACCATACTGCTCAAGCAATGCCGCATAGCGAGGCTTGATTTCACCCATATCGCTGACAAACACATCGTATCCTTTTTCTTTTGCGAGGATTGCAGCACCTACGCCGCTTTCGCCTGCACCGAGAGCAACAAGCCGTTGTTTGTTTTCCATTTTATCAGTTATCATCTTTATCGTTTATCAATTATCGTTATGGGCAGTTAGTTGTATCTTGCCCATTTCCATATTTCTTTCCACGTAGGCGTCTTACCATACATCAGTATGCCTGTGCGGTATATCTTGCCCGACAGCCATGTTGTGCCGACGAATGAGAGATAGAGGATTATTAGTGAAAGAACAATCTCCCACCAGGCAACCTCGAATGGCAGTCTTACAAGCATGACGATGGGCGAGGTGAACGGAATGAGTGAGCACCAGAACGCCAGCGAACTATCAGGATTGTTGGTAGCATAGATAGCTACGAAGATGCCTAGTATGATTGGTATGGTGATTGGAATAGTGAACTGCTGTGAATCCGTCTGATTATCCACCGCTGCCCCTACTGCTGCAAACATCGAGGCGTAGAGCAGGTAACCGCCAATAAAGTACAAGACAAACAGCACAATAATCTTCATTAAATTGATTCCCATGAGCGTTGTGACAATCTCCTGAAACTCATTGTTCTGCTGCATAGCGGACAGTTGTGCCACCGACTCGGCGGACGACATCTGCGTTTCCGGCATGAATGCGGGCAGGATATACGCCATCGTTATGCCGCCAATGAGTACCCATATAGCAAACTGTGTCAGTCCGACCAGTGCTATGCCGATGATCTTGCCCATCATCAGTTCGAACGGGCGCACGGAGGAGATGAGAATTTCCATGATACGATTGGATTTCTCTTGCACCACGCCCTGCATCACCATACCGCCGTAGGCGAAAATGAACATATATATGAGCAATGCTGAGAGCAAGCCGAACATCTCGGCGATGCTTGATGAGGTGAGGTGCTCGGAGCCGTTTTTGTCCCACTTGACAGTTGTTATCTTGACACGCTGGGTGGATTCGGCAATAATCTCGCTGAGGTTAGGGATTCCGTAAGAGTCTATCCGCTTTTGGTTGACGTACTTGCTTAATTGCTTGCGCAAGTCGAGCATCAACTCGCTGTTCGGCTGCCGGTCAGAGTAGTAGCAGGCGGTCTGCAGGCTGTCAGTGAGGTCGCCTGTGATGTACAAGAACCCCGTGACTTCACTATGCTGTTTGCGAGCTTGCTGCAGGTCATCATCAACGAAGATGAACTTGCAGTCGTCCCTATCGGTAAATGCTTCCCGATAGAGTCCCGAGCGATCAATGACGGCAATGGTTTTTACTGAACTGTCGCTACCTATGTTCATAATCAGCGCAGGCAGGACAAGCACTACGACGAACAGGATCGGAGTAAGCAGCGTGAGAATAACAAAGCTCTTCTTGGTCACGCGCATGTAGTATTCGTTACTGATGATCAGTGCTATCTTATTGCTCATGATTGTACGGTTTGGATGAAAATATCGTTCATGCTGGGCAGTATTTCCTCAAATGTAGAAATCTCACCTTCTGCCACGAGACGCTGGATGAGTGCGTTGTTGCTCTCACCGGGCAGTTTTTGTACGTTCTGTTCCACCTGTTCGCCGTCGATGGTACGTACGACGCGGTAGATGCCTTTGCGGTGCTGCTGCCTGATTTGCTGCACATCGCCTTGCAGGACAGCACGGCCGTTGTTGATGAGGGTGATTCGGTTGCACATCGCCTCTACAGACTCCATGTTGTGTGTTGAGAGAATAACAGTCGTGCCCTCGCGGTTGAGACGCAATATCTCCTGTCGGATGATATCGGCATTGACGGGATCGAATCCACTGAACGGCTCGTCAAGGATAAGCAACTTCGGGCGGTGGATGACTGTAGCGATGAACTGAACTTTCTGTGCCATGCCTTTGCTGAGTTCCTCAATATTCTTGAACCGCCAGGATTCTATATCCAATCGCTTGAACCATAGATTCATCTGTTCGCGAGCCTGCAAGTCAGAAAGACCTTTAAGACGGGCAAGATAGCGCACATGTTCGCCGACGCGCATATCCTTGTATAATCCGCGTTCCTCAGGCAGGTAACCGATTTGTGCGGCGTTTTCCAGACTTATAGGTTGCCCGTCAAGCAGTGCTTCGCCGCTATCGGGTGCAGTGATGGCGTTGATGATGCGTATAAGTGTAGTCTTGCCAGCACCGTTAGGTCCCAGCAGACCATATATAATGCCGTCAGGCACCTCAAGAGAGATGTGGTCCAAGGCTCGTTTCTGCCCGAATGATTTGCTTACATTGTTGATTATTAGCATCAGTTGGTTTGTTTATTTGACGTTAGTAGGAATGCTGCTATGCTGGTTGGGATATTTGTCCTCTGCGGACATGATTAACGTATCTTCAGTGTCAGGATGGTAAATGCTGCAAGCAGGAGAGTTACGATGCAAAAGCGGAGCACGATCTTCGTTTCGTGGTGCAGGTTGCTGCTGCCCTTGCACAGGATGCGGCAGGTTGGGTCGTTCTTCAGCACTTGCTCTACCGAGGTGCGGAAATGGTCGTGTAGCGGTGCTCGTTTGAACATGCGGATACGGGTGCCGCGGCGCTTGCTGAACTTATACACCTGCGTCTGCAGGATGACGCTCACGCTCTCCATCAGGAACACACCGCACAAGATGGGGACTAACAACTCTTTGTGAATAATCACCGCACATACGCCAATGATACCGCCGATGGTCAGACTGCCGGTGTCACCCATGAATATCTGTGCAGGAAAACCGTTGAACCACAAGAAGCCTACCAAGGCTCCAACGAAAGCACCCAGAAAGACAACAAGCTCTTCGCTTCCGGGGATGTACATCACGTCAAAGTAATCTGCCAACATCGTGTTGCCCGACACGTATGCCAGCACAATCAGTGCCACGCCGATTAGTGCACTGTTGCCGGCACACATACCATCCATGCCATCATTGAGGTTGGCGCCATTGCTCACCGCCGCCACGACAAACACCGTCAGCAGCACAAAGAAGATCCAACCGGCGCGGTACTTCATCTCATCACCAAGGAAAGAGAACATATCTGCATAGTTGGCATTATGATTCTTGACAAACGGGATTGTGGTGCGTGTGGATTTGACTTCAGGTGACTTTTCTACGATGCGTACGCTGTTCTCGTAATGAACCGTCACGTTCTCGTTCATTGTAGCCGTCGGTGCATAACGGAGCGTCAGACCGACAATCAGACCGAGACTAACCTGCCCGATGATCTTAATCCAACCGTTCAGCCCGTCTTTGTTCTTCTTGAAGGTCTTGATGTAGTCATCTGCAAAACCTAACAAGCCGAGGATAACAACCGTGATGATCATCAGCCATAGATAGATGTTGGTCAGGTTAGCTATCAGCAGCACCGGTAGCAGCGTGGCCACAATCAGCACTACGCCGCCCATAGTCGGCACACCCTTCTTGCCAACATTGAACGGATCGGTTTTCTCATCGCGTTGCTGTTCGGATATGTGCTTGCGCTTGAGCAGGTTGATGAACTTGTTGCCGAACCATACGCTGACGATGAACGCCAACACCGCAGCCACAATGGCGCGGAAGGAGATGTACTGCCACAATCCCGCACCTGCAAAGTGCCCGTATGTGGCTTGTAAATAATTGATTAGGTGATATAACATTTGTTATTGTTTTGTTGTCTCGTTATTATTGTTAAGCGACTTTTAGCATAATAGCCTGTGGATCAGATATACTTTTTCACAATCTCGTGGTCATCAAAGTGGTGCTTGACGCCACGGATGATCTGGTAGTCTTCGTGACCTTTGCCTGCAACGAGGATGACATCACCCGGCTGCGCAAGCGTACAAGCCGTCTGGATAGCTGCAGCGCGGTCCTCGATGACCAGCGTTGAACGAAGCTCGTCGTTCGTCAGGCCGGCCGTCATATCCCGTAGGATGTCCGCAGGTTCTTCATCGCGCGGGTTGTCGCTGGTGAGAATGAGTTGTGCACTTCCCCGTTTGGCAATCTGTGCCATCATCGGGCGCTTGCCTTTGTCACGATTGCCACCACAGCCGACAACGGTGATGAGCTTCGCTGTTGTAGAGCTTCGCTGTTGCAGGGCTTCGCTGTTGGTTAGCCTGCGGCTGTTGAGAATATCGTTGATGGTGCTGATGACGTTCTCGACGGCATCGGGGGTATGGGCGTAGTCGATGACAGCCGTCCAGCCTTTAGGCGAGCGAATAGTCTCGAAGCGTCCGTTGACAGGTTTGAGTGTACTGAGGATACGCAGCACTTCCGTCTTGTCGAAGCCCAGACAGAGTGCGGCGCTATAGATGCAAAGCAGGTTGCTGACATTGAAGCGTCCAACGAGCGGCACAAACACCTCTTGTCCGTCGATGCTGAGCAGCATACCCTCGAACCCTTCCTCCAGAATCTTGCCGCGATGGTCTGCCATCGTTTGTGTTGAATAGGTGATGACCTTGGCGCTTGTGTTCTGGGTCATGACGAGTCCGTTCTTGTCATCGGCGTTGGTGACGGCAAACGCCTGCTTGCTCAAGCCGTCGAACAAGCGCTTCTTGGTGTCGCGGTAATTGTCGAAGGTCTTGTGGTAATCAATATGGTCGCGTGTCAGATTGGTGAACATCGCTCCGGCAAACTGCAGCCCGGCGATACGTTCTTGTGCTATGCTGTGGCTGCTGACTTCCATAAAGGCGTATTGGCATCCGGCGTCCACCATCTGTGCGAGCAAGGCGTTCAGGGCAAGTGCATCCGGCGTGGTGTGGGTAGAGGGATACGCCTTGCCGTCCACATAATAAACGACCGTAGATATCAGTCCTGCCTTGTACCCCATGGCGCGTACCATCTCGTAGAGCAGGGTAGCAATGGTTGTCTTGCCGTTGGTGCCGGTGACGCCTACGAGTGTCAGTTTCTCGCTCGGGCATCCGTACCACCGATGCGCCAAGCGGCCGAGTGCCTCCTCGGAGTTCGGCACAAGGATATATGTTACGCCATGCACCGCTGCGGCAGGCATATAGGCCGCCTTGTCCAGCACGATGGCACGTGTGCCTTTCTCGATGCATGACGGGATGAACGTGTGCCCGTCAACGGCTGTGCCGGCTTGGGCAACGAAGAGGTCACCTTGCTCCACCTTGCGCGAGTCGAACTGAATGGCATGGATGTCAATGTCCGTGTCGCCCATAATCTGTAGGGGCTTGATGGCGGTGAGTAAATCAGATAGGATCATAAGTTATATATGTTTGATACGCCATGTGTGGCGGATATGTGATTATTTGTTCTTTTGGTAGACGAGCGAGTCGCCCTGAATGATATAATGTCCGGCATAGACGATTGTTCGTTCGGCAATCTGGCGGACAACATTGCCACAGTCGTAGCCAGCATCGTATGCGGGGTAGTTGTGCGGATGCTCGACCATACAGATGCATGTGTACTGTGGTGCCTCTTCGGGGAAGTAACCGACGAACGTCATGCGGTGCTCGCGCGACTGGTATCTGCCGTTGCGGAAGAGTTGAGCTGTACCGGTCTTGCCGGCAATGTGTACGCGTTTGGATTGCGCCTTGTAATCGACAATCCGCCCTGCCCATGTCCGAACAGATGCCGTGCCAATGTTGTCATCCCACACCACATCATGCAGGCTGACTCGCACATCCTCCAGTGTGCTGCGCCGGCACATACTGCTCTTGAGCGTTTCGGTGTCAAACGTGCGGACGACCTCACCGCCGTCAACGACCTGCTCGACCAAGTATGGGCGAATCATCTTGCCATCGTTGGCTATGCCGTTGTAGAACGTCAGGATCTGCATTGGCGTCAGTTCGACCGAATAGCCGTACGCCATGCGTGAAAGGGTTACGGCATCGTTAGGGATGTCGATGCGGGGCTTTTGTGCTCCGGGAATCTCGCTATAGACGCTGTCACGCAGGCCCATGGACTGCAGTTTGTCGACGAACTTAGACGCCTTCTTGTCGTAGCTCTTCAGTATCATCTTGGCAAACGCGATGTTCGATGATACGGCAAGTGCGCTGCGCAGGGTATAAACGGTATCTTTGGCATGTGCGTCGGTATGCTTGGCGTCGAGGTACTTCCAGCCGTGCTTGTATACCTCAAAGGTGTCGGTCAGTTCGACCTTGCCATCATCCAGCGCCGCCATCATCGCTATCGTCTTGAACGTTGAGCCGGGTTCGACGCGTGTTACGGCGTGGTTGGCGCGCTCGCTGTATGTGCCGTCCGTGTTCCTGTCAAGGTTACATATGGCGCGTATCTTTCCGCTTTGCACCTCCATGAGGATGCAGCATCCCCAGTCTGCCTGCGTGCGCTCAAGGCAGCCTCGCAGTGCCGTTTCGGTTATATCCAGCATGTTGGCGTCAAGGGTGGTTACCAGGTCGTAGCCGTTCACGGCTTCACGTATGGGCACGTTCTCCCATTTGCCACCCATGCGTTCGCGCAATGCCAAGCCGTCGGTGCCGTGCAGTTCGGCTTCAAAGGTCTTTTCCAAACCTGTGTTGCCGGTGCCGTTGGCTAAGATGGTGCCGATGGTTCGTGACGCCAGTGAGCCGAAAGGTTTCTTGCGTTGCGGTGATTCGACAAACTGCAAGCCGGATTTGTAGTACCCGCGTCGGAACAAGGGCAGCTGCTCGATCTCGCGCTTTTGGATATACGACACACGGTGTGGGCAGAGCTTCAGGTAGGTGCCGTTCTCGCGTTGCTGCCCTGAGGGCGATTTGCCGTTGCGGTGGTTGAACGAGCGGGTGATCATCGTCTTGTACTCCGTAGCTGACTTCTCCGGCAGGATGCGGCTCAAGCCGTTAGCGATGCTGTCGATATATCGGTAGAATAGCGTGTCACCACCTTGATGCAGTGAGGGTACGCGGGTGTCCATATATACATAGTATCCGGGTATGCTACTCGCCAGCAGGCGGCCGTCGGTATCCAGAATATTGCCGCGCTGTGGTGCAATAGTCGTGGCGTTGGGTGTGCGGGTGTCAACCTGCTCCATTAGATTGTCGCGCTCAAACCACTGAATACGCACAATCTTGAACAATACGGCAATAAACCCTGCTGCTATGAACAGAAAGACAAGGGCGAAACGATATATGGCATTTTGGCGATCGTCTGGCATAAGGGCTGTTACTATTTGGTCAATTATAATCAGGTAATGATGATTAGGCCGGTAGCTGTTTGGTCATTTGATGACGATGATGGGCGTGTTGGCTTCGCGCAGAGTGCTGCCTTGCTCTTTTAGCGATCGTGCTACCGCCGACTGGCGGGTGCTGTTCACCAGTTCGGAACTGATGGTCAGTTCCTCGTTACGGGCATCGTGCAGTTCTTTCTTGAGCGCACCTATGCGTACGTACTGCCACTCCGATGTAAATCCCATCAATATGCTGATAAATATGTACACGCCAATCAGCGCCAGCAAACTGTAGTGCTGCGCCACGCGTTGGGTGCTGAATATATCTCCGTTCAGGATCTTTTGCAGTAGGCTAAGTCGTTTGTCCATCAGTATAGTTGCTATTTGTTATTTGCTATTTGGTGTTTGGATGTCCAGTCGTTCGGCAACGCGCAGTTTGGCAGAGCGTGCTCGTGGGTTGCGGTTGACCTCCTCGGGTGAGGCTGTGCGCCCTTTCTCAATGACGCGGTAGGGGGTGAGCGGATTGCCGTAGAAGTCTTTCTCTATCACTCCTTCGGCATTGCCGGAGCGCATAAAGTTCTTAACTATTCTGTCCTCCAGCGAGTGGTATGTCAGCACTACCAACCGTCCGCCCAGGGCTAATAGTTCGGTAGCAGCTTGCAGCAGTTCGCGCAGCGCACCTAACTCGTCGTTCACCTCGATGCGCAGGGCCTGGAACAGACGCGCATAATCCTGTTTGTCTTTTAGCCGGATGGCGTCTTGCAGTTGCAGGGTCGTCAGTATGGCTTGTGCCGAGCGCTTAGCGGCAATCTGTCGGGCTATGGCTCTTGAGTCGCGGAACTCGCCGTACAGGTACAGCACACGTGCCAGTTCGTCTTCCGTATAGTTGTTCACAACATCGGCTGCCGATAGCGTCTGGCGGGCGTTCATGCGCATATCCAAGGGGGCGTCATATCGGAAAGAGAACCCTCGCTCAGCGGCGTCAAAGTGATGAAAACTGACACCCAGGTCCGCCAATATGCCGTCCACCTGCTCTACGCCATAATAATCCATGAAGTTTGCCACGTAGCGGAAGTTGCTTCTGACGAACGTGAACCGCTTGTCGTCAATGCGGTTGGCGTAAGCGTCCATATCCTGATCGATGCCAAACAGCCTGGATTGCTCACCCATGCTGCCGATTATACCTCGGCTATGTCCGCCACCGCCAAACGTGGCGTCAACGAACACTTGTCGTTTGCCCTTGTCGATGCACAAGTTGTCCAGCACCTCGTGCAACATGGCGGGAATATGATATACCGTTTGCTCCATCCGTTCTACACCTTAAATTGCAATGCATGATGTATGCAGTGTACTTCGCACGGGCCCATCACGTTTTGCAGGATGCCGTCTGCCTCAAACATCAGGTGCTCGTCCGTCTCCATACGTATATCTTTGCCCTTGTAGGCATGTATGAATGGCAGGTCGGTGAGCTTGCCGTTGAACAGGTGTGGCAGGGCTTTGATGATCTGCATC
>JAFSPC010000038.1 GCA_017443075.1 Paludibacteraceae bacterium
CAGCAACAGCCGCGATACGCAGATGCAACTCCTACAGGTGCGATGATAAACAAACGATGCAGGTTAGTAAGACCTGCATCGTTTATATTACGCCATCTACAGCACTAATCCTGATTCAACCATGCCCACGTGGTGTTGGAGTTGTGCCCGAGATAATGCCATTGTGCCTTGATTATATGTACGCCGTCCGGTAACGCTATAGGCTTGCTATACACGCCTTGTTCCGTGTTGCCGTCAGCGTATTCAAGCGTGTATGTGATTACGCCGGCAGGGTAGATGCTATTCATACGGATGGTGCCTGCCTCGATGTGAATGCCGGGTTGCATCAGGTGAAAGTTTGTCCCTTGTGCTGCCATCTTAGGCAAATATGTGCCATAAACCATGTCAGCGTAACGGCTGACGGATAACGGACTACTATAGTAGTTCCACGCGCGTTCGCCCAAGCCGAAGATCTTCGGGTATAGTTGCCACTCTACCTGACTGAAACTGCGTATCACCTCAGCCCATAGTTGCGCACTGATACCTACAACGTTAGCGTGCTCTAAAGGCTGCCAGTCGAAGGCGGCAAACTCGTCCGTATATCCGCCCCAGTTCAATCCCTTTTCCTCATGCTGATGGCAGTAGGCAAAGTCGAAATACAGGTGGTTGGCTGTGGCAATAACCACGGGATACCCCTCCTCAGCCATCTGTTGCGCCTTTTGCAGACCGTTGTGCCAGCTATAACAAATAGCTTTATCGTCGGGCGTGCAGAAATGCGTCATCTCTTCCCATCCCGCCGGCTGCAATCCATACTCCCTCAAGATGCCTAAAACGCCTTGAATAAATGTCAGGTGCTCCTCGCGCGTAAGTGCGCCATTAGGCACCTCGTCGCCACCGATATTGAACACCTGTAGTGGATAACCTGCCTCGTTGTGCATTTCAACAAACGCATCAATCACCGTGCGCATAACCGGTAAAGCCTCCGGGCGGGTAACGGCAATCACGTTGTCAGTATAGTTTTGTGCACTCAGATATTGCCGGCTTTCCAGTACGGAATCTGTCAGTACACCGCCCATCGCTTTTTTCATAGCGCGCATGTGACCGGGCATATCAATCTCGGGAATGATACGTATATACCGCTCTCCGGCATATCGAACCAAACGGATATAATCGTCACGTGTCAGGTATCCGTTGGCGGTGGATTTCTTATCCGTGGCATCCCAACCGCCGCCATAGAACGGGTAGAGACATGTAGCCTCATCGGTTGTGTAGCCGCGCGATGAGCCGTTGGCTGTCAGTTGCGGCAAAGCAGGTATCTCAATGCGCCAGCCCTCATCGTCAGACAGGTGAAGATGAAGTATGTTGAGTTTGAGTTGTGCCATCACATCTATCACGCGCTGGATGCTGTCTGCTGGATAATAGTTGCGTACTATATCCAACATCAGGGCGCGGTGATGAAGATCTGGATTGTCGGATATACATTGGATATATGTATCTTCTGCCAATTGCTCAATCGTAAGATTGGCGTAATATAGACCTGCCTTGTCTCCGTAGCCAATCCAAATGGTATCGTTCTTAACTTCGATGAGATAACTTTCGGAGGGTAAACCGCGGAAATACTCTACGCGGGGTAACTCTCCGAGTGCCCCATGGGGTGTGTCAGCAAGTCGATAGTTTTTTGGGGTAGGCAGAATATGCAGAACAGACCGGTCTGAAGGGTCGTTCCCTTCATCCCACTTAGCGAAATGGGGAGTAGTATCGCTGAGTCTGCGCTCGATATATCCGTACATATATTCGCCATCAGCGTAGGGCGTTTTGTCCCGCGTAGTGATACCGCGCGTCATCTGCTCACGGCGTGTGTATGGGGTAAAACTGCATGGGAGACTTATCGGCTGCTCATCCTTGCGTACCAGAAAGAACCCCTCGGGATGACTGCTTTGGCGTACGGCTGAACCGCGATACCGCAACTTGTAGGTGCGTGTGCACCCCGCTGGCAACGGCTGAAAATGTTCGGTCGGAGTAATGGTGTGGTACGATGCTTGTACCTCCGTTTCACGTAGCTCGCTGTTGTCCGTGCAAATGGGGTGCAGTGACATCAATCCGAAACCTATCAGCCAATCTTGCCCTGCCAGTGGTTCAGCGGATTGGTTGGTGATGCTCAGCGTAGCTTCGCAGATACCCGGCTCTACATCATTGGTAAGCAGCTCCCAGTGCAACGACAGTGGCGCAGTCGGCTTGTGGGTACAAGATGGGATGATGGTTAGCCATATACTGACCATCAGAATAAATAGTATAAACGATTGTTTTCTCATGTCCGTGTGAATGATAACACACCCGTTTGCCATCCACCGTAGTGGCGGCATATAGGCATACAAAAAGAGCCGCAATATTGCAGCTCTTTTTGGTTGGATTAGTAGTTTGTGCGTTGTGTGGCAGCGTAACTAATCTTCAGCGCGTACGCCTTACGTAGTTCCTGCTTGATGTCCGCAATTATACCCATTCGTGTTTCCTTGTCAGCCTTGATGCTAACCGTCATCAATCCTTGCTCTGACTCGTTCATAGCCGAACGCTCGTTGATGATGTAGTCAGCAATCTCTGACTTGTCGGCAAAGGCATCGTCCAATTGGATACGTGTCTCCGAACCGAACTGCTTTTGGAATTCTTTGGTAGGGGTACCTACATAAATGTATCGAACAAGTGATTTCTTCTCAAGCTTGGTCAGTTCCGTTGCCGATGGATTCTGTATCTGTACCTTGTAGGTCACCTCCTTCATCGACGTTACGGACATGAAGAAGAACAATAGCATGAAGATGATATCGGGCAGTGACGACGTATTCAGTGCCGGCATCTCTCTCTTCTCGCCTCTACGAATCTTTGCCATAATTAGTTCCCTCCATAGTTTTTAGGCTCTGCCTCCGAAATCTTTTGCGGATAGATCTTCTGAATCTGCTTCTGCTGATCTTCCTCCAGTTCGTTGAAAGCCTTGTTGAAATACTTGCGAGCGCACTCGTCACGCAACTCGTTGTAAGCCGCTACGAGTTCATTTTGTACATCCAGATATGCCTGATACTGCGTATCCACGTCGTTTTGTACGGAGATTACGTGGTTCTTGGCATATTTGACAACTCCGAACGGCGAGCCGAAATCCTCTTCATAGAGCTTCGGCAGGTTGGCGTCGTCGTTGACATTGGCAATGAACTCTTTGGCTTTCTCCCGTAGTTGCTTGACGCTCATCTCCTGGCCTTGCACCATCAGTTGGTTGGCAGAGTTAATCTTTACCACCAGCAGGTTACGCTTGTTGATATCCGTGTCCTCGATCTTCTGATCAGGTGGGATAGGCGCAGGCAGACGACGTGTCAGACCCTGATTGACATCCATTGATGTGGTCACCAAGAAGAAGATGAGCAGCAAGAATGAGATGTCAGCCATGGAACTGGCGTTAATCTGTGGGACTTTCTTAGCCATAATTGTTCATTGATTTATTTACGTGTTTTTGTAAATATGGCACCCCAAATCAGGGTAATGATTGTTGCACCAAACAGAATGTAGCACAGGTACATAACAGCGTCGCTGAGTTGAGCCCAGAATCCAACGTTGTCCGTGCCTTCGTAACCGATGATCTTAATCTCCTCGGGGCTACCCATCATCCAGCATACAGCGCACAGGACGATTGCGCCAACTACAACACACAAACTACGGATGGCACGTTTGGGGTTGTACTTGAAGTCGCTGCACAACTTAACTACGAGTACGCACAGCGTAATCAGTACAGCCAGACCAACCAATACATAGTTCCACACGAGGAACAGATCGGAATACTTGGGGATGTCGAGGAAATCACCTGCCACCTCCAA
Source organism: Paludibacteraceae bacterium (assembly GCA_017443075.1). Lineage (GTDB taxonomy): Bacteria > Bacteroidota > Bacteroidia > Bacteroidales > Paludibacteraceae > Colicola. Next base: position 3,834 of record JAFSPC010000038.1, read on the forward strand.
TGTCCCTTGTGAGCCGCCCAAGAAGAACATAGCTATCACTACGATTCCCAATGCGAGCAGCGTCCACAGTGTAATCTTCGGAATCAATTTATAGTTCTTCATAACTTACTCTTTTAGAAGGTTAATACTTAAATTGTGAGCAGTTATGCCGATTACTTCTGTTTCTTGTCGTAAGCAACTACGATGTCGAGCAGGCTGATTGAGCTGTCTTCCATCTCATTAACCAGACCCTCGATGAGGCTAAGGATGTAATTGTAGAACAATTGGAGAATAACGGCGATAATCAAACCGAGCAACGTGGTCAACAGTGCGACCTTGATACCACCGGCAACAACGGTAGCCGAGATATCACCTACTTGCTGGATCTTGTCGAACGCCTCGATCATACCGATGATGGTACCCAAGAAACCGAGAGACGGAGCGATAGCGATAAACAATGTTATCCAAGACAGGTTCTTCTCCAACAGACCGAGCTGTACGCCACCGTAGCTGGCTACCGTTTTCTCAACAACGTCAATACCTTCGTTGTAGCGGCTCAAACCTTGGTAAAAGATACTTGCTACCGGTCCGCGTGTGTTGCGGCAAACCTCCAGAGCAGCGTCCAAACCTTTCGTGTTCAATGCCTCCTCAATCTTAGCCAGCAGCACTTTGGTGTTCGTCTTGCTAAGCGAGAGATAGATAATACGCTCGATGCAGAGAGCCAAACCGAAAACGAGAGTAACGAGCGTGAGTGCCATAAATCCTGCACCACCTTCGATGAACTTGGTCTTCAGTGTCTTGTGCAGAGCTACGAGACCTGTAGCTTCTTCAGCCGGTGCGGCTGCTTCCTCAGCAGGAGCGGCTGCTGTTTCATCAACTTGCTCGGTTGCAGCTTCTGCAGCAGGAGCTGCTTCAGCCTCTTGAGCGACTGCAACACCGCCAAAGGCGAGCATTGCGATTACCGTAAAGGTTGCAAAAAGTTTTTTCATGAGATTGTTATTTGTTAATTATGTAAAAGCTTTGCGGAGAGACGGGGATTCGAACCCCGGAAACCCTTTTGGAGTTTACACGCTTTCCAGGCGTGCCTCTTCAACCACTCGAGCATCTCTCCTTGCGGTGCTTTCGACCGCTTGTTGTACCGGTAAATCGGTACGTTGGCGCATAACCGACTACAAAGGTACAAAAAATAATTGAAAAAACAAAACGTTTTTGAAAAAAAATTGCATTTTCTTGATTTTTTTTATCAATTTATGGCAAATTGCGCTGATTTCTGTCCATTACGAGCCTAATTTTTGTCATAATTGCGGTAGTCGGAACAATTGTCTGCTATTGGCGGATGTGATGCGTACGACCTCTTCCTGAGTGCAATCATATATCTCTGCCAGGCGCGCGACGACATATTGCATCAGCAGCGGTTCGTTGCGTTCGCCTCGGTGCGGCGTAGGTGCTAAGTAGGGACCATCCGTCTCCAGCAATATCCTATCCAAGGGGACAGATGCAATATGCTCCGCCAGATGGCTGTTCTTGAATGTCAGCACACCGCCTATACCCAAGTAGAATCCCATTTTCAGCCATTGTTGTGCCACTTCGGCACTGCCGCTGAAGCAGTGTATCACTCCGCGTAAGGGGCTAATGTTTGATGTGTGATGTGTGATGTCTGATGTTTGTTCGGCAGCTTGGCGAACAATGCTAAGGCAATCGGCGGTGGCGTCGCGTGAGTGGATAATCACCGGCAGGTCCAACTCACGCGCCCAGCGCAGTTGCGTGCGCAGCACCTCGTGTTGCGCTGCCGCGTAGTCGCGCGTGTAGTGATAGTCTAACCCTATCTCCCCGATGGCTACTATGCGTTCGCTTATATCCTTGTCCTGCCCAACGTGAGCAAGTATGGCTTGGTGTAGTACGGATAGTTGCTCTTGCCAATCATCGGCCACCTCCTGCGGATGCAGACCCAGCGTGGGAAAGCAGAACCCTCGCCAACGCCGGCAAACGGCAAAGATGCCCTCGATGGAGTGTTGGTCCACTCCGGGAATAACGATAGCTTCTATACCGCCGTCCTTCTGGCGTTGCAGCATCTCGTCGCGGTCGGGCGCGTAGGCTTCTTCATCTATATGACAATGGCTGTCAATCATGTGTGTATAGTGTGGAATTATTTGCTATTGCGGAACAGGATGGATGAGTCGCCGTAACTGAGAAAACGGAAGTCGTGACTCAGGGCGTAGTCGTATATCGTGTGCCAATCGCCGTCCACGAATGCCGATACCAGCAGTAGCAAGGTGGACTTGGGCTGGTGGAAGTTGGTTATCAACTGCTCCACGATGCGGAACGTGTACCCCGGTCGAATCATGATTTGCGTTTCGGCGTGGAGTGTATTTTGGCCTGTTGCGTCCAAGTAGTCGAGTATAGCCTGCAATGCATCATGGGCAGTGAGCGTATATTGCTGTATGTACGGCTCGTGCTGGTCGATGTGCAGGGTGTCTATGTCGTGATAGTCCGTCGTTCGGATGTCATGCAGGCGAACGCCCATGAAGTATAGCGATTCGAGCGTGCGCATCGAGGTTGTACCCACGGCAACGATGTGTCCCAGTCCGGATTGTATATCTGCAATAGCCTGTCGCGGCACAGCAATAATCTCGGTGTGCATCGGGTGAAGGTTGGCATCCTCCACCTTGACGGGTTGGAACGTGCCGGCGCCCACATGCAGGGTGACCTCGGTGGTACGTATGCCGCGTTGCCTGAGGTCGTCCAGTACCTGTTGCGTGAAGTGCAACCCGGCGGTAGGGGCAGCTACCGAACCCTTGATGCGTGAATAGGGATAGATTAAAAGCGAAACACTTTACCACATCGCTTGCCATGAAATAATTTACATTCCAATATGGATAGATTAAAAGTAC
>JAFSPC010000039.1 GCA_017443075.1 Paludibacteraceae bacterium
CTGTTCTGATTCCTTTAAAAACCATATATCAAAATTAACTAGATCTAATTTGACTAATAAGGTAACAGTTTAAATGCCACCTATTATTTACCCATGTACGCATCATGGTATAGTGCACCTATCAATGACACCAACGTTAATTAAAATAAAATATGTATGAATGTTAGGCAAGGTTGAGTGTAACATCGCTTACGCAACATGACTAAGCCCAAATTCTAAAATCAAAAATTTTTGTATTATGAAGAAATTATTCACTCTCGCAGCTGCCGTATTGGCTTCGTTTAGCCTGTTCGCAGCTACAGAAACCCATCCGTCCGAAGCCACTAAGGATGTTGATTTGGCCGGAACAAGTTACACCATTCCGGGAGCTTATATTGCCGGTATAGGAGGTACGAAATCCGGTGACATGCAATCCAAAGGTATCAAGTTCCGTCTTTCACAAAAGGTTGACGGTGACTCCAAAGGCTTTGTCTTTAATGTGAATGAAGGTTACAAAATCACTGAAATCGCTTTCTGCGGTCATGTGAACGATGATACCAAGACCTCTACGCTTGCTCAGGTAAAGGTGGACGGTGTCAGCATCAACTATGCGCCTGTTCAACTCGCACAAAAGTCAAGTAGCACATCGTTTGCTATCCAAGGCATTGCCGCACTTCACAATGTCGTCCTCATCTTTGATGGAACGGGTACGCAGGCTAACCTCGAGTACACCGTTACCTATGAAGAAGCAGTACAGAAGGAAGTTGACCATGTGGTAGAGACCCTTACCGGCGCGGCTGTCAACGGCGTGGCACTGAAAGAAACGGAGATGTCAACATTGCTTAATAACGGTGAGTTTGAAGACCTCGCTTACTATGTAGAGGCTCCGACCGTTACTTTCACCGTTCAGACTGACACCTATTATGTAGGCGAAGAGACACCTTCCACCAAGAGCGAGGACATCGATGTGGTGGCAGAGTTAGCAGCCGGCATGTGGATGGCTCAATATACTATAGGCGAGCAGACGTACACCATCAGAGCCACCAAGCCCGAAACCCGTACCATTACTTTCATGGACGGCGAGACGGTTCTCGGCACCGAGGTGGTAGCCAAAGGCGATCCCTCCACCAAGCATGCCAACTTCGAGACCAAGCCGCTGGCTAAATTCGAAGGATGGTTCAGAAACCCTGACTTCACCTCCCAGATTGACATAGAGACCTATGCGATAAACGAAGACCAGACCCTTTATGGCAAGTTCGTGAAGGCTTATGCTCAGTCGCTCAACATCGAGCAACTCGTACTCGACAACGGCAAGGGCGCCAAGATTGACAGCATCCTCACCGCACGCGGCTATGAGTTCGCCAATATTGACCAGCTCGACTCGCTCAACGACGGGAAAGGCAATGCCCGTAACGAGGCGTATCTTGGCCTGAAAATCAAAAAGCAGGGTGGGTACATAGCCTGCAATCTACAAGCCGGCACCACTATCCGCGTTAAGTTTGGCTATGTAGCGAATGATGTGCTGGCAATTGCCGGAACAGATCCCCTCACGCTCACTCCCACAAACAATGCCCTCGAAGTGCTGGAGTTTACAGCCGAGGCTGAGACCTATGTGCAGATTCAGACAACCACCGACAAAACCGTTGTCATCAAGCAGATTGCCATCGATGAGGCTATCACTGATGTGATGCACCAAATCGTTTATGCCGAGACAGAGAACGGCACCGTCAGCGGTTGGACTGTAGCCTTTGAGGGCGAGACCGTGGTGCTGACCGTTACTCCCGATGCAGGCTATAGCATTGGCAGCGTCATCCTCAACGATGCTGAAGAAATGACACCCGCTGATGGCGTGTACTCCTTCGTAATGCCGGCGGCTGATGTGAATGTCAAGGCTACATTCATGCCTGTCGAAGATGCGCTTGAGAACACGAATGCTACCAAGCAGGCTGTCAAGGTAGTACGCAATGGTCAGATTATGATCATCCGTGGCGATAATGTATTCAATATCCTCGGCACTGAACTGAAATAACAAGTTCGCTACCGTTGAATTTGATAAACAAATCGACATACACTGTCAGGGTTTCCTGCTGTTGTATGTCGATTTTTTTTACTTATATATCAAATGCCGGCTGCAAATAGAAACGTGGGATAGCTGTGCAAATGCCAGCACCTATCGGGGACGTTGTATGATGCTCGCGTAATGCTCGCGTAATGCTGACGTAAATGACTTGAAAATAGATGCTTTTACCCCCGATAATAACTAAACAAACACTAAGGAAGCACTTCTAAAAATTCCACGTTATTGCCACTCCGCTTCGCGTTGCCAACATCAGGTCAGTAGCGAGCCAATAGCAGGTCTACCCGAGACTTGCTTTTGATGGACGGGTAATAGCGGTCGTGTTTTGCAGTCCAAAGATAGCAATGCGAATTTTAACAGCGCAAATCCTGCCAAAGATGATTCGTACATTTGTATATTTGAAAAAAATGTTGTACCTTTGTATGCTTTTTCGGGTTCGGGCTCCGAAAGTCGCCACAGGCAGCGTATGAGAAGGTGCACATTTGTGTTGAGAGGGTAGTAGTCCCTCAGCCGGTGCAACAACCTTTAGCAGCGTTTAGGACCTGCCCAGCCGCCCGGCTCGTGTAATTTAATATTCAGTAAGTACAATGTACGCAATTGTAGAAATGCAAGGCCAACAGTTTCGTGTAGAGGCCGGCAAGAAATTATTCATCAACCGCATGGACACCGAAGCCGGTGCAACGGTTGAGTTTGAAAAGGTACTTTTGGTAGATAACGATGGCGCTGTTACAGTGGGTGCGCCTTACGTTGCAGGTGCAAAAGTCGTTTGCGAGATTATCGACAACGAGAGCCGTGGCGAGAAGATCCTTGTCTTCCACAAAAAACGCCGCAAGGGCTATCGTAAGTTGAACGGTCACCGTCAGGACCTGACCAACCTCGTAGTTAAGGAAATCGTTTGTTAAACCCCATCAATTAAAATCCTAATCAATTATGGCACATAAGAAAGGTGTCGGTAGTTCGAAGAACGGCCGTGAATCAGAAAGCAAGCGCCTTGGTGTAAAAATCTGGGGTGGACAAATCGCTAAAGCAGGTAACATCATCGTACGTCAACGTGGTACGGTACACAAACCCGGTGCAAACATGGGAATGGGATCTGACCACACGCTCTACGCTCTGGTAGATGGCGTTGTTACCTTCACACGCAAACGCGACAACAAGTCGTACGTCTCTATACAGCCGATAGTTGCTGAAGCATAAATCGGCGGAGACAATACAGCAAATCTCCTACCGAGCTTCGGCTTGCGGTAGGAGATTTTTGTTTGCGACAAATATAAATCAGCCAATCATGGCTGATAACAAATACCAATCAGCCAATCATGGCTGATAACAAATAACAACCATACAATGCTAACACTCAAACTGATTTATGACAGCCCTGAGCAGATCGTAGCAGGGCTTGAGAAGAAACATTTCGCTGACGCCGAGGCTACCATCCGCCGCGTGATGGCTATCGACGCCGAGCGCAAAGCCGCACAACAGAAGAAAGATGCCGCTTCGGCTGAGATGAACAAGATAAGCAAATCCATCGGCGCACTGATGGCGCAAGGCAAGAAAGATGAAGCCAACGCCGCCAAAGCCCAGACCGGCGAACTCAAGCAGGCTGTGGCTACCTATGAGCAGGAGATGGACGCCAAGGAGCAGGAACTGACCAATCTGCTGCTGACTATTCCAAACGTACCATACGCCATCGTTCCCGAGGGCGCATCGGCTGAGGACAACCTCGCCGTGACCTTAGGCAACTGGCCTAACCAACCTATGGCAGACGCCATCGCCAAGAACGGTGCTGTAGCACTGCGCGACTGGGATAGTGCTACCGACGAACAGATTGCTGACGAAAGGCTGCATCGAAATACGGGTGGCGAACCTCTCGCGCCGCACTGGGAACTGGCGAAGAAGTATAACCTCATCGATTTTGACCTTGGCGTGAAGATCTCCGGCGCAGGCTTCCCCGTATACATCGGTCAGGGCGCACGCCTGCAAAGGGCACTGATCAACTTCTTCCTCGCCGAAGCCAACAAAGCCGGCTACACGGAGATCATGCCGCCCACGGTGGTGAATCAGGCTTCCGGCTACGGCACAGGACAGCTGCCCGACAAGGAGGGACAGATGTACCACTGCGAGGTGGACGACCTGTATCTCATCCCGACGGCAGAGGTGCCCGTGACGAACCTCTACCGCGATGTGATCATCGATGAGGACAAACTGCCTATCAAGAACTGCGCCTACACCGAGTGCTTCCGCCGTGAGGCAGGCTCGTACGGCAAGGATGTACGTGGCTTGAACCGTCTGCACGAGTTCTCGAAGATTGAGATCGTGCGCATCGATACGCCCGAGCACTCCGACGCATCGCACAAGGAGATGCTGGCTCATGTAGAAGGCTTGCTCAAGAAGTTGGAACTGCCATACCGCATACTGCGTCTGTCGGGCGGAGACATGTCGTTTACGGCAGCTTTGTGCTACGACTTTGAGGTCTATAGCGAGGCTCAGCACCGCTGGCTGGAGGTCAGCTCCACAAGTAACTTCGACACCTATCAGGCGAACCGGCTGAAGTGCCGCTATCGCCGCAACGAGGATAAGAAAGTGGTGCTCTGCCACACCTTGAACGGCTCGGCACTGGCACTACCGCGTATCGTAGCCGCGCTGCTGGAGAACAACCAGACCAAAGATGGCATCCGCATACCCGCTGCCCTGCAGCCCTACTTTGGCGATGATATGATTCGCTAAGAGACCGTGTCCGCCTTCATTGCGGGCGCAATCAACACAGAGTACGAACCTGATAAATCAGCAATCCCTACAGCGATGAGCCGTAGGGATTGCCGGTATATATCCGCAGTTGAATACTGCGGTTGATGTGATCAGAGCAGTTCGACGCTGCGGTTGACGAACTTGGCGAGTGCTTCGCCCTTGAGCAGCCCGGAAGCGAGGAAAGCGATGTCGAGGAGCTGGCTGACCTTGTCGTTGGACTTGGCAGCTTCGGCGTAGTGTTGCTTGATCTGCTCGCGCAGAGCTGCAATCTCCTTGGTCAGGTCGCGTTTGTCCTGTTGCGCCTCGCCAATCTTGGCTTCGGTATTTTCGGGCTCGCCAATCTTGGCTTCGGTATTTTCGGGCTCGCCAATCTTGGCTTCGCTATCTTTTTGAGCCGCCTGCTCTTTGCGCAGGGATTCAACCTGTTGGTTGAGTTCGTCAAGGCTATTGCCGGTGGCAGACTTGATGTCCGATAATAGCGCCTGTATCTTCGGGTGGGCGATGTTCACCACCAGATTGTAGGAGTCGGGCATCTGACCATAGAACGACATTCCTTGCTGGTGAGCGGACATCTCTTTCATACGGCGCATCCACTCGTTCTGGGTGAGGAAGACGGGCAGTGCGTCGGCACTGACGTTCTCCAGACTGACAACATAGTTGGTTTTTTCCGTTTTTGGCAGCAAGCCTTCGAACGAGTAGCGGAGTGCGTCCTCCTCTTCCGTAGTTAGATTGACAGCGGCTTTGTCCTCTTTGACAATCAGGTTCTCGATGACATCGGAATCGATGCGTACGAAACGGAGAGAGCCTTTTTTGTCCTCGCCAAGCTTGGCTTCGGTATTTGCAGGCTCGCCAAGATTGGCTTCGGTATTTGCAGGCTCGCCAAGATTGGCTTCGGTATATTTCTGCTCGAACTGACTCATGGCATGTACATCCAGTTCGCCATCCATGAGC
>JAFSPC010000040.1 GCA_017443075.1 Paludibacteraceae bacterium
CAAATGAAGGGGGGCAAAAATCAACGAGGAAAAGTATATTATGTACAAAATTGTCGAGGATATTTTTTTATGTCCAAAATTATCAAAAATAACGATAATTATTCTTTAGTATATCATTAATCGGGCGGTTGGAGGAATGGAAAAGGGGTGTGTCGGTATTTGACACACCCCCGTTTGGAAGTTTTGGATGTCTGTAAAATTCATTACATAAGCGATTGCTTATGCAAAATAGACTATTGTAGCAGTTTATGCAATGCCAGGGCAGAATCGCCGGTTAGGAAACGTACATCGGTGATGGCCCGGTAGTCCAGTTCAGCGTATTGTAGCAGTCTGACTGCCATAAACCTGCCATCGGCAGAGCGATACCCCTCTAGCAACAGGTTGCCATTGGCGTTTTGCTCGTACTTGATGCCTTTGTCTGCCAGTTTGCAGAGATTGAGTTCGGATGCCTGCAACAAACGAAGCATATCATCGCGCAGCGCGTGCGCGTAACAATAACTGAATGCAGACAAACGGCTTTGTGTCGGAGTGTAAACATAGCGGGTGATCAGTCCGAAGAATGCGCGATGGCATTCGATATCAGGATTTTGAGCTACCAGATCAAGTAGCCTTTCAGAACTATTTTCCATATATTTGAAATTTTAATGATAAAATTTGTTAATGACCGCTACGCGGTGTTGGTGACCGCTACGCGGTGTTGGTGACCGCTGCGCGGTGTTGGTGACCGCTGTGCGGTGTTGGTGACCGCTGTGCGGAGTTGGTGACCGCTGTGCGGTGTTGGTGACCGCTGCGCGGTGTTAGTGACCGCTGCGCGGAGTTGGAACTGCGTGTAACAGCCGCAGGCTAAATAATAGTGAAGTGAAGCTAACCAACACGAAGTTAGCAGCAGCCGTAGGCTAAGCAATAGCGTAGCTTACTAATAGCCGTAGGCTAAATAATGAGCCAAAGGCAGGGATTAGCACTTAACTTTTATGCGATGGAGGTGGAAGATGTAATAATCACAGGGAGGTGAACAGGGGTAGGGGGTGCTGTCACAACGTTCCGTGCCGTGGAAAAACAAGAAATAGGTCTGGTAGCGTCGCAACATGCAGCGTATAAATGCTGTGCGGCTGTGATGCTTGCTATACGACCGATGTTCTGCGCCACCATTGAATTGTGTGGGTACAGACGTGCCAACCGATAGTCCGGTGGCGATAGTTGACAATCCCTCACCCTGCAATCCGAAAGGGGTGTGGTAGATCTGCTGCTGAATGCATTGGTCGGAATAAGGCAACACTCCTGCCGGCTGTACTGCGGCAAAAGCGTGTTGACTGCCGAAGAAAAGCAGTACAAAAAGCACGATGATAGACGAACACCCTTTCATATTCGAATGCAAATTTACGAAATATTTGGGACAAAAGCAAATATTTTTGCAAAAATACTTGCATATATGAAAAAAAAATGGTAACTTTGCAAAGCAGTTGGTGTAAAGAGCATTATTTATTAATGGTACACATATCAACACTACACATATAACACTACACATTATCAAGACTACTATGATTTATCGCAGATTGACGGACCTGATCGGTCGCACTCCAATGTTGGAGATTACGGGATTGGAAGGACAGCAAGCACGGCTGATTGTTAAGCTGGAATATTTTAACCCTGGTGGGAGTGTGAAGGACCGTATAGCCTTGGCGATGATTGAAGATGCCGAGCACCGCGGTGTGTTGCATTCCGGCGCAACCATCATTGAGCCTACCAGCGGCAATACCGGTGTGGGTTTGGCTTGGGTAGGTGTGGCAAAAGGGTACAAAGTGATACTGACAATGCCTGAGACGATGTCGGTTGAACGACGAAACCTGCTGAAAGCCTATGGTGCACAATTGGTATTAACGCCCGGTGCAGAAGGTATGAAAGGTGCCATAGCCAAAGCGGAACAACTCAAGCAAGATATAGAGGGGGCTGTTATTCTTGGGCAGTTTGATAACCCCGCTAATCCCGCCAAGCACCGCCAAACGACAGGTGAAGAGATATGGTCGGATACAGAGGGGCAAGTGGATATATTCGTAGCCGGTGTGGGCACAGGCGGCACGATAAGCGGAGTAGGGCAGGCGCTGAAATCCCACAAGCCGGAAGTGGAGGTCATAGCCGTAGAACCGGCTTCGTCGTCGGTGCTGACTACCGGAAAGGGCGGCAAGCATAAGATCCAGGGAATAGGTGCAGGATTTGTGCCGAACACCTACGATGCGTCAGTGATTGACCGAGTAGTGACCATAACGGATGACGATGCGTACGCCGGCAGCCGGCTGTTAGCGACAACACAAGGCTTGCTGGTGGGCATATCTTCCGGCGCAGCGTTTTGCGCAGCCTTGCAGCAGGCGCGCGATGCGGCGAATGCAGGCAAGATGATAGTGGCACTGCTGCCAGATACCGGCGAACGGTATCTGTCTGTGTTGGCGCAAAACGAATAAGGCGTAGTATGTAGAAAAGTCCTGTAGAAATATGAATATACCATCCCATAGCGAACTGCAGAAGATTATGCGCTTGGTGCGCTCGATTGTGTTTCCTGCGTACTATCCGAACCGCGATTTCTCCGACCAGATCTTGCGCGGCTTGCTCTATTCGCAATTATCCACGGTGATGTGCAAGGCGTGTGAAGGCGGTAATCAGGAATGCGTTGGCAGGACTGCCGATGCGTTTGTATCCGCCTTGCCTGAGTTGCAGCGCTTGCTGCTGACCGATGTGCAAGCCGCGCTATACAACGATCCGGCGGTGACAGATGAGGCGGAAGTAATCCTGTGCTACCCGTTTGTGACCGCGATGTTGCATCACAGGACTGCCCACTGCCTGTTGCAGTTAGGCGTGCCTCTGCTGCCACGGATGTTGAGCGAGATGGCACACAGCGAGACGGGTATAGATATTCATCCTGCGGCGACGATAGGCGAATACTTCTGCATCGACCACGGCACGGGCGTTGTGATAGGCGCAACGGCGGTTATCGGCAAGCACGTAATGCTGTATCAGGGTGTGACCTTGGGTGCACGAAACTTTACATACGATGCCGAAGGTCATCCGATGAACTTGCCTCGGCATCCGATATTGGAGGATAATGTGACAGTGTATTCTAACACGTCTATTCTCGGGCGCGTGACCATCGGTCATGACACGGTGATAGGCGGTAACGTGTGGCTGACACATGATGTGCCGCCTCATTCACGGATCTTGCAACAGCGGGCTGTACAGTCGCCGTACTTTGCCAATGGCGAAGGAATATGAGAGACTTACCCACCACGGAATACAGATATTGCACGGATGGCGGACCGATATTGAACCGATGTTGTACCGACCTAACCCTGATGTACCCCCGACTAAACCCCGATAAAGTCTGGCGCAAAGTTAAAAAATGTTAAATTATAAATCATGTCAAATCATTGGAAATCCATAGCAGTAAATGCAGGTATTGTACTGCTGTTTGCATTGGCAGCAGGTGTGTATTTCTTTCCGTCGCTACAAGGCAAAGTGATCTATGCGGGCGATAGCATCAATGCGCAGGCCGCAGTACATGAGAGTAGCGAATATGCCAAGGCCGGCGGTAATACGTTCTGGACAGGGGCGATGTTCTCCGGCATGCCGAACTATCAGATTGGTGGTGGCAAAACCTTGTCATCGACCTTGCTGAAGCCTATTCAGAAACTGACTTTCCTTGGTCCGAAAGTGGCGTTTTTTATCTTCTTCTTCTATCTGCTTGCGTTCTTTGCTTTGCTTAGAACATTCGGTATAGACAAATGGCTGAGTGTGGCTGGCGCGTTTGCGATAGCGATGTCGTCGTACTTCTTTGTGATCATCGCGGCTCAGCATGGTGGAAAGACAATCTCTATCACGTGGATGATGCCCGTGGTGATCGGCTTCTATCTGACCTATAGAAAGAAGTATTGGTTGGGCGCGTTGTTGGTGATGTTCTTTGTGCCGGTAGGGTTCTTTGTGCACCCTCAGATGTCATATTACATCTGCATGCTGATAGGTGTTCTGTTCTTCGCAGAATTGGCGACGGCTGCAATAAATAAAGAGTGGCGGCACTTCGCAATAGCGACCGTGGTATTCTTTGCGTCGTTTGGCGTAGGTATGGGAATAGGTAGTGCGAACATCTTTACGAATCAGGAATATGCCAAGGAGACAATGCGCGGCGGGCATTCCGACCTCGTGAAAGAGAGTGATGCAACCAACAAGACAGCCGGTCTGGATCTGGACTATGCAACGGCTTGGAGCGAAGGAATAGGGGAGAGCCTGACATTCCTAA
>JAFSPC010000002.1 GCA_017443075.1 Paludibacteraceae bacterium
AAGCGTTAGGCATCATCATAACATGCTCGGCATAGTATATGGCGGAATCATTTTGGCTTAAAGCCCAATATGCCTGTGCCAACATGACATAGCCCGATGCGGCATAGTAACTATACGCGTGCAATTGTCTTACAGCATATATTACTGAATCATACATTTCAATATTCCGATACAGTATCGCCTTGGTTTCCCAGAGTTTAGTCAGGACTCCGCTATCAGCGCACTCTTGCTCAATGCTGTCCAATAGGACGAGTGTCTCATCGTGAAATTTCTGTTCCGCGAGTTCCAATGCCATCGCATTAAGGGCATAATAGTAGGCAGTGGTGTCACAGGACTTTTGGAAGGCAATGGCGGATTGTTCGTACATGTCATAACCCAGTTGGAACTCATCCACCAGGTGGCACATCGTGCCCATATTCGTATAAATCCGGCCGAGGATATGATAATTGCTGAACCACGGCAAGGGTACAACACGACTGATATACGGTGCATGACTTCCTGCAATAAAAGCCTGCATGGCTGCTACCTGATTGTTGTGCTGGCGGAGCAGGTAACCATAATAATAACATGCACGCGCGTAGTCGTCAGGATATATGAGTCGCCAATGCCCGAGCAGCGTATATGCCTCGGCGAGAGCGAGGCTATCGTCATACAACCTGCCCTCGTTCACACGCAAGCTGTCAGCCACAGCCAGCGTATGACGTGCGTATGCCAAAGAATGACTGTTATGTGAGGTGGCGCCATAACAAATATTTGCACACACTATGCATGCAAATAGGATGACGAATATGGATATGTTGTGGCGCATGTTCGGATGGTTAGGTTACAAACAATCCCACATTGAGCCTGTCAGTGTGGGATTGCAATTGAGTGAGGCGGACGATTAGATCTCGTCGTTGGCGTGCAATTGCTGTACGTACTTGGCGTGAGCCATCTTCACACGCTTAACCTGGCTCGGGGCCTCAAATTGTTGACGGCGACGAAGCTCCTTAATGACGCCCGTCTTATCGAATTTGCGCTTGAATTTCTTAATCGCACGCTCGATATTCTCGCCTTCTTTTACTGGTACGATGATCATTGCATTACACCTCCTTTCGCGTTTGCCTCACTATACTATTGATTTGCACGTATAGTAGTTGGCTTGTATATTGTTTGGTTATGTATTCTGAATTGATTGCGCAGTCGGACGCACCCGACCAAAATGGCTTGCAAAGGTACTAAATCTTTCTTACATTTGCAAAACTTTGGGCAGAAAAGTGCCAATTATTCCTCTGTAATCTTTCCGCCTGCGAAGTAGAGTTTACGTCCGGGGTACTGCTCCGGCCAAATCACATTGTGGGTGGACATGATTACGGTTATGCCTGCCTTGCAGATGCTGTACAGTAGATCCATAATCTCCTTGCCCGTCTCATGGTCGAGATTACCCGTCGGCTCGTCTGCCAAAATCAGTGATGGCATATTCAGCAGCGCGCGAGCTATCACCACACGTTGTTGCTCACCGCCGGATAGCTGATAGGGCATCTTGTAGGCCTTGTTTGCCATTCCTACTTGGTCAAGCACATCCATCACGTGCGACTTCATAGCATTCTTGTCTTTCCAGCCTGTGGCGCGGAGTACGAACAGCAGGTTCTGCTCCACGTTACGGTCCGTCAGCAACTGGAAATCCTGAAACACCACTCCGAGCTTACGCCGCAGGTAAGGTACCTGCTTGCGCTTCAGACTCGAGAGGTTGTAATCCAGTATCGTTGCCTCACCCGAAGCAATAGGCAGCTCGCCGTACATCGTCTTCATGAACGATGATTTGCCCGAACCTACGCGACCCAACAGATAGACGAACTCACCTTCGCCAATCTCCAGATTGATGTCGCGCAGCACGATCTGCTCCGACTGATGAATACTCACATCATGATAGCCGATAATCTTACTCATGATCCATTGCGTTGATTTTGTTCTCTATCTCCTCGGCTTGCTTTTTTAGCTCGTCAATCTTCTTCTGCAGACTGCCAACCAGCGCATTGCCGCTCTTCGAGGTGAAGAATAGAATGTTGTTCTCCGCGGTGCGGATCTCGGCTTGCAGATTCTCGTACATGTGGATGAGACGGTTGCGGTCAGTCATGCCCTCCAAGTTCTTGTGCCACTTCTCCGTGGCCTTCTCGCGGCGCTGACGGAATGCCTCGCGCTCCTGCTTCGTTGCCTCGCGCTTTGCCTCAAAGAACGAGTCGCATGCCGCTGTAAACTGCTTCCAGATGTCATCGGAATACTTGCGGGCTACAGGACCGATCTTCTTCCACTGCTCCTGCAACTCTATGAAGGCCTGCGTTGCTTGCTGCCATTCTTGGCTGGATTTGAGCTCTTCTGCCTTCGCCAGCAGTTCGCGCTTCAGCTTCAGGTTCTCGGTGAACATGTCGCGAGTGGTCTTGTAGTATGCTGCCTTTGCCTTGTAGAACTGCTCACATAGCGCGCGATACTCATCGTATATCGACTGGTTGAACTTCTTCGGCGCAAAACCTATCTTACGCCACTCCTGCTGTATAGCCTGCACGCGCTCACCGGCTTCCTCCCAAGCCTTGTTCGACTTGAGCTTGCTCAGGTCAATACCCTTCAGCTGGTCAATCAATGCCTGCTTGCTCTTCAGGTTCTCCTCTTCGCGCTGATGCAAGGCGTCGAAATATGCCTGATGCTTCTTGTTAATCACTGTCGATGCAGCTTTGAAGCGCTCCCACAATGCCTCGCGTTGGTCGCGCGCTACCGGACCTGTCTCTGCCCACTCCGTATGCAACTGTTGCAACTGGCGGTTGGCCTCCACAATGTTCGGGTTGCTGTCCAATGCTTCTGCCTTCTCGCACAACGCCGTCTTCAACTCCAGATTGCGCTTGAAGTCCAAGTCACGCAACTCGATATTGATCTTCACAAGATCGTAGAACTGCTCTTGATAGAGGTTGTACTGGCGCCACAACTCTTGCACCTTGGGGGCGGGCACCTGACCTATACTCTTCCACTCGGCTTGCAGGTCGCGCATCTTCTGCAGATCGCCCATCACATCGCCCGTTTCGGGGGTAGCCAGCTCTTTCATCTGCGCAACGATATTCTCCTTGCGCAGCAGGTTCTGCTCCTGTTCTGCCACTTGCTTTTGTAGCAACTCATCCCTACGAGCCTTGTAGTCGTTCAGCAGTTGGCGGAACGCCTGTTCCGTTTCATCGGCTACCGCCTCATAGGTCTCACCGGCCTCCTCGGCTTGCTTGCGCAGTGCCTCTTGCTCCTGATGGACCAGACGATAGAAATGATTCTTTAGTTCGGCTACCTGCTCCTTGATAGCTGTTACATCACCTTCGTTCAATAAGGTTCGCAGTTGTTCTACGATTGATTGTTTTTCGCTTTCCATATGTGGTTCTTTTTCTGTTGTCTTTCTACTTTGAGCGCAGCGGTCTATATCCTACTTGGCATACGAGATGGCTCGTGTCTCGCGGATGACGGTTATCTTCACTTGCCCGGGGTAGGTCATTTCGTCTTGGATCTTCTTGGCTATATCGTACGATAGCAGCTCTGTGTCCTTGTCGCTTATCTTGTCGGCGCCCACTATCACGCGCAGCTCTCGGCCGGCCTGCAAGGCATAGGTCTTGATCACGCCCTCATGCGACATGGCTATGTTCTCCAGATCCTTCAGTCGTTTGATGTATGTCTCTACAATCTCGCGGCGAGCACCCGGACGTGCACCGGAGATGGCATCGCAAGCCTGCACGATGGGTGCAATCAGCGTTTCCATTTCTATCTCGTCGTGGTGTGCTCCTACGGCATTGCAGATCTCTGGTTTCTCGCCATATTTCTCACAGAGTTTCATGCCTACCTCTGCGTGGGGCAACTCATAGTCCTCGTCTGCCACCTTGCCTATATCGTGTAGCAGACCGGCACGGCGGGCGGTCTTCGGATTCAGTCCTAATTCCGCTGCCATCGTGGCGCACAGGTTGGCTGTCTCGCGCGAGTGCTGTAGCAGGTTCTGACCGTACGACGAACGGTACTTCATCTTTCCCACCAGGCGTATCAGTTCGGGGTGCAGACCATGAATACCCAAATCTATCGTCGTGCGCTTGCCTATCTCAATGATCTCCTCCTCAATCTGTTCCGTCACTTTGGCTACAACTTCTTCAATACGCGCGGGGTGAATACGGCCGTCTTGCACGAGTTGGTGCAGACTCAGGCGGGCTATCTCGCGGCGTACAGGGTCAAACGCACTCAGGGTGATGCACTCAGGCGTGTCATCCACCACAATCTCCACGCCGGTGGCTGCCTCCAGCGCGCGGATATTACGACCCTCGCGACCTATGATGCGCCCTTTCACCTCATCGTTCTCGATGCGGAAGATGCTCACTGCGTTCTCAACCGTAGCTTCCGAAGCAACACGTTGGATAGTCTTTATTATCACCTTCTTTGCCTCCATGTTCGCGTTCAACCGCGCTTCATCCATCGTCTCGTTGATGAACGATAGTGCCTCTGTACGGGCCTCGTCTTTCAGGTTGTCTATCAGTTGCTTCTTCGCCTCTGATGCCGACAATCCTGACAATGATTCCAACTGCTGCTGAGCCTGCTGGTGCAACTTATCGGCTTCTGTTGTCTTGTATTCAATTATTTGCTGTTGCTTCTCTATCTGCTGGGTGCGGTTCTTCAACTCGTTCTGCTGCCGTTGCAACTCACCTTGGCGTTGGTTGAGTTGCTGCTCACGCTGTTGCAAACGTTGTTCTGCCTGCTGACGCTTCTGCTCCTGCTGGCGAACCATATTCTCGTGCTCGGTCTTCAGAGCGATAAATTTCTCCTTGGCCTCAACTATCTTGTTCTTCTTGATGATCTCGGCTTCTGCTAATGCCTTTTTGAACAATCCGTTACGTGCAAAACGGCACAGGCAGAAGCAGCCGGCAGCTCCAAGTATAAATGCTCCTATAGCTATCAGTATTATCATTGTTGTGTTCATAGTTATTCTTTTGAGATTGACGCTTCGTTGTCCAGTGCGTCAAGTATTGTTTTGTTAATGGTATTAATTGCTTGTTTTATGGGTTCGATATCGTATCGTGCACTTTCGCGCTGTAGGTTAACTGCGGCTTCTAATGCCACGTACACCCATATCTGTTCTGCAGATTTATTTTTCATGCCCGAACTGTAGTATTGAAAACGTTGGTTGAGGTGAGCTGCTGCATCGCGGTAATACTTTTCCTCATTCCAAGCTACAGGAAACCGCATCGTGTGGTCACCTATCTGTAGGGTGATGTTCAGGGTGCTTGGACGTTGCTCAGTCATACATGTTCTTTTTTTACTCTCGCCAAATAGCTAAGCGAAAGCGGATTGAACTTTTCAGTGTTTCAGTACGTCTATCGTTCGGTCAATATCTGTGATGATTGACTTGATATGATTTTTTGCTTTTATTCGTTGCGGTGAATCTACGGTTAGCGCATGGGCTATCTGTAGGTTCCGCAGCTCGGTTTGCGTCTGCTTGAGTTGGGTGCGCAGGGCGAACAACTCGTCTGCTTGTTGTTTGAGCTGCGATTGCAGAGCACCGTTATCACGTCTCGCCTGCTCGTAGGCTCCGACGAGACGTGACACGTTCTGCTCTATCTCTTGCAAATAATCCACGGTCGTAAGGGATGGTAATCGTGGTTTAGAAACTGTAGCCGACACCTATACCGAGTATCGACTTGAACTGAACGCGCTCCTCCTCATTGCCGTCTTTGTCTGCAATCAGCGTACCGTTGTAGTACTTCAGACTCGTCGACAGCGTTATTTGCAGACACTTCAGGAACTGGTAGCTCAGCGAGCAGTCCCAATCGACATCAAAACGACCGAAATAACGGTTGTTGTTCGAGTAGAGGTAGTAGCCATCATACGTCTCACCCGGGTGAGAGTTCTCGTAGGCCTCTTTTACATTGAATCCTTTACCTTGATACGGCGTGAACAATCCAAGCGTCGTGCTCAACTTCAGGTCATTGTAAGTGTAGGCTATACCGCCTTTGAAACTCAAACCGAACTCTGCGCGGGCGCTGCGGTAGATAGGGTCGCCTAACTTATAGTTGACACCATTGACCGTCATATCCTTTGTGGCGTACGTAAACGTGCCAAGTGTGCGCTGCAAATCGCTGCGGATATCGGAATAGTTCTCCACCATTGTGGTATAATTGTAATTCTTAATGAGCGCATCAAATGTAGTCTGGTCAATCTCACCATTGTTCAACTGGTCGGTCAACATTCCCTCGTAACGGGCGTAGGTATATTTCTTGTTCCAGTCTTCACCGATATATGCTGTGGTGATACGACCGGCAAGAGGCGACAGGAAAATCGAAAAGTCTGCACCGTTATAACTCTTCTTCCAGTCAATACCGACAGATATATCGGTGTACGATGGTGCTAACCACTTCGATTTGATCGGGTCATAACCCTTCTGATACTTGCGACCAAGAGCGTATTGGCTCTGGAAACCGGCATTTACTGTCAAATACCATGACTCCTTGAACTCCCAACCGAACTTTGTAGCCAATTTGATATTATCGGTCGATTTCTTGAGAGCGTCCTCTTTGTCGTCTGTCCAAGTCATACCGAAGTCGGTATCTAAGTTCGTCTCCCATGCGATAGCATCCTTGTGGTATAGCAAATGCAACTTGGCGTATGCCACACCGTTGATGTTGTTCTTACCGCCGGCTGCCCAGTTCACCAGACTTGTAGCGGCTGCATTCAAACCTAATACACCGTCAAACTTCCACGCTTTATCACCCGTGTCTATCGATTTGAGGTCGGCGATCGCATTCTTCGCTGCGGCGGCCTGACCTTCTACGGTAGCTTTGTCAACGTCTTGAGCATACATCCCTGCACTTAGCAGAACGCATGCTGCAAAAGTAAAGATTTTTTTCATTGTCGTTTTATTATTATTTAAATTGTATTGTTATAGTTATTAGTTATTCTCTCTTGATTTACCGAAACAATAATGCACCGCATTTTTGTTTCGGTGCGCGAAGGCTTCGGTCGCTTTTATTGCGCAGCGCGCAATCCGATGCGACCCGATTGCCGCACGCGTCAGTACTGCGCAGCGTCATACACCGCATCTGCTACCTCCGAGCCTTTCAGCTTCTCTATGATGCAGAATGCAAAGTCGCTACTCAGCCCCGGACCTTTGGCGGTTATAATGTTCTTCGACTCTACCACCAGACCGCCTATGTAACTCTCGCCCAGATACTTCTCAAATCCCGGGTAGCAGGTCGCCTGCTTGCCTTCCAGTATGCCCAGACGACCGAGAACCGAGGGCGCATAGCAGATCGCTGCAATGAGTTTGTCCTCAGAGTTATGCTTTTTCAGCAGCGAGCACAGCGCTTCGTGATTCTCCAGATGGGCCGCTCCACCTGGCAGGATTAGCATCTCGGCATCAGCAAAATCGCAGTCTTCATACAGACGGTCCGCGTGCACGATGATCTGATGTGCACCTGTCACCTCAATGGTACCGCGTAGCGCAACTGTGGTCACTTCTACGCCCGCACGACGTAGTAGATCGACTGTGGTCAGTGCCTCGATCTCCTCGAAGCCGTTGTCAAGAAAGAGATAATTCATTGTGTTATAGTATTTAGTTAATGTCGAAAGGCAAAGCCGATAGCCTAAGCAGTCTTTTATCTTTTAGCGCAACCGGTCTTTGTCCTTTCAGCGTTAGCGGTCTAATTGAGTTTGAACGTATATGTTATTGTTCCTACTTGAATCTTGTTCTCCGATGGCGAGAACTCAGCTTTGCGTGCTGCCTCCAAGGCCACTTGGCGTGTCTGATAGTCGCTCACCGTTGTACCTTCACCCACTGTGGCTGAGATTACTTTCCCTTCGCTGTTCACCTGTATAGCCACTACTACACGACCCTCCTGATTGAACTGCGTCGATGGCTTCGGCAGTGTCTTTATGTTCCTGCCTTTCAGACTCCAGCTGTTTCCGCCTATCGAGCCGTGTCCTACGGGGTTATCCGAGCCTTGCCGTGTACTGCCTTGCGTCGTTCCGCTGCCTTGGGCGCCTTGCTGATTGTTGCCGAATAGTCCTGCCAATGCGTTCGCCTTGTCGCGCTTAGCCTGCTCCTCGGCTGCCTGACGCGCACGCTCCTCTGCCAACCGTTGCTCCTCTGCTCTGCGCTCTGCCTCCTGACGTGCCTGCTCCTCGCGTTGCTTGCGAACCAGCTCCTCTTGTTCGGCACGACGCTTACGTTCCTCCTCACGCTGTTTGGCGAGTGCCAGCGACTCATCATCGTCCTGTACCATCAGGTCATTCTCTGTCGGCGCCTGTGGCGTGGGAGGCGGAGATTGCGTCAACGGCACTGCAGGCATAGGCACGGCATCAGGTTCAGCACCTCCTCCGTTCTCGCTGTCGCCGAACGCAATCTCTACACCCTCCTCCTCCGGCTGCTCGGGCGCATCAATCGTCACGTACCATAGCAACAACAGGAGCATTGACATCGTCAACGTGGTCAGTAGGGCGGATTCTATTTTTGCTTTTTGTTCGTTGTTCATTTCTTGTTTTTGGTTGCTACAACCAACTTCATCTTATGCTGGTTAGCTATATCCA
The DNA here is from genome assembly GCA_017443075.1 of Paludibacteraceae bacterium. Classification (GTDB taxonomy): domain Bacteria; phylum Bacteroidota; class Bacteroidia; order Bacteroidales; family Paludibacteraceae; genus Colicola. The sequence continues at coordinate 8,566 of JAFSPC010000002.1, forward strand.
GCACGCGCACAACCTCCTTGTACGCTATATCCTCGTCCGCATGTAGCGCAATGTATGCCGTCGAATCCTGTTGTTGCACCGATGCCAGATACGGCTCCAGGTCTTCCACATCGATGGCTACAGGTTTCTCCTTGCCTAATGCCACAAAATAGTTGCCCAGATTGTCTATGCTGACCTTCGCTACTACCTGCTTCGTGTTCGTCTTTGCCTTCGCTTGGGGCAGATTGATCTTTATGTCGTTCGGCGACGACATAGTGCTTGCCATCACAAAAAACAGCAGCAGAAGAAAGATCAAGTCCGTCATCGACGACATCGAAAACGTGGCTTCTACTTTATTTCGTCTCTTTAAACTCATAAGAATCTGAAGATTAGAATATTTCAAATAGATGGTTAAGAAGGCTCATTGAGCAGATCCATAAACTCAAGCGTCCTCCCTTCGAGCTGACGTACCACGCGGTCAATTCTTGACACGAGGAAGTTGTACATAAACATCGCAATGATACCTACTATCAAACCGCCGATGGTCGTTACCATCGCCTGGTACATACCTTCGCTCAATGCGCTCATCTCTATCACACCGCTCGCGTTCTGAGCCATGTTATAGAATGTCTGAACCATACCCAGTACCGTACCCAAGAAACCTAACATCGGGGCGCCCGCTGCTATCGTGGCCATTATCACAAGACCTTTCTCTAAGATCGATACCTCCAGGTTTCCTACGTTCTCCACTGCTACCTGCACATCTTGCATCGGACGGCCTATGCGGCTGATGCCTTTCTCAATCATGCGGGCGGAAGGGGTGTCGGCTTGCTTGCACAGGTTCAGGGCGGAGTCTATCTTGCCATCATGGATATAATCCTTGATTCTGTCCATAAACGAACTATCCTCTTTCGTCGCTTTGTGTAGCACGATCAGGCGCTCGATAAAGATGTAGATTGCCCATGCCAGCAACAGCGCGAGGATAATCATGATCCAGCCGCCGTATTGAGCCATGGTCAACAGATTGATGGACTCTTGTACCGGCTCCTCTACAGGTGGCATCTGCTCAACCAGAGCCGTGGTGTCGATTTGTAATAGCATATTGTTTTGTCTTTTAGTTTATTCTTTTTCTTTAGGCGCTGCGGTCTATATCTCACAGCACGCGCGGTAGCGCCGTATAGTCTCTTCTATCCCCCAGTACAGCGCGTCGGCTATCAATTGGTGACCGATGCTCACCTCCGCTACCCACGGAAAGGCTTTCAGCAATGCAGGCAGGTTCGTCGTGCTCAGGTCATGACCCGCATTCAGTCCAAGTCCCAAATCTCGCGCCCTCTCTGCTGCCGCACGGTACATCGCTATCGCTGCCTCGGGATCCTGCTCATATAGTTCGGCGTATGGACCCGTATACAGTTCCACACGGTCTGCACCAACTGCTTTCGCACCCTCTACCATCGCCGCTATAGGATTGACAAACACCGATACACGCACACCTGACTCGTGAAACTTCCGCGTCACGTCCGTCAGAAAGGCTTTGTGCTGTAACGTATCCCAACCGTGGTTAGAGGTCAACTGCTCGTGGCCATCGGGCACCAACGTCACCTGAGCAGGCTTAACCTCACACACCATCTGCACAAACGCAGGCTCGGGGTTGCCCTCAATGTTCAGTTCCGTCGTCACGCACTCCTTCAGCGCATACACATCACTGCGGCGGATGTGACGCTCGTCCGGACGCGGATGAACGGTTATACCTTGTGCGCCGAACCGCTCACAATCCTTCGCGAATTGCTCCACATCGGGCACGTTTCCTCCGCGAGAGTTGCGCAGAGTAGCTATCTTGTTTATGTTTACACTCAGTCGGGTCATCCTGTTCTTCTGCGGCATTTTGCCGCCCTGTCTTTATGTGTGTTGGTCGCATTCTTTGGCTGCAAACGCAAAAACAGACACAAAGATACAAAAAAAATCTCAAATTTGCAAACAATTTGAGACTTTTTTTATAAAAAAGTGCTATTCCGCTCTTTTCCGCTTGTTTTTGATGGGCAAAGTAGGCATTTTTGCAGCCCTTTATGCTGCCTTTGCTACTTTACCGGTCTATCCGTCACAGCCCAACCTGTCAACGTCGAAACGTATGGCAGCAGGCTGTAGGCTATCTTCTGATGACCAAGGTAGTTTGGATGCCAACTCGCACCAAGATTATCGTTCGTGTTTAGGTGTATGCCTTCAAACACTCCCGTAAAATAGACATTCTCCATCCCCGCATCGTGTGCCGCACGAGCCACGTACTGAATGCACAATTCGCTCACTTTTGGCGCCACGCACAGGATAGGGTGGGCTGCACCGTAATTGGACTTTATCTGCTTCAGCAGTCGCACATAATGGGCTGCATAATCGTCTATGTGAGGCTGCATGCGTGTCGAAAAATCGTTCGCACCCAGATAGATAACCGTTATCTGCGGACGCAACGGATGGTCTGCTGCAACCCATGCGCTGTCTCTTGACATATCAAACGTCTGGGTATAGCGGTCAGGCATGTACCAGCCGGCAAACTTACTGTTGTAGTTACGTGCTATACCCATACCCGAGTGGCTGATCGTCCAGTAGTCCGCGCCAAAGTACCGGGCCAGTATGGCTGCGTAGGTCTTTGCGGGGTTCTGAGTCTCTATCGTGTACGGGTCTGTACGAACACTGTTCTCCGTCCCGTAACCGCAGGTGTAACTGTCACCTACGAACTCTATCTGTCTCTCCGCCAGCGCAGGTGCTTGACGTAGCTCCCCGTCTATGTCCCAACTGCGGAAGACCGTTATACCATGCTCGCCTTCCACGCGGCGTTGTATCAGCAATTGGTGCTCTTTCTTGTCGCGTTTGCTTGACGTATAGAGCACTACTGTCGTGTCGCGGCTGTCTATCCGAATCACCTTGTCTGGCTCTGCGGCAAACGGATGATCAATCCACAGGTTGAACTCTATCGGCTCCGACGATGACGCGCGCAAGGCTACATAACAACCTGTGAACGTGAGGCGTGCGTAGGTCGCACTGTAGTCAAAACTCACCCCGTCCTCATTCGCCAGCGTCCGCCCCACATAGGTTATCCTGCTGTCTGTAGCAGGATAGGTCGTCCGCTTGTCCGCACTCATATTCGCGTTCACATTCGCGCTCATGCGTGCACTCACTGCGCACGAGCATAGCACGCACGCAATCATTATTACTTTCCTCATCGTAAGTACCGTTCTCATAGTTAATACCTTTCTCATCGGCTACCTCATCTGAATACTTTTTGCCGCCGCTGTATCATCGCCCCCAATCTCCTATCCGAATGCGACTCTGTCGCACCCGTTCCCTACGACCGAATGCGACTCTGTCGCACTGATTTTTGATTTATCCTTGAGGTAATTTGGATTTTTGGTGAGGGAGTTATGCGGGCATAATGACCGAACCAAAAATTCAAAGGACCCAAGGAGAAACAAAAATCTCCTTATTCGAAGGCGCCCATTTGTAGCATCGCCACCTCCCTCTCAGTCAGGAAGCGGTACCGCCCTCTCGGCACATTGCGCTTCGTCAGACCCGCAAAACTTACGCGGTCCAACGTCACCACTTTGTAACCCACTTTCTCAAAGATGCGGCGAACAACGCGGTTCTGACCCGAGTGTATCTCCAGACCTATATGTTTCCTGTCCTTGTCCGTGAACTCCAGAGCATCGGGGATGATATCCTCATCGTCCAGTCTTATGCCGTGGCGGATCGTTATCTCGTCCTCCTCGCTCAGGTCGCGGTCAAGCACTACAGAATAGATCTTTTTCTTCCCGAACTTCGGGTGTGTCAGTTTGGCTGCCAGATCGCCATCGTTCGTCAGCAGTAACACACCTGTCGTGTTCCTGTCCAGACGACCTACAGGGTAGATGCGCTCCGAGCACGCGTTCTTTACTATATCCATCACTGTGCGGCGCTCCTCAGGATCATCCGTCGTCGTCACGGTGTTCTTCGGCTTGTTCAGTAGTATATACACTTTCCTCTCGCGGCGTACCGGCTGGTGGTGGAACATCACTTTGTCCGTCGGCAGCACTTTAGCGCCCAGGCTGTCCACTACCTCGCCGTTCACGGTTACAACGCCGGCTTGTATAAAGTCGTCTGCTTCCCTGCGGCTGCAGAAGCCCGCGTTCGCCAGATATTTGTTCAGACGTATGGGCTTCGTCGGGTCTTCGTAACGCTCATGATACTCTATCTGCTTGCGCTGCGAATAGACGCTGCTGTGGCGCTTGGGCTGTGCCGGGCGGCTGTTACGCTGCGGGGCACGATGACCGTAGCCACCCTCGCCTGACGGCTGACGACGGCTGCCATAACCTGTTCCTCCCTGCGCGTTCGTGCGCTGACGGGGGTACGCCGTTCCTTCTGATGTGGCACGGGAGTAGTGACCCTCTGATTGATTATACGCCGATGATTGGCCGTATACGCTGCTGCTGCGAACAATACGGGTGCGCTGACGAGGCGCACGGTGCTCTGTGTTCGCGTACTCACCCGGATTCGCATCTGGGCGGAACGCTGGTCTGCGATTGTCGTTAGACCTGTTGTTGTCGTACATAATGGTGTATTCGTGTAAAAATGTTATTGCTGATTCTGAATCCAAGGAATCTTAATCTTTAATCTTAATCAAATCTTAATCAATTAATCTTAAAATTAATCTTAATCTTTAAGTAATCTTAATCTCCCTCGGCTTCTCGTGCTTAGGTTTAATGGCTCTCGTTTTCGAATAAACGAGAGGACGAACTTTCGCCCTCTCGCTATTCGGCGCTGCTTACTCTGCAGCCTGCTCTACCGCCAGCTTACCACGATAGTAACCGCAGCTCGGGCATACGGTGTGGTAAATGTAGTGTGCGCCGCAGTTCGGGCAGATTGCCAATGCGGGCATCTTGGCCACGTCATGAGTACGACGCTTGGCTTGGCGGGTGTGTGATTGTCTTCGCTTAGGATGTGCCATAATTATATGTTCATTTAAATTGTTTTACATTCTGTCGCTACGCTTTGGCTTTTGTTTCAACTTGTGTAACGTCGCTTTGGCATCTGGTTTACCTTGTGCCGTTTTGCTTTGGCATCTGGCTTACCTTGTGCCGTTTTGCTTTGGCATCTGGTTTACCTTGTGCCGTTTTGCTTTGGCATTTGTTTCACCTTGTGTAACGTTGCTTTGGCATTTAGTTTACCTTGTGTCGTTTTGCTTTGGCATTTGTTTCACCTTGTGTAACGTTGCTCGGGCGCAGCGGGGTTTATTCTATTGTTCGGGATCCTCTTCCACGGTGCTGCAGAGGTGCGATTGGAGAAGCTTTTGCATGTCTTGCATGCACTCGCCCTCAGGGTGACTATGCACCAACGGAAGATTGATTGTTATCATTTCGTATGTCAGCCAGCTTATATCCAGCGTCTCGCCGTTCGTTTCATCGTCGTCGGGCTCAATCTCATCCGACACGTCAACGGCGTAGGTCATCGGTGCCAGACATCTGTCGCAGATGAGTCGCACGTCGCCTTGCGCATGTATATGCAGACTATAGTCGTTTTCGCGTAATAACAGTTCGGCTTCGGCATCTATAGCGCAACCGATTATCTCACTTTTTTCCACCCCGTACGTCGTCGGCAACTCTTGAATAAACCGATCATCCAGTCGGTACGAGAAGTGGTGTTTCCCCTGTGCCAACTCGTTCAGGTGCAATACCGGCAACCTCCCCGGCATCGGCATCTTCTCCGGTATCGGCATCTTCTCCGATAGTGGCATCTTCCCTAATATCGGCATTTTCCCCGACTGCTCTGCTATATTGTCTCCTTGTGCCATTTCTATTGTAATTTCCCTTTCTCGTTTGACTCCTGTTACCGTCTCCCTTCTCGTGCTATCCCTGTCATTCGTCTCCCTTCTCATGCTATCCCTGTCATCACCGCCCTTCTCGCGCTATCCCTGTCATTCGTCTCCCTTCTCGCGCTATCCCTGTCATCACCACCCATCTCGTGCTATCCCTGTCATCACCGCCCTTCTCGTACTATTCCTGTCATTCGTCTCCCTTTTCGTGCTATCCCTGTCATCACTGCCCTTCTCATGCTATCCCTGTCATTCGTCTCGAAAGCGGGCGCAAAGGTACAAAAAATATTTTGTATTTGCAAATATTTCTCTCAAAATTCTTCCATTTCCCCCAACTTTCTACAAAATGTTAGTCCGTGTTTGCATTTTCCTGTTTATCTCCCTTACGTTTATCCCGCCGCTATCTCTTCCTCGTCTCGCCTGTGCTCTTCTCCCCCCGTCTGTGCGGTTTTGTCCGTTGAGCCCGAATCCCGCACGGGTCGGCTCTGCCGCTCTCATAGCCTTCACCCCCTGTCGCCGAGCCGTTGCCGAGCCGTTGTCGAGCCGTCACCGAGCTGACACCGAGCTGTCACCGAGCTGACACCGAGCCGTTGTCGATCCGTTGTCGAGCCGTTTACGAGTCGTTGTCGAGTCGTTTACGAACCTGCACCGAATGATAACCGTATAATGTCCGAATGATAACCGTAGGATAACACGGCAATTTTTCATAATATTACTTCTTTCTATATATACTTAGTATATATATGTTTTGTCCGTTTTGCCGATAATTTTACAACCCCATTCCTTTTGATTCAATCCGTGTTTTCTCACTCTTTTACCCCTCTTTTATCCCTCTTTTTCTCTTTTTACTTACCACTTTTCATCTTTTTGCCTGAAATATTTGCAAATCTCGATTTTTTTTCGTATCTTTGCATGCGAATGTGCGTTATTGTTTAAACTCCTACTGATATGAGAACCT
>JAFSPC010000041.1 GCA_017443075.1 Paludibacteraceae bacterium
ATCAGACTTGGATATGTATAAATATCAGGCGCGAATATTGGAAGATAGTTGTCTGCTATTGAATGATCGCTGTAGATATATAAATAGAGAAAAGGACTCGTTGCATCATACAGTTGATTCATTGAAAGAGGTGATTAATTCAAACACACCATTAGGTATTTTTAAAGCATGGCCCAGAATAGTTGAATTGTCTTCCAGTGGGGAATCTAAATTTATATATGTAAATAGAGCATCCGACTGGTCGTTTAGAACAGAAAAAGGGAATGATATATTCCGATTCACAAAGGAGGCAGGGAAAAACCGCATTGCTGTCACTGCAAATCCTAATTTGAGTACACAAGACAGGGAGTCATGGTGCTACATAGAGGCTGAAGGCGAGAATAATCCGATTCGCATACGCATCATCCAAAAGGGAGCCAATGATACAATTCAGTTAATCAATCCCGTAACCGTACAATGTGGCGTGGAAAGTAAAGAGGGAAAAGGATTATTGATCAAGTGTCCTTTTCGAGCGAATTATCTAGATGGAAAATTGACTGCCAGAGTATATTTCTACCAAAATGGCGAACCCATCAATGCTGCGGAAAAAGATAAAAAATATCTATATCGCGATGAGACCGGAGAACCTTTTGTTTGCAGTCAAGAGATTTCCTTTACCTGTCACGCGACAGGAAGTAGTTTCACAGATTGCAGTATTAGAATGCCGTATTCCAAAATGAATAATCATAGCGGTGATATGACTTGTGTTGTAATCTTCAAATTCAATAAGAATGAGATATATAGAACCTCTCACACTGCATTTACTATACTATAACTTCTCTTCATGACCGACCAAGAAATCATACAAGCACTCATCCGCAAGGATAATGCCGTAACGCAGAATTTTTTCTTCCGTCAGTGCCGTCCGCTATTTAACTCGATCATTGGTCGGGTCTTTGATTACGAGGTTGATTATGATGAGTGCATCAACGAGTTGTACATCTATCTCTTGTCGAATGACGGGGCACGGTTAAGGCAGTTCCAAGGGCGTAGTACACTCTTCCTTTGGCTCAAGGTGACAGCCACCCGTTTTTTCATCAAGAAACGCAGTCGCATGATAGAAAATGCTTCTCACGAGCCTCTTTATGATTACGAAGAGCATGACAGGGATGCTATCACCCTTGCTGCACCTGAAACCGGCATTGCTGCAATGGATGTTGATAGCATAATGAAAGCCATGCCTAACCACCGATACGTATATGTACTCCGCCGATTGTTGCTTGATGAAGATGCTCCGGAAACGGTCGCTCAAGACATGAACATCTCTATTGACAACTTGTATAACCTAAAACGACGTGCTTTGCAACAACTGATGCAGGTCGCACTAAATGACATTCGCCATTATGCAAAATATTGACAATATACAAGATGAACTCATATCCACCATTCTTGATGGATCGGCTACCTTGCAAGATGTGCAAGGTCTGCTTCACGAGATGCAGACCAATCCCGAACTATGCGAAGTGATGAAAGTGCTTACCGTAGAGGCTTCTTCTGAAGCCCCCACGCTCTATCCGATGATGCGCATGGTTGCAGAGGCACCAAAGAACCTTTGCGCGTTCTATGCAGAGTTATTCATCATGAAGAACCGTAGTATGCAGGTTGATGACCATGCTTTGCTCGAATTAGCGCATGTTGAGCACTGGATCACCGAACACGGGACGCCTCTCTATGCCGTCGGGCAACTTCTCGCTTCTCAGGGACTGATGGTTACCCGGCAATATGATGCTACACTGGAAGACATATCCGAAGCCCTGCACGCAGATAACAATGTCTTGACTGCTGTTGATAACGACAAACTCTACCCAAATCGACCTGATGAAGAAGATGCACCGAATCATGTGGTAGTGATTCTCTCGGTTGATCAACCTGACGATACCATCACGCTCTATGAACCGCAAGCAAATGCAGTTATGGATTTCTCTCTTTCAGATTTCCTCAAGGCATGGCATGAGTCCCGCAATTATTTGGTGCGTGTGCTCCGTTCCATAGATGATTACGAACCGCACCCGTTGAATCTTGAAGATGTTCCCCTCACCGATGACTTGCAGGAACTCCAAGAAGCTATTGCTGAGAATGCACATGAGGTATGGGCTGCGGCCCGCAAATCCGAAGGCTGGACCTATGGCCCCGTCCGCAATGATGACCTCAAGCAGCATCCCGACCTCATTCCATATTCCGCTCTTCCCGACGGCGAAAAAGAGTACGACCGCCTCATGGCAGTCAATACCATCAAACTGGTTAAGAAATTAGGATGGAGAATAGTTAAATACTAAGAAATGGGCGAATATTATATGATGGGCGACACTATCATTAAATAGTCAGTCCTGACTGGCGAATTAGCTTCTTCTAATTTGGCAGTTCCGCCTGCCAAATTAGTAATTACATATGATAATTCGTTCGTTGTAACGAACAAATTTATATGACACGACCTCAGCCGATATGGATAGCAAATTAAGAAAGTTGTTACCGCCGGTGGAAGATCTCGAGAAGTTGTTATAATCCCAAACGCTCCAACCGCCTCATGACCTTCAACACCATCAAACTGGTCAAGAAATTAGGATGGAAAATTGTGAAATACATTATACACAAATAATCAAGGATGGCTGGTTCATCACGTTCCTTATCATGCTCAATCAGATTATTATATCCTTTCAGTTCCCCAATATAACGTAACGGATACTATATATATGCCATCACAGGAGCATGGCATCATATTATTGTAAATAAAATCCACTATATTGCATTATGACCTACGACATTTTTATATCATATCGCCGCGATGCGTTTGAATCGGCGAATCTGTTTGCAACAAGGTTAAGAGCCTTAGGATACCGTGTGTTCTTCGACGTAGAAACGATGAATGCAGGTAAGTTCAATGAGCAGTTATTGGATGTAATCAGCAAATGCAAGGACTTCATTCTTGTTCTTTCTCCGAATGCGTTAGACCGTTGCGCAGACGAGCAAGATTGGGTACGCCGCGAGGTGATGTGTGCCATGACGCACAAGAAGAATATTATTCCTATCATGCTGTCGGGCTTTGTTTGGCCGACAGAGATGCCGAAGGGCATGGAGGAATTATGCAATTACCAAGCTCTTGCCCCTGCACCCAATACCTATTATGATTTGCAAGTCAAACGATTGACCGGATACTTGAAAAGCAAAGCGCATTTCCAAACAAGAAGAAAATGGCTGATAGGGTTAAGCATCACCATCGGCGTACTTGCTGTAATAATGCTGATAGCTCATCTGACGTATATGCCTGTAGCCCAACATGTAGCCGACAATTTGACCATGCAGACGCAATGTATGAATGATTTGGCACATATCAGCACTACGCTACAATCGGAATTGGAAACATATGTTACCAAGTATAAGACCAGTAAGAATAGCATAGACAAATCAGAGCAGAAATCGCTGATGCTCAAAACGATTCAGATACAAGAACACCAACGGGATGCCCTCTTGAAAACATTGAAAGCCAGTTCAGTAAGCGTGAACGGTATTTACTTGCCGTTATTCTGGATGCACGGAATTAGTCCCGCCGACTTGTTGATTTGCGACACCTACACGGAGAGTCTGTTTGATGATCTCCAATCGCAGATAGATTATTATAATGGTCTGTTAGAGAGCAATGAGTATACGCAGTTGAACATGCGAATGGCAAAGATAAACTCAAATATCATTATTGCCTATACAGCTACCTACTACTACGGTTATTTGCAAATGATGACCCACCTGCCGAAATCTACTTATAAAATGTTTTACGAAGTCTCTCCGAATTGGCATCATTTGCCTAAAGCAGGCATAGGATGGACAGATGAAGAATACGAACGGCAGCAGAAACTACTGGCAGACGAAACCGAAAAGGAAATGGCGCAATTGGAGATGATTTTAGCTTATTCCGAGTCCGAACTGGCAGAGCAGGAAGAGAAACTGCGGCAGTTGGAGGAAATGGCTGGTGAGGTGCAAAAACGCATAGATACAATGGATGTTATTAATACTTATATTTTGCGGAATATGCAAAATCACTGATAGATTTGCAGTATATCCAGTCTCTACCATAATGTAACATGCAAAATAGTTATCTTATGACCAGACAAAATTACATCCCCCAACCGATTGACACAACGGCAATCAAATTACCAACGGAATTAGAACCATTAGTAGAGCAAATGGCAAATAATGTCCATGAGGTATGGGCTGCCGGACGAATTGCAGATGGCTGGACGTATGGTGAGAAACGCGATGATACACAAAAAACTCATCCTTGCCTTGTGCCGTACGAAGAACTACCCGAGTCTGAAAAAGAATATGACCGGCAAACCGCTATAGGTACATTAAAGTTCATTCTTGCCCAAGGATTCACTATAAGCAAATCCCCCGACTGATAGATTTCTCTCCTTCCTGCACTCTATAGTAGTACAAGTTGAACTTTTAAAGTGTCTATTGTGTAAGGACGACAATCTCGAAGTCGTCCGCCCTTTTGTTATTGTACGAGATATATGCGCTACTAAGAAATAAGAGAAACTTATCATTGACTCAGTCTAAAATTTACGGAAATGTGTAAATTTATTTGCATATATCATTTTTTTTTAGTACCTTTGCACCGAATTTTATAAAATAGTATTTAATAAACAAGAGCCATATCATAAAACATAATTTGACAAACATGGATAAACAGGTACTAAAACAAGTCCTTTTGGACAATGCACAATTAGTGGAGAAAACAGAGGTGCAGCCTCGTTTGTATGATCTGGACGATTCGGTGAATTACGTGTTTACCGGTGTGCGCCGTGCGGGCAAGTCATATATGATGTATGCCATCATCAAGCAATTGTTACAGGATGGTTGCACCATGGAGGACATCCTTTATCTCAATTTTGAGGATGAACGAATAGATAACTTTACCGCTGCTGATTTCAACCTCTTGCTAGAATGTCATCAGGAGATATATGGCAGGGAACCTCGTATCTTTTTGGACGAAATGCAAAATATAACCGGATGGGAGAAGTTCGCCCGCCGTATGGCGGACAGCAAAGCGCATATATGCCTGACCGGTAGCAATGCCAAGATGTTAAGCAAAGAGGTGCTAAGCACTCTCGGGGGGCGTTTTATTGCCAAGGATATCTACCCGTACAGTTTCAAAGAGTACCTGAATGCGATGCACGTGCCGTATGACAACAAAGCACTGCTGCCCACCTCCGGACGCGCATTGTTCTTTCAGCAATACCGGGAGTATTTCATCTGGGGGGGGATGCCCGAATCAGTGGGTATGAAGATCAAACGTGATTATCTCAGTAGTACCTACCAAAAGATTTATCTGAACGACATCGTCTCGCGTAACAAGATCAGCAACATCGCTGCCTTAAGGCTGCTCATCAAGAAGATGGCAGAGTCCGTCAAGCAACCGGTGTCTTACAATCGAATGAGCAATATTCTCTCTACCATCAACGGTAAGATTTCCGTGCCGACCGTGCAGAGTTATATCTCCCATACCGAGGATGCATGGTTCTTGCTGCGTCTGCGAAACATCAACGGCGCGCTATCCGAAAAGGAGAGTATATGCAAGTATTATTTCATTGATAACGGATTCTTAAATCTCTTCTTGCTCAATGGCGAATCCGCGTTGCTGGAGAATATGGTCGCGTTGGAACTCTTCCGGCGCTATGGTCACGACCCTGAGAACGATACTGTCTATTTTTACAATGCAGGCGAAGAAGTGGACTTCTATATCCCCGAGGAAGAATGGGCGATACAAGTAGCATATAATTTGTCCGAACAAACCACTCGTCAACGTGAAGTAACCGCATTGACCAAAATCGCCAATGCCCTTCCGTGCAAACGGCGCACTATCATTACCTATGACACCAAAGACACCACTACTGATGCACATGGCAAGATAGACATTGTGCCCTGTTGGGAATGGTTATTGTCTTAAGGGCACTTTTATACTGCTTCGGGTTCTCTCTCTCGGTATCTTGCTGATTTTCATCAGTTACAATGCCCGTACTATCACCCCACTTCGCGATGTTTGCAGGGACTCCGCATAGCTCCATCACTTAAGCCAGCAATCTACTCAAGATAAATCCCAAAATCAGCATAAAGCAATTTTTAGGAGTGCCCTTAAATCCTTTATATTAGAAGCATAAAAACAATGAACTACTCCCGATTAGCACAAACTCGCATCCCCGACCTTGCGCCCGTCTATGGCGGAGCAAGGGGCAGAACGATGTCGTCACGGCATCAACTCTATGCGTGGCGGGCATTGCAGGAAGCGGGGGTAACAACCGTCATTGATCTGCGCGAAAAGGACCACTCCGACCGTTTGCCGGCTTTGTGCGATGAATATGGGATGCAGTATTTCCATTATCCGGTAGATACAACCGCTGAGGCTATTGCACAAATGACGGAACTCTTTCCCGAGTTCTGCCGACTCATAGATGCCGGCAATTTCTATATCGCATGTGCTATGGGCTTGCATCGCACAGATATTGCTCTTTGCGCTTATTGGGTCTTTTGCGGTGCTAATAAAGGCATTGAGCCGCCGACTATACGAGGTTACCGTAAAGAGGATGGACATAACACAAGCAAACTTATGCGCATCCTTAATGCGATGTACCAAGCTTTCATGAACTACGAGGGCATTGCCCCTATGACGGAATCTGAATTCAGGCAACGCAAGAACATCATCCAACAGCAAGCCAATCAGCCAAATTAAAATCAAAGAGAAAGCCGCTATGTATATTTGCTGGGCAATGCAATAATTCTTTCCCTAACTGATAGATTTACCTTCCTACCCGACTCTATAGTAATAAATTTAACTTCAAAAACTATAAAGTCATGTTAACAATTTGTCTGTTAATCCTTCTCGGATTGTATTTTCGGAAACCGGTGGGTGACCTTGTCGGGAAACTTAAAAATGTAGACTGGTCAAAGAAGTTCGCTGCTTTGTGGCAATATATCCTTCCGTATGCCAAGAAAACCGGACGAGCGGCCACCAAACCGATTCTGCAGTTTTTCTACGTACTTACTGATGGCAACACCTCTACGCTGGATAAGGCGCTTATCTACGGGTGTATTGCTTACGTTGTCCTGCCTTTCTCGCTACTGCCGCGGGTGGTCTATCGTTTTCTCGGTATTATGGATGAGGCAGCGGCTGTACTCTTCGTGTATTCCAAAATCAAAGATAAGATAACCCCTGCCATCAACAACAAGGTGGAAAGCACATTGGACGCTTGGCTCGGCACTGAATATGAGGCGATTGCATAAGGTGTCATCAATAATAACATCAAACCTATGAAATGTGAAAATATGAAAACTTGGAAGAAGATCTTGATTGCATCACTGGCAGTGATAGCAGTCGCTGCACTTGCCTTTGCCTGCATAGCGGCAAGTGATTGGTATGAGCGAACCCATCGGATTTCCTATTGGGAGGTGCACCCCCGGCATGTTTCTCCTAACATCCTGATGGTGCATGGGTCTCACGGGCATAAGGGATTCGTGCAACTCAAAGACATACGTACCGGACAATATACCACACCTGAGTTGGACCATGTGTTTGTCAATGAGTATGACCAAGAAGACAGTCTTGTGGTCTTCCGGACTAACGACCGGCTGCGTGGATACCTTAATGCGAACACCGGCAAAATCACCATACACGCGCGATTTGACAGGGCATGGAACTTCAGCGAAGGCATCGCCGCCGTGCTCACAGACGGGGTCGTCTCGTTTATCAAGCCCGATGGCACACCTGCTTTCGAGCAAACGTTCCCCATTTACTACGATGATTATTCTGACGGGATTGCTTTTCAGTTCCATAACGGGCTGTGCGTCATGCGGACCATGGAGGGCAAATGGGGACTGATCAACAAGCAAGGCGAATGGGCGATACAACCTATATACAGCACTATCTCTGCCCCGCATCAAGGATTCCGAATTGTATGTGACGGCAGCAAATACGGTCTGCTAACACTTGACGGGCAACTCGCACTGCCTATGGAGTATGACAACATCCGACCCTACGCCACAGGGCGAGGAATACGACTTGACAAAGATGGCTATGCCAAAGTGGTGGATAGTAATTTCAATACCATCGTGCCGTTTGTACACGACGGCTTGCATGTCTTGTCGTATGTGGATTATTCTCGTCCCAGCACGTATGAGGAGCAAGGCTCCGCTAACTATATTGAACCTAAATACTGGCGATATGATGTTGGTCAGGGAAGTGGTGTGGTCGATGCCGAAGGGCATGTGATCATTCCCGCCAAATATTTCATGGTGCGTATCGTGAACGATCAGCTCTTTGAGGTCGAAGTGACTTTAGGCGGCGACCGACTCTTGTTCAACAACAAAGGACAATGTGTCGGTATATCACAGATTTAGGCTTATTTTCGAAACCAACAACTCAGCGAGCCATCCGCTCGCTGAGTTGTTGTTGGTAGTAGCGCATGTTCACAGCCTGCTGGCGGTCGTCGGCTGAATGCAAGGTGCTCAGTATCTCCAGAGCTTGGCCGGCAGCGGCATAGGCTGCACCCAGATTGCCGAGTAACTCATACGCAACAGCACAGTTAGCCGCCGCATAGGCGGTATGGCGTTTGTCCTTTTGCGGTGCCGACCATGCGTCAATAGCCTCTTGCCATTGGCGGCGTGCAAAATACTGCACTCCGGCATCGTTCTTACCAAGGTCGTACAGGTACCGGTCTTCGTCGGTCACCGTCGGCAGCAGCCGTTCGGCAAAGTGCTCACCTACATAGACGCACATCTCATTGCGCGCATCTTCGGCTGACGGCAGGGCTTGCACAGCAGCTTCCCATGTCTCCGCCTCGTTCTCCCAATACAAGGTGTCTGAATAGATCAGCGTACGTGACGACAGTCCGCCATCGGTCGTGATGAACAACGTCCAGTGCGAGGCTGCTATAGCCTGCGTATAGGTATAGAATGTCTCATCTTCGGTCTGATAGCCGTCAGTTGAGGGGTGAACGATCAGTTGGTTCAGCACGATCAGGGCATCGCTGTTGTATAACCGTAGCAGCGAGTCGGCCCGCTGATTGCTCAGCAGGTGCTTGCGGTACAGGCTGCCGGACTCGTTCTGCGAGGTCTCCAGCACGGCAGGCACATAATCGGAGCCCTCCAGCAACTCGGATGCCGCCATCAATGTGTAGAAGGCCCCCAGAGGTTCATCAGGATGGGCTACGGTATTGTTGACAAACAGCACCTCGCTGACGGATAGCGGCAGCATGAGTTCGGCGGGGTAGGTGATCTCCACCGTTGTGTGCCACTGCTGTGCATAGGCAGGCGCTATTCCTATCAGGAACAGTACCGGCACAACTGACTGACGCAGACCGCCGGCCAACAACCGCAGAATAGTTATAAGTTGCGAATGCGCCATTCGTTCGGATAAAGATTGTTGCAGCGTGCCCCTACATTCTTGACAAACCCAAGAGGTACGCCGTGATATGTCACTAACAACAGCCCCAAAGGCAGATTGCTGATCGGCAACGCCTCCGTGCGCAGGAATGCCAAAGCGTTGTCCAGACTGAGTTCCAGTTGCGGAAAGGCGTCTATGCGTGCTGCCTTCGACATTGCCAGACTATGTTGGGGGGCAAAGAACTTACCGCGCTCCTCCGCCAAACCGAAGCCCAGGGATATACACAGGAACTTCGTGCTCATGTAGTCAATCAGTTCCTTGTACTTGATCGGGTAGGCTGTTATGAACCTGTCGAGTTGGCGCAATGCCCAGTCATCCGGCTGGTACAGCCACGAGCGAACCAGTTCTTCGTTCTCGGATGTGATAGGGGTGCTGTTGGGCTTCTTGGGATGCTTGATGCGGAACGGAGCATAGTCGCGTCTGCGCTTGCGAAGCACGCACAGGTAGAAACCTTCGCCACGCACGAGGTGGGGATAGCAGTGGTAGCCCGCTATGCTTTCGGTTATACCCCATGCATCATCGAGGTTGAGCGGCAGTATATCTGCACCTAACTCCTCGGCTATCCATAGGGCATTCTCTTCATCCTCATGGCGGTTGAAGGTGCAGGTGGAGTAGATTAGTATACCTCCCGGCTTGAGCGCATCCCACACATTCTCAAGTATATCCCGTTGTCGCTCGACGCAGGTGCGTACGGTGCGCATCGACCAGTCGGCAATAGCCTGTTCGTCCTTGCGGAACATCCCTTCGCCCGAGCACGGCGCATCGACCAGTATGCAATCAAAGGCATTAGGCATAGCCTCGCTGAACAGACTCGGTGCATTGTGAGTGACTACCGTGTTGCCGTTGCCCCACTTCTGTATGTTCTCCGACAGGATGAATACGCGTTGACGCACCACCTCGTTGGCTACCAACAGACCTTGCGACCCTAAATACTGGCTGATAAGCGTGGCTTTGCCACCCGGCGCGGCGCACAGATCCAGCACAAGGCTGTCCTCGCTCACATACTGCTCCAGCGCACACTGGATAAGCATCGACGATGCCTCCTGAACATAATAGCAACCTGCGTGCAAAAGAGGGTCGAGGGTGAACTGCGGACGCTCCGACAAGTAGTAACCGTCGTAATGCCATGGCACCTCATCAATGTCGGCATTGAACGACAATTCTTCAATCTTGTCGTTCAGACGGATGGATGTAACAGGCTCATCTTCCAACGCACGGAACAGGTGGGGAGCTTGTGACCCCAACTGCTGTTGCATCATATCAACAAATTCTACTGGTAGCATGATAGTCGTTAGTCGAAAGTCGATAGTCTATGAATCGGGGGCGCCCGACTGCACAATTTAGTGGGCTATAAACGCTAAAATTTACGTTTTCGCCTACAAAGTTACTGTTTTTTTTCTAAATTTGCAAAAAAAAATGCAAATAATTATGATTTGTCAATAATTTTTTGTAACTTTGTGGCGTTAATGTGTAATCTAAGGCTTTCGTATGCAGTTTATAGATGAGTTGAACGATAGTCAGCGTGCCGCCGTTGCGTACAACGATGGTCCGCTATTGGTTATTGCCGGAGCGGGGTCGGGCAAGACGCGTGTGCTCACCTACAAGATTGCTTACCTGCTCACGCAGGGCGTGCCGGCCGGACATATACTGGCGCTGACGTTCACCAACAAAGCTGCCCGAGAGATGAAGCAGCGAATCATACGCCTCGTAGGCGAGGAGGTCGGGCGGTACGTGTGGATGGGTACGTTCCATAGCATCTGCTCGCGCATACTGCGTGCCGAGGCTGAGCATATAGGCTTCACGCGGGACTTCACCATCTACGATGCCGCTGACCAGAAAAGTCTGGTGAAGAAGATCGTCAAAGACCTGCAACTCGATGACAAGATCTATCGCCCGAGTGCCGTACTGGAGCGGATCAGTGCTGCCAAGTCCGCCTTCATCTTCCCCGAGGCGTATGCGAAGAACGAGGAGTTCGCCAGGGTGGACCGCATGGAGAGGTTGTACAAGATGCCGGCTATCTATGCCGAGTACAACCGCAGGCTGAAGGATGCCAATGCCATGGATTTTGACGACCTGCTGATGTTCACCGTGCTACTGCTGCGAAACAACGCCGAGGTGCGCCAACGCTACCAGCAACGGTTCTGGCACGTGCTCGTCGACGAGTATCAGGACACCAACCATACACAGTACCTGATTGTCAAGCTGCTGGCTGAACCGCAAAACCATATCTGCGTGGTCGGCGATGATGCACAGAGTATCTATAGTTTCCGAGGGGCTACGATAGAGAACATCCTGAACTTCCAGAACGGCTATCAGGGGGCCAAGCTCTTCAAACTGGAGCGCAACTATCGCTCAACGCAGAACATCGTGAATGCGGCTAACAGCCTTATCCATAAGAACAAAGGGCAGATATACAAAGAGGTCTATTCGGAGAAAGAGGCGGGCGAGCGGCTGTACATGACAGGCTACAGCACCGATCGCGAGGAGAGCGCCTCGGTAGCACGGCAGATACTCGGGCTGCACCGCCTCAACAAGCGCGACTATGAAGACATTGCCATTCTCTACCGGACCAATGCCCAGAGCCGCAATATCGAGGAGGATATGCGCAAGCTCGGTATCCCCTACCGCATATACGGGGGCACATCGTTCTATCAGCGCAAGGAGATCAAGGATGCTATAGCCTATTTCCGCCTCGCAGCCAACCATAGCGACAACGAGGCGCTGGAGCGTATAGTGAATGTGCCCAAACGCGGCATAGGCGATACCACCATCGCACGAGTGCGCGAGGCAGCGCTGCGCGAGAACGTCACGATGATGCAGGTGATGCAGGCAACAGAGGTCTATGCCCCTGCTATTGCCGGTGCGACATCGAGGAAACTTCGAGCTTTTGTCGAGCTCATCGTAGGGTTTACTCAACAATTGGAGCAACTCAATGCCTTCGATTTTGCACAATTAGTGCTCAACCAATCCGGACTGATGGCGGACGCGGCAATGGATGTGTCGGCGGAGGGCGTGGACCGCAAGGCTAACCTTGAGGAACTGCTGAGCGGCATACGCCAATACGTGGACGACAGAGCTGGGCAGAATGAGGACACACGTATCTACGATTTTATCCACGAGGTGAGTCTGCTGACCGATCAGGACGATAATACCGATGACACAACCTCGCGTGTTACGATGATGACCGTGCATGCTGCCAAGGGCTTGGAGTTCCCTGTGGTGTTCATTGTCGGGCTGGAGGAGAACCTCTTTCCCTCGCCGTTCTGCCTGACGGAAAGCGATCTGGAAGAGGAACGCCGGCTCCTGTACGTGGCTATCACCCGTGCCGAGCAGGAGTGCTACCTCACCTACGCCGGTCAGCGCTGGCGGAACGGGCAGGTGAACTTCAGTAACCCCTCGCGATTCCTGAAGGATATTGACCGCCAATACGTGCAACAACTCAGCGGAGTCAGCAGCGAGCCTTCGCCGTGGGTAGAGCCATCGGTGCCCGCATCACACCCGGCATCGTGGGGCAACGCAACGCAACATGCGGCACGGACTGAACAAAAGCCAATGGCATGGGCTGAACAGAGACCGGCTCCGCCACGTTCACTCAAGCCCACTACAGGTCTGCGACTCAAATCTGCTGTACAGGATGCTGTTACCTCTGACTGGAAACAAGGCGACAGAATAGAGCACAAGGTGTTTGGCAAGGGGACGGTGCAACGCGTCTATCGCGAGAATGACAACGAGAAGATAGAGATCGACTTCGACACCAAGGGCACTAAAACGCTACTGCTTGCTTACGCCAAACTGGTGAGGATGTAAAATCGCACCAATGCGCATACTTGCGGTGACCCGGCGCAGGCAGCAATGACAAATGACAATTTATCAATTATCACTTATATGCAGTACAAACGAATATTACTCAAGCTCTCCGGCGAGAGTCTGCAAGGCAAGCAGGGATTTGGTATTGATACCAACTGCCTACGTGAATACACCGATCAAATCAAGGCTATCGCGCAGCAAGGTGTGCAGGTGGCTATCGTGATTGGCGGAGGAAATATTTTCCGTGGCATGACGGGTGCCCAACATGGTTACGACCGCGTCAAGGGCGACCAGATGGGCATGTTGGCTACCGTGATTAACGCGCTGGCGCTCAAGACTGCCTTCGATGCCATCGATCAGCCCTCACGCGTGCTGACATCTATTCGTATGCAACCTATCGGCGAGTACTATAGCCACGACAAGGCTATCCGCCTGCTGGAGGAGGGTACGGTGGTTATACTTGCCGGGGGCACGGGAAGCCCGTATTTCACTACGGATACAGGGTCCAGTTTGCGCGCCTTGGAGATAAAAGCCGACATCATGCTCAAGGGCACGCGCGTGGACGGCATTTACACCGCTGACCCAGAGAAAGACCCTACGGCTACGAAGTTTGACGAGATAACCTACGACGAGGTTATACGACGCGGGCTGAAAGTGATGGATCTGACCGCCACCGTCATGTGCAAGGAGAACAAGATGCCTATCTACGTGTTCAACATGGATAAGGTGGGTAACCTGCAAAAAGTGTTGGCGGGCGAGAAGATCGGCACACTCGTCACCCCATAGCATCCATCAGCCGTCATCCGTAGCATATATCAGCCAAACGCGGCTGATTTCCCCGAATCGTTTAACACCATCCGTCGTATGGCGGATACATAATCACACAATACTATGATTGAAGCAAAACAGATCCTCAACGAGGCGGAAGAGTCGATGCAGGCTGCCGTACTCTTCCTCGACGATGCATTGGCACATATCCGCGCAGGCAAGGCGAGCCCGCGTATATTGGATGCCATCCGTGTTGACTATTATGGCACGATGTCACCGCTTGCCAACGTGGCTACTATCACTACGCCTGACGCACGCACCATCGCCATACAGCCCTGGGAGAAGAAGATGATCGGCGAGATCGAGCGTGCTATCATCAACTCCAACATCGGTCTTGCGCCGAGCAACAATGGTGAGGCTATACGCCTCATCCTGCCACCGCTGACCGAGGAGAGGCGTCAGCAACTCGCCAAACAATGCAAGGGCGAGGCGGAGAATGCCAAAGTGTCCATTCGTAACGCACGACGCGATGCTATCGAGACGCTCAAGAAGCAAGTGAAGGACGGTATGCCTGAGGATGCCGAGAAGGACGCCGAAAACGAGGCACAAAAGCTGCACGACAAGTATATACGTCAGATTGACGATGTATATGCTAAAAAAGAGAAAGAGATCATGACGGTTTAGCCGTTCACTCAGTGCGCATGCGTCGCAGGATTATAGCCGTTGTACTGATGCTACGGACAACCCTGACGGGATTGTTCGCCTTTGATATGGACTCGCTGCCCAACTGGCCGTGCATGGCTGTACCTGTTATCAACTACACGCCTGAGACACGCTGGGAGTTTGGCGCTGCCGCACAGGCGTACTTCCACGTGGGCAGCACCAAGACCTCTATCGTGCAGGCGGGAGGAGCGTATTCGCTCAACCGACAGTGGTACGCCAACGTGCAGGGAACCTTGTATATGGGTGAACAACTGCCATGGCTCATACAGTTCAGAGCAGGCTACCGCAACTACCCCGATACGTACTACGGCATTGGCGCCGAGGCTAACAAAAGCGGTACGTATGCGCGCAACGGCACGCCTTACGACTCCCAACGCGCGTATGCGTTCGTGCAGCCCTTGGTGCATGTCGGGTGCGATTGTTATATAGGTGCTCATGTCGAGTACCTGTGGGAGCGTACAAGGCTGCAAGGCGCGGACGAGACCGTTGAGACGCAGATGCCCGGCATAGGCGTCACCCTGCAGTACGACACACGCGACATCGTGTACTACCCCAACCACGGCTTGTTCTTCAAGTTCAGCGCATCGCATTACAACCGCTGCTGGCATGCCACAACCGGACTGACAGCCTGCCGGATAGACCTGAGGCACTATGTGCCGCTCGGCAAGAGCTTCGTATGGTGCTATCAGCTGCGGGCGGACATAGCCGCCAGTAGCACGCCCAAACAGATACCCTTCCAACTGCTGCCGTCGGTAGGCGGACAGGATCTGGTAAGGGGAGTGCCCTACGGCATGTTCCGCGACAACACGATGATAGCCCTGCAGACCGAACTGCGCATGCCTATATGGCGCTGGATCAGAGCGTGCGTGTTTGCCGGCATAGGCGATGTGTACGACTATACTCGGTGGCAGTGGTCGCGGCCGAAGGTGGGATACGGGCTGGGGCTGCGACTGGCTATCAACCGAGCCAAGATCAATATACGCGCCGATGTGGCGAGGAATAATATCTACCCCTCATGGGGCGACATCAAGGGCTACGGCTTTTACCTGACCGCCACCGAGGCGTTCTAACCCCCGTATCTGTCCGCCATGTTTGGCGGATGTTGAAATCTATCCGCCACGTCTGGCGGATGCCCCCAATATATATCCGCCACATTTGGCGGATACCCGAACAATGAACGAAGGCTTAGTAATCAAATCTACAGGTAGCACCATAGGCGTGCTGACTGCCGCAGGGGCGGTGGTCGATTGCCGTGTGAAGGGTAACCTGCGTATAGCAGGCATACGCTCCACCAACCCCGTGGCGGTGGGTGACAAGGTGACCTTAGAGCCGCAGGCGGATGGCACGACATGGATCACATCGGTGCTGCCACGGCGTAATTATATCATCCGCCGTAGCACGAACCTAAGCAAGCAGTCACATATCCTCGCGGCGAATATCGATCAGGCGGCATTGTTAGTCACCATCAGTCATCCGCAGACCTCCACCACGTTCATCGATCGCTTTCTTGCCACCTGCGAGGCATACAGCGTGCCGGCCATCATCATCTTCAACAAGACCGACCTGCTCACGCCCGAAGAACGGCAACGCCTCGACGAACTGCAACATCTGTACGAATCGATAGGCTACCCCACATGTGCCATCAGTGCGAAGTATGATGATGTGCAGGCACTCAAACAGGTGTTCATCGGCAAGACGACCCTGCTCAGCGGTAACTCCGGCGTGGGCAAATCCACACTGCTCAATGCCATCTTCGGTGCCACCCTCACGCGCACAGCGGACATAAGCTCGGCGCATGACACGGGCATGCACACCACCACATTCTCTGAGATGTACCCCTTGCCCGAGGGCGGATGGCTGATTGACACGCCGGGGGTCAAAGGCTTTGGCACGCTTGACATGCAAAAGGAAGAGGTCGGTCATTACTTCCGCGAGATCTTCGCCCTCGGCCGTCAATGCCGGTACTCTAACTGCCTCCATTGTGGCGAACCCGGCTGTGCCGTCCTGCCAGAGGTCGGGCTATCCATAGCCGAATCACGTTTCGCCAGTTACCTGAGCATCCTTGACGATGCCGACGAAACCAAGTACCGCTAATCAACGGTCAGTAGTCTGCAGGTGTCAATCAGCAGTCAGCAGTCTTCCCCATCCATTTTGTCATTGCGCCTATAATAATCGTACCCTTGCGCCTGAATGCCATTCAGGCATCAGCTATGCCGCCATCTGTGTTTTGTGCTCGCGACTTCTAAGAGCGAGTGTATGCCCCCGCATGTTGTGCACTGCTCGCGCATTCTTGCGCGAGCAAACCACTATAGACTAAAACATTAGCGATTTCTATTCTGGTTTCTGGAAGCAAAATTTGCATATTTCAAAATTTTTTCGTATCTTTGTATCGCTTTTCTGCTGCAGAGGTCTTTTTTGCGCCTGACCTCCGTTATCTCACGGCACCGCCCGCATGATAACTCAATCGGGGACTGAAGCAGCTCGGAAGCGGCGAAAATCGAGGTCGTCCTAGGGTTTACTCAACATTTTACCTCATCATTCCGGCATCCGTTGTTATTATTTCCTGCATGGTATACCGGTGTCCGTCATCTGATCACTATAATCCTTAACTATATGAACAATTCTCAACTATCCCAACTATCGCCATTGATGCAGATCGTCATCGACCGCCTTGTCTCAACAGGTGCGGGAGAGGTGCTCATCGCGCCCGACGGACACGTGTTCGTTCGATCATGTCTCACAATCAATTCCTTATGGGGCACGATGGACATGAAAAAAGAAGGCGAGAAATACGGCGAACGTATTGTCGTACGCAAGGTAAAAAAGCGCGCTAAACGCAGCAAGTATGCCGGCATGCCATGGCTACAACTCTACAGCCTGCCCATCGTAAAAAAGAATGTATCTACCATGACCGATGCCGAGCGACGGAACATGGAGATGAACACCCAAGCCTTGCGTATGGCGCACGCCGTGGAACGCAACCCCGAGCAACTGGCAACCTACACCCGACTGCACGAAGCGCACAAACGTAACCCGCAAGGTTACAAGAAGTTATATCCGAACCTCTTCGGCTTCCTTGTGGCCACATTCCGCATGCAACTCGCTGCACAAGAGGCCGCCCAAGCTGCGGAGAGCACCACACAAACAACACGGCAAGCCGCTGCAGTTGAACCGGTGCATTACGCAAATGGCACCCCGAGCCGAGCAATGCATTCGGTCACTGCTGACACATTGGTTGTTGCGCCCGAATCCGATTCGGGCATCACGCTCTGCATGACCCGTGCCATACACTCGGTTCGTCTGCCACAGAGCATGCAAAGCAGATGCAGTTTCCGGCCGTTCACCAGACTGCCGATGGTCGCATAAGTTATGCCGGTGTATGTGCAATTCGAACTTTTTCAAAGCAATGTTGCAATAATCGCAGAAAAATTTGCATATATCGTTTTTTTTTTGTAACTTTGCACACGCGTTCGGTAATTATGATTACTACTAAACACAAACATATATGAAAGGAATC
Source organism: Paludibacteraceae bacterium (assembly GCA_017443075.1). Taxonomy (GTDB): domain Bacteria; phylum Bacteroidota; class Bacteroidia; order Bacteroidales; family Paludibacteraceae; genus Colicola. The sequence continues at coordinate 18,285 of JAFSPC010000041.1, forward strand.
ATCTTGGCAGGCGGTAGTGCCACACGCCTGTATCCGCTGTCGAAAGCTATCAGCAAACAGATCATGCCGGTGTACGACAAACCGATGATCTACTATCCCTTGTCCACATTGATGATGGCAGGTATACGCGAGGTACTGATTATCTCCACCCCCCGCGACCTGCCGATGTTCGAAGAACTGCTGGGCGATGGTCAGCGGCTGGGAATGCATTTGGAGTACAAGGTGCAGCTCGTGCCTAACGGTCTGGCGCAGGCGTTCGTGTTAGGCAAAGATTTTCTTGCCGGCGGGCCCGGGTGCCTTATCCTCGGTGACAATCTGTTCTACGGCCACGGCTTCCGTCATATCCTGCGCGATGCCGTAGCGCAGGTTGAGTCAAAAGGCGGAGCGTGCATCTTTGGCTACGAGGTGATGGATCCGCGTGCATACGGCGTTGTGGAGTTTGATGCCGATGGGCGCGTGCTCTCACTCGAGGAAAAACCCGAGCAGCCCAAGTCGAATTATGCCGTACCCGGATTATATTTCTATGACGCTACGGTCACCGGCAAGGCGGAGGCACTCAAGCCATCCAAACGCGGCGAGTATGAGATTACCGACCTCAACAAATGTTATCTGAGCGAAGGAACACTTAGCGTCAAACTCTTCTCACGGGGGTTCGCTTGGCTCGACACAGGCAACTGCGACAGCCTCATTGAGGCGGGTAACTTCATCGCCACTATTCAGAACCGCCAGGGCTTCTACGTCAGCTGCATCGAGGAGATAGCATGGCGCAACGGATGGATCAGTAGCGAACAACTGCGCATGCTCGGCGAACAAATGGGGAAAACATCCTACGGACAATACCTTATCCGTATGGCACAAACGAAAATATGACAGGGCGCACAACTGGCAGTTGGATAGTACTTTTGCTGGCAGCCGTATGTCTGACAGCGTGTCATCGGCAGCAAGCCGCATCCGGCTCTGACGAAGGCGGTAGCAGGCAAGACTCTGTTACGATAGAGGATATCCGTACCATGCAACGTCTCGCGCAAGAGGCGGAGAATGCAGTGATAGCCTACGTCAAGGCGAACGGCATCAACGGATGGACGCTGCACGACTACGGATGGTGGTACAAGTACACATATCGCAGTAGTGCGCATGAGGAACAATCCGGGTTTGTACCCGTGTCGGACACCTGCTACGTCATTCATGAGCAAGTGTATGATTTGCAAGGTACGCTGCTGGAGGATGCGGTGCGCGAACTCGTCACACATGGCATCGATTCGTTGGACCGGACGTGTAGCGAACCTATCGCCTACCAGCTGATGCTAAGCGAGATGGCACCTGCCGATGCCGTGCAGATGGTTATACCGTGGACGCTGGCGTACGGGCGTAACGGCAGGACCTTTGTTCCGCCTTGCACCAATGTACGCGTGCTGCTCACCATGCTGGAGCAACCCTATACAGATATCGAACTGACTGACGATACCATAGTAATCAAATGAAAATGAGACAATATACCATCTTTGCATGCTTACTCTTGCTGTTGGCGGGAGCAACATCGTGTAACCAAAACAGTTATTCTGCCAAACGTGCGGCAGAAGACAAGCTTATTGAAGATTTTATCAAGCGACAAGGCATCAACATCATCTATACCGAGCCTGCCGATTCGCTATGGGGGGAAAAGGATTATCTGAAGGTATCGGGCTACGACGACCTGTATTTTCACCTTGTCCGCCCGGGGGATAAATCCTATACGGTAAAGGCGTACGACAAGGTGCTCGTGCGGTACATCCGCTATACCTTGGATGCTGTAGCCGATACAGCCAGCTATATGACCACCGCCGAGCAGGCATATCCCACGCAGTTCCTGTATCAGGTTGATTATACGACAGCGCCTGAAGGATGGCACGTGGCGGTGAAGTACATGAAGCATTCGGGGGCGGCATGCAAGATCATCTGCCCCAGCAAGCAGGGACTGGATGCCGACAAGAACTCGGTCACGCCCTACGGCTATGATATGCAGATACAGATCCCGAGGTTCTGATATGCAGATACAGATCCCGAGGTTCGATAATATACATTTGTAACACAATATATACTATGTTAGTTAAGAGTATTTCCGGTATACGTGGCACGATTGGTGGCCGCGTAGGTGAAGGACTGAATCCCGTTGACATCGTTCGTTTTGCTGCTGCGTACGCTACGCAGCGCCGCGGGGCGATGCCTGACAACAATACGCTGATCGTCGGCCGTGACGCGCGCATCAGCGGCGAGATGGTGGATAGGCTGGTGAGTGCAACATTGGTAGGAATGGGATACCATGTGGTGAACATCGGCTTGGCTACAACGCCTACTACCGAACTGGCGGTCATCGGTGAAAAGGCGGCAGGGGGAATCATCCTCACGGCCAGCCATAACCCCATGCAATGGAATGCACTCAAACTGCTCAACGAACGCGGGGAGTTCCTGTCCGACAAGGAGGGCAAAGAGGTGCTGGCGATCGCGGAAAATGAGGATTTTCAGTTTGCTGAAATCACAGGCCTGGGGCAGATGGAGCATAAGGATTATCTGCCGTATCACATCCACAACGTACTCGCCCTAAACCTCGTTGACACCGAGGCTATACGCAAGGCTGATTTTACCGTTGCTATCGATTGTGTGAACTCGGTCGGAGGCATCGCTATTCCGGCATTGCTCGAGGCGTTAGGCGTACAGAACATCATCCGCATGAATTGTACTCCCGACGGACATTTTGCGCACAATCCCGAACCTATACCGCAGAACCTGACTCAGATCAGCAATCTCATGCGCGAGGGCAAGGCGGATGTAGGGTTTGTAGTTGACCCCGATGTCGATCGCCTGGCTATTGTTTGTGAGAACGGAGAGATGTTTGGCGAGGAATATACCCTCGTCAGCGTAGCCGATTATGTGTTGCAGCACACTCCCGGCAATACGGTCAGCAACCTGTCATCCTCACGCGCCCTGGCGGATGTTACCAAGCGCTACGGCGGCATCTACGAGGCTTCAGCTGTAGGCGAGGTGAATGTCACTACACTCATGCGCAAGATCGGCGCTGTAATCGGCGGTGAGGGCAACGGTGGTGTAATCTATCCTGCCAGCCATTACGGCCGTGATGCCTTGGTGGGCGTCGCGCTGTTCCTCAGCCATCTGGCACATAGCCGGCTCAAGGTTAGCCAACTCCGGCAAACGTACCCCAACTATTCGATATCCAAGAATCGTATCGACCTCACACCCGACATGGATGTGGATGCCCTGCTCGAACGCATCAAGCAGCGTTTTTCCGGTGAGCGTATCACCACCATCGATGGGGTGAAGATCGACTTCGAGCAGGGATGGGTGCACCTGCGCAAGTCCAACACCGAGCCTATCATCCGCATCTATAGCGAGGCGGCTACTACCGAGCAAGCAGATGCCTTGGCGCAGCAGATAAAAGACTTGGTTAAGTAAGCGAATAATTGTACCGGCAATAATCCGTTACGCAGGCGTAACGGTAATAATACACACATAGCAATCACAATGAATATTCTGATAACCAACGATGACGGATGGGGAACAAAAGGCATCCGCACCCTGACGCGACTGATGTTGCCTCTCGGGCGCGTGTATGTGATCGCGCCGGAGGGTCCGCGCAGCGGGGCGGCGGCATGCATATCCGTCAACAAGCCTATGTACCTGACGCGCGTAACGGATGCGGGCGAGGGGTTGGAGCAGGCGGAGATATATACCACCAACGGCACGCCTGCCGATTGCATCAAGCTTGCCATCAATGCCTTGTTCAAGGGCGATGAGAGGCAGATCGACCTGCTCGTGTCCGGCATCAATCATGGCTCTAACGCCTCAATCAACGTCATTTATTCCGGTACGATGGGCGCCTGTATGGTGGCTGCCGAGCATGGCATACCCGCTATCGGGTTCTCGTACTGCGACCATGGTATGGATCCCGACCTGACTGAGGCGGAAAAGTATATACCCGACATCACCCGTCACCTCATGGAGGAAGAGGTGCCGTACGGTATATGCTACAATGTCAATTTCCCGGTCGGTGAGGTGGAAGGCATACAGTGGACGAGGCAAAGCAAAGCCCATTGGGAGAAAGAACTCGAGCCGCATGTCGATGAGCAAGGACGTACATTCTACACCCTCATCGGCAACTTTGTCAATCATGAGCCCGAGGCGGAAGATACCGACGAATATGCCCTTGCACACCACCGCATCAGCATCACGCCAACGAATATTGATACCACGGCTTATGCGCTGCTATGAGAGGTAGGTGGGACTCATTATGGATAGGATTGCTGGTCGGGCTGCTGCTGCCGGCATTGTTCTGCTTGGCATACACCTATACCATCGGTTTGCAGCACTTGTGGCAGGAGGGGATGTTTGATATGCTCAAGCCGGTTATCGGGCGCATGTTGCTATTGGGCACTTTTGCCAATATGGCGCTGACGTTTGTGTTGTACGAGTTCAATCTATGGCAGATGGCGAAAGGGGTGCTGGTGGGGATTTTGCCCTATATGACGGCCGCTATCATTCTTTTGTAATCACCTATTGTAATCAGATGGCACGATACTTTATCATAGCCGGTGAGGCATCAGGCGACATGCACGCTGCCCGCCTCATTGACGCCTTGCGCGAGCGCGACGTGAATGCTACATTCGCAGGACTGGGCGGCGACCGCATGCAGGCGGCCGGATGCAGACTGTACAGACATTACAATCAGATGGCGTATATGGGATATGTTGCCGTCATTGCACATATCGGTGATATAGTCCGCAACATGCGTATCGCCAAGCAGGCTATGCTTAGTGAGCAACCCGATGAACTGATACTGGTCGATTACCCGGGGTTTAACCTGCGCATGGCACAGTTTGCCAAACAGCACCTGCCGCGGACGCGCGTCACGTACTATATCCCACCTAAGGTCTGGGCGTGGAAGCAATGGCGCGTGCATCAGATTGGCAAGTACTGCGATACTATTCTGGGTATCTTTCCCTTCGAACCCCAGTTTTATGCGCAATACGGCTATGCATGTACGTATGTCGGCAATCCGACCGTGGATGCCATAGTCAGCTACAAGCAGTCGTTGGTCAGCAGCCGGCATAAGGCAGATAGCAGCAAGGTGGATGACACACCTTACGTAGCCTTGCTCCCGGGTAGCCGCCGGCACGAAATCAAGAAGTGCTTACCCCGGATGTTGGCGGGTGCTGAGGCGGCTATAAGTACCATGCCCGAGGCATATCGCATTGTCGTGACGCAGGCGCCGGGGATAGAGCCCGAACTGTACCGCGAGTTGTGCGCCGGTCATCCCCTCGTGACGCTTACATCTGATACCTACGATGCGGTGCGCCACGCACAGGCGGCGGTCGTCAACTCCGGCACGGCTACTCTGGAGACAGCCTTGCTCGGCTGCCCGCAGGTGGCGGTCTATCATCTCGCGTTCGGACATCTGTTAGGATGGATTAGGCCTATATTGTTTCAAATCCCCCATTTTACATTGGTGAATATCATTGCCAAGAGAGAGCTTGTCAAAGAACTCTTGGCGTATGAGTTTACTGCTGACGCCGTGGCTGCCGAACTGTCACGTTTGCTCAACGATGACGACTATGTCTGGCAGATGCGTAACGGCTATGCCGAAGTGCGGAAAATCTTAGGCTCTGCCAGCGCCGCGCAAACGGCTGCTGAACTTGTGTATAATTAGCAGGACTTTGCTCAGCTTGCCACTGAACGAATCAATTTCAATAGGTGGCATAGCGTAAGCCATAAAGTATACCGTCGTCCTCCGTTCCTTGGAGATTGTCCTCAATTTCGGCTTGGTACTCCATTTCATCATTGAGGAAAACATGGAGAACCGGTTTCTGATACCCGTCTGGGTAATCTAAATACTCTTGTACAGCGTCATAGATTTTCTGCTCTAACGCCTGAATGTCTTGAATACTTGCCATAATTTTTGGTCTTTTATGGATTAATTTTTTATTTTTTTGCGCCCCGCACGCACAAACTTGCGTGCAAAGATACAACTTTTTTCTGAGATATGCAAGGAAAAAATAATTAATCGTGCGCGAACAATGGAAAATCAAAGATTTTCGATTCGGATGGCTGTTTTTTGTGTCTCGGTCATGTGTCGGTCTTGTCCCGCTCATCGGTCGGGACAGATGATTCTATTTTTCGATTATCTCCCAATGACCACTATAGCCACTGCCAACATATTTGATATGCGGTAGTTTGGCAAGGCGGCGACCGATGGTCTTAACACTCACATGTAGCAGTTTCGCCAACTCTTCACGCGTGATCTTCGGATTCTCTTTAATCAGAGAAGCAATGTCTTGAGGGACATCTTGAAGGACACCTTGAGGGACACCTGCCTCTTGGCTTGCCACAAAGGCTTCTATCTCCGCTTGCAAGTTGGTGTTATGCAAACGCATCATAACAGCAGGGAAGATTGACTCGTCTTGCTTGTCGCGCGTGTCGTTAAGCGCTTGGATATACTCGGCTTTCTGCTCTTTGAGCACCTTTACAGGAATAAGCCCGAACTCCCATTGCAACAAGTTCATCACCAGACGCGACATACGCCCATTGCCGTCTGCCCATGGGTGAATAGTCACTAACCGGTAATGTGCCACGAAAGACAAACGATAGGCGGCAAGGATATTGTTCCGGGGTAACGAAGCACGCTCATTGTTGAGCCATCTACAGAAATCCGCCAACGCCTGCGGCACTTTCTCATGTGCCAGATAACTGCGTCCGCCAAAACCTGCCGTCACATTTACTTTGCGCAACTCTCCTTCTGCGGCAGAGAACGAACCCAACGGCGTGTTATACGTGCTTCCTGTGTTCTTCATAACGATAGATGATAGACGGCATAGCATATCCACGGTAAATGATGTGTGCTGTTCTGCCAGACGTTGCGCCTCCTCGTACGCAGCCTTGAGATCAAGATTCATCATCTGTTCTTGCAGTGTGCGGCCGGGAGCAGTTATGCCTTCGTCAAAGAGTAGCTGGTTCTCTATCTCCGTGACGGTAGAGCCCTCTATGGCGGTAGAGTGCGTAATGATGGAATACAAGTAGAATTTTTTGTAGTCAATCTGCTCCTCGATGCCCAACTGGCGATAGCGGGCAATAGTCTGTAATATGTCTGATGTTGCCTTCATTTTCTTTCTGCACGCATTCAGCGTGCAAAGTTACAATATTTTTCTGACATATGCAAGGAAAATCAAAGATTTTTTAATTAAACTGATGATTTTGTGTGTTGGTCATCTCTTATGTATCTTTTTGCCATTTGCCGACTGTGTCTATCCGTCATTGCTGATGCGTTCGAACGATTACCCGTTGTGTGTCCATCGTCCGTCCTTAGTAGTTGTTGCAAAGCCCTTATCACGCTTCACTCGAACGATTATTGCTCTGCCATTTCCCTTCGTGTTTGACAACGGACGGACAACGTGCGTGAGGTGGTGGGAGATGCCGGATGCGTGTTAGGCATCGGCGAAGACTTTGCCGTCATCCAAGGTGATGTGCAAGGGGGTATATTCGCAGTGAAAATCGTTCTGCAGGCGGTGTAAGTACCGACGGCTCTCCCAGATGCACATTGGCAGGTCGTGCAGCAGATAGTTGCCGCATGTCTGAGGAGTGGTTGCCGGCACCTCGGTTTGCCCGAGAACCCACTGAAGGCACTCGATGGTGAGACGGCGCATGTCTTGCACGCTATAGTTGCCGGTCATGACGATATACATCCCCGTGAGGCAGCCCATCGGACCGACATAGACGACGTCATCCTTAGCCAGGCTGTTACGAAACCACGTAGCCATCAGATGCTCGAGGCTGTGCATAGCAGCCGGTGCTACAGCCGGCTCGCGGTTAGGCTCGGTGATACGAAGGTCGAAGGTGGTAAAACCTTTGTCCTTGCGTGAGACATAGATACCCGGTTTGAGGCGGGTATGATCGATAGTGAAACTTTGAATAACTTCCATACTATACATGTATTAGATGATTGTGTCGTGTCAGGTGTATTATTCGAAACTGAGATAGGGGCGTAATCTATTGCGTTCTTCAGGCGAGAGAACGGGTGCAAGGTCGTGTAGGGAGTTGACGCGAATCCGCCGCCGGCGCAGGTCGTAGAGTTGCTCGGCTTGGGAATACGAGATATACGGATGATTGTACAGCCGTTTGACGGAAGCACCGTTGAAACGGATGGGTGAGATGCGTGTTGTGTCCGCGTAGAGGAAGGGGAGCAAACTGTCGATTCTACCGTCAGGTATTTGGGCTTGAATATGATAATGCTTACCTATCTCATATAGTTGGTTAACAGTATAATAGCCGCCTAACTCCCTGCGATAGCGGATGATACGTGCAGCGGTGGTTCGTCCGATGCCACGCAGGAGCATCAGTTCGGTGGTATCGGCAGAATTGAGGTCGAGGATCGTGTCACGTTTGGGATAGGAAACGTATGCGGCATGGGAGGAATCAGAGTCAGACAAAGGATAGTTGGTCATCTGTTCCGCCCTCAATAAATTCATTGCATGAGCAGAGTCAATCTGTATGTAAGGCTGCAGCGTGGTGTATAGCGAATCGGTCATACCATATAAGTGACGCAAGTCGTCCGGCTGCCGGAAAACCTTGCCGGCATTGCGGTAGCGGATAAGGTTCCTTGCCATATACGGTTTGAGCCCGACCGTGACGAGAAGGGTGCTATCGGCAATGTTCGGGTCGAAAGGCTGAAGAATAACAGTGTGCTTAGGATATTTAGCAGCGTATTGTGCACGACGGGCTGCTTGATTAGCGGCATCCAACGAATCGAGGTAGCGTAAGAAGGCTTGTTCGCGTTCGGGTTGCAGAGCAAACAGTTCCGGTGCAGGCTGTGCCGCCTGCCATCTGTCAGCCCAATAGCAACAGAGTTCCACCATCGCAATCATCAGCAGAACGATTGTCAGTCCTATCCATTGTTTCTTGCTCATCATGTGAGGCACAATTATTGCGTCACGGACGTCAGTCTGCCGTCGGCGAGGATGGTGGTGATAGTGCTGCCGGCAGGTATATCGTCAGCACGTGTGATGATTTGTCCGTTGTGCATGGTGAGTGAGTATCCCTTCTTGAAAATCTGCTCGGGTGAGTGCAGGCGGATAGCCTGATTGAGCATGTGGAGTTTGTTGCGCTCGGCTTGCAGTGTGTTGCTGATGGTATAGTGCAGCGTGAGCCGCAGTTGGGCGACCTGTTGGCGTCGCAGTGCCACCATTTGTGTTGCCACGTTCGCGAGACGCTGTCGCAGTTCGTCGATGCGAACGAGCTGTTGTGCGTTGTGCCCTATTAGATATTCCGCTACCGCCGTAGGGGTCTTGAGCGACTGATTAGCAATCATATCGACTATGCTCACATCACGGGTGTGACCGATGCCGGACAAGATAGGCAAGGGGAACTGTGCGCAGTGGGATGCCAGCTCATAGGTGTCGAAACAGGTGAGGTCGGTAGTGGCACCGCCACCGCGAATAATAACAACGCAATCAAATGCCGTGTCATTATGGTCAGCCGAAGCATTCCTGTTCTCAGCATCCGTTATCTGCTGATAGACGGCATCCAAGGCATCAATGATCGATTGGGCAGCCTGCTCGCCCTGCATGACGGCGGGAAAAAGTTCGGTGGCGAAGCGCAGATGGTAGGGGTTGCCGTGCAGCTGATGGCAAAAATCGCCATAGCCGGCAGCCCCTTCGGCAGAGATGACCGCTATATGCCGGATGATGGTAGGCAGGCTGAGGGATTTATTCATATCCATCACGCCGTCTTTCTCCAATTGTTGCAATGTGAGTTGGCGTTGGCGTGCCAGATCGCCTAAGGTGAAAGCCGGGTCGATATCCCGTATGTTCAGGCTGAGCCCATACACGGGGTGAAAATCCACGCTAACCTCTACGAGCACTTGCATGCCGGGAGCGGGCGTCTTGCCCGTTTGCTGTAAGAAGTAGGCGGAGATGAGTTGCCACGTGTTGCTCCAGCATGTGGCGCGCATCTTAGCGGCAAACAACCCGCGGTCGGATTTCTCAACAAGCTCGAGGTAGCAGTGCCCACGATCGCTGAGTTGGGCAATCTCGGCACGCACCCAATACGTGTCGGGAAAGCCCTGTTGGATATGTTCGTCCAGCAGAGCACAAAGTTCGGATAGCGAGAGGCTGTTCATGATGCGGAGTTATAACTAAAACAGGTGGATACGGGATGTTACCTGCGAAAGGAAAAATATTTCTGCCCCATGAAACTGATGACAACCGTGAGCAATGTGATACATATTTTGGAGGGAGTGGGGTACCATGCAAAATGCTCTACAAGCAGTTTTAGCCCGAAATAGTTGACCGCCAAATTCACTCCGACAATCATGATGTACCTGCCGAGTTGTCGTGCGCCGTGCAGGGTGGATTGGGTGAATGTAACATACTTATTCAGCCAGAAGCCTGTAAGCAGCGTAATGGGAAAAACGATGCATAGCGAGGCGATATGGGGCGTGAGGCATAGTTCGGAATGGACAAAAGGAACAGTAAGATATACCAACTGATGCCCTACTACAAAATTGTACATCACGAAGTACAATACCCAATCGAGTACCATATTACCTCCGCCGCACGCTGCGTATCGAAAAATATCCTTTGGTATATACTTTTGAAACGGAGAATATACAAAATCAATAATTTTTGTAATTAATTGTGCTAATTTTTGCATTTACGCTTGCATAAATAAAAAAAATATATTACCTTTGCGCCGAAAGCGGATACAAAGATACAACAAATAATCGAAATAAACAAATTTTTGTTGTTTTTTTTGTAATAAAATCGCTCATTTTGTTGAACCAATCACACTAATTATGGACTATCACCCGGATAATGCAGCAAGTACGTGCCAAAAAATTTTTGGGGCAGCACTTCCTCACGGATTTGAGCATAGCCCAGCGTATAGCCGAGACGGTGTCGTCGGCAAATAACTTTGCATCCGTGCTTGAAGCATGTGGTGGCAAGGTGCCTGTGTTGGAGATTGGTCCGGGTATGGGTGTTCTCACCCAATACCTGCTTAGAGATTCTCAAATCGATTTGACAGCCATTGAGATTGACCGTGAGTCAGTCGCTTACCTGCGCGAATGGTATCCGGAGTTGCACCTGATTGAGGGCGACTTCCTGCGCATGGATTTGGATACGATTTTTCCGTTGACTCCGTTCTGCGTGATTGGCAATTATCCATACAATATATCCAGTCAGATCTTCTTCAAAGTGCTTGAGTACCGCGACCGCATACCTGTATGCAGCGGTATGATTCAGCGTGAGGTAGCCTTGCGCCTGGCATCGCCCCCGGGCAAGAAGGATTATGGCATACTGAGTGTGCTATTGCAGGCGTACTACGATATAGAATACCTGTTTACGGTCGGCAACCATGTGTTCAGTCCTCCTCCGAAAGTAGAGTCAGCGGTCATCAGGCTGACGCGTAACGGACGCAAGCGGTTGGAGTGCGATGAACAACTATTCAAGACTGTAGTAAAGACCGCATTCAATCAACGACGAAAACAGATGCGCAATTCTCTTCAGCAGTTGGTAGGCAAGGGCAATAGCCTCCTACAAGAGAATATCTTCACCAAGCGCCCTGAGCAACTGCACGTCGATGAGTTTGTTGAACTAACTAAAATGATTGAAAATGGCAGAACTCAAAATATTCTATAAAGACAGCGAGAAAATAAAAGTAGCCCGCTCCATCTCAGCCCTCAAGCAGCTGGATAAGAAAGATATCATCTGGATAGATCTGTTGGATGTGTCCGACAAGACCGAGGATACGCTGGAGGGATTCCTGAAGATTGATATTCAGGAGGATGAGGAAATGGAGGAGATCGAGATGTCAAGCCGTTACATACAGACAGACGACAGCATCGTAGCCAACTCGAACTTCCTGCATACGAATTTTGACGTTGAGCCCGTGAACTTTATTCTAAAGAATAGCATCCTTGTGACCTCGCATGACAACGAACTCGGCTCGTTTAACGAAACGGTGAAGCGTATGTACGTGAACACACGTAATTTCCCCACAGGATTTCATGTGTTGGTAGCGTTGATGGAAACGCGTGTGGAAAAAGATGCCGACATGATAGAGGATACAACCGATATGATTACCGAGCTATCCACCACCATCAACGCCTCAGACCATGTGGACGAGGATATATTGATACAGATCAAGGACCTACAGGAAAAAGTTACCATCCTGCGTCAGAACATCATGGATAAGCAGCGCGTGATCAGCAATTTTCTGAAATGCGACTTCTTCCCTGAAGAGTTGCAGCCCCGCCTGACGATGATCATCAAGGATATCAACTCGCTATTTGAGTACACGCGCTTTGGCTTTGACCGACTTGACTACCTGCAGGATACGTTCCTCGGTTTGGTAAATATTGAGCAGAACAAGATTATCAAGATATTCACGGTCGTGAACGTCATCTTCCTGCCGCCCACGTTGATTGCCAGCATGTACGGCATGAACTTCACCAATATGCCTGAGCTGGATTGGAAGTTCGGTTATCCGTTCTCCATCGGATTGATGATTGTATTCACCTTGATTGTACTGTTAATCTTCCGATTGAAGAAGTGGCTGTAATCATTTTTGATCTGGACGGCACGCTGCTTAACACCATCGACGATTTAGGTTATGCGTGCAATTATGCTTTGGGTGAGGCGGGATTTCCCACTCACCCTATCAGTGCATACCCAGCTATGGTGGGCAACGGCATCAACAACCTGATCCGACGCGCCTTGCCTGAAGCAGAACGGACAGAAGAAACGATCTTGCGCGTACGTGCACATTTTGTACCCTATTACGACGCTCACAACACCGACTATACACATCCGTACAACGGCATACCCGAACTGCTGAACATTCTCAAGCAAAAGGGTTACCGGCTTGCTGTAGCCAGCAACAAATACCAGGCTGCTACCGAACGTATCATCGGACATTTTTTCCCGAACATATTTGATTGCGCGCTTGGCGAAAGAGATGGCGTGCCGCGCAAACCCGATCCGCAGATTGTATCGGATATTCTGTCAGGCTTAGGCAGCGAGAACGCAAAACAACCGTTGTTCTACATAGGCGACAGCCTGGTAGATATGCAAACGGCACACAATGCCTGCGTGCCGTTCATCGCCTGTTCATGGGGATTCGTTCCGCGTCAACAATTGGTAGAAGCATCTGTTGAGCAGATAGCCGACTCTCCGACTGATATTCTAAAATTTATTCGGTAGCAAGCAGTTTGTCCACCAAATCACTTGCATCCGCATCCGACTGTTGGTTATCAGCCGGTTGTTGCGTTTCAGGGTCTTGAGGATACTTATTGTACCTGTATTCCGGCGGTGTGCCGTAACACGCTGTAACAGTGAATGCTACGCCCGTAAGCATCACCAGACGGATAGCACCCTGAAGAAACTTGTCGATAAATTCCCGTGCCATAATTTCGAGTGTTTGCTGTGAAAATTTGTGCAAAGGTACAAAATTTTTCTCACATATGCAAATAATTTTGTCTTTTATTTTACCAATGCATACATTTTTAGGATAAATAGCCAGACCACGTTCACCTTCTTTGGCATAAATCAGACTCCATGTCTGCAACTCGCCATTGCTGATTCTTAGTTGCTTGATGACAGCCTTGGCAGATTCTCCCGATTGAAGCAATTTTAGTGCTTCCATTTTAACCTCTAAGGGCACTTTCTTTCTCATAATAAAGCAATTAAATTGTCCAAAAAACGGGGTACACTACAATATCTGCGTGTGGCGGATTAATACTACTTACTGCTTTTTCGGCGGTTGCAGTCGCGGCAGAGCATTTGGCAGTTGTCCGACGTAGTGTGTCCACCTTGCGACCAGGGAGTAATATGATCAGCTTCCATCTGCTCTATATCGAAATGTTTGCCACAAATCGGGCAGATGCCTTTCTGCTTTTCATATTGGCGACGTTTGGTGTTACCATCGAAAGCACGGATTTGCAAGTGCCGTTCGTCTGCGTCGAACACATACCAATAAATACCCTTCTGATTGCCGACATCAGAATCCTGGATAAGCGCAGAAATACGTTGCTCCATTTCTTCGATATTAATATGTTCTGAGCCGTATTTGTTGTAGATAGCACCCCAATCCACGCCTTTCATAACAGAACGATATTTGAATTTGGCTTGTACCCAATTGATAACCTGCTGGAAATAGAGCCAAAGCGCCGTGGCATCGGAATCTTTGATGGAGTGAGTAGCCATATACTGCTCAATCTGCCCACCGCTGATCCAGTCAAGTACGGTCTCCAAATAATCCTGCTGAATAGGCGAGCCTGTGAGATATTTGTTGCCCATGAGGTACGCGCCGCAGTTGGATTTGGAGAAATATCGTTTGGCATCGGAGAGCCACGGTGAGGCATAAACAGCGTTGAGCAGTTCCTGATTGGTGAGTTTCTTGCCGGCTATATTGATGGTTTTGAACCATTTGAGTTTCTCCGTGTCAGTTCCCGTACAACGGTAGATATAGAGTTCGTAATTGAGGATTTGGTCTTTTTCGTCCGGCTTCAGATTATCGAAATAACGGAACAGATGCGCGAAGTCGCCGTTCACATACTGACAAATAGAAACCGTGCGTTGCTGACCGTCGATGATCTCAAAGGTGCCATCGTCGTTAACCGACCAATACATGACATTGAGCGGAAAATCCTGCGTGATTGTGTCAATTACAGCATCGCGCTCTTTGTCGTTATAGACGAACTCACGCTGAAACGGCGGGCGGACGTCTAATTTGCCACCATAGGCTTTTACGCCGGCTTCCTGATTGTCCACGTAGCCTTCTGTGAGCTCGCGGATGGTAATTTTGTGTAATTCTATTTTCATGGGACTTTTTTGTTTTTCAAAATTATTGTTGGGCGGGCAATTCAATTGCCCTGAAAAAGGAGAAAGATAGCGGGCAATACAATTGCCCTACAAATAGACGAAGATTATCTCTTGCGACGGATAAATATACGCTGGTATACTACATGTGCATTTCCTTCTTTATCTAACAAATAAGGATTTTGTATGCGCCACGTATTATCCAGCTTTTTGTACTGTTCTGCTTTTTCCTTAGTAGGTGGTGTATAAAAAGCACACTCATTTTCAGCCCATTCAATATCGCCTCCACGCCAAATAATTTCAAATTGCTTTGGGTTAAACTTATCTAAAAAGGTAACGGGAACCCCCATTTCATAATCATAATCACATGGAATATCAGTATAAGTATTCACATTTATTGCATTGTAATTATCGTATTTGGGATATTCTTCAGGAGAATAATGTTTGTACAACACTAAATCTTCGTTATGTTTAGTTACAGGCATATTTGTATACCAACATGACGTAGAAACGCGTGCAATCTTTTTCCCATCTTCAATGTGATGAAATCTCTCAAAACTATCAGGCACGTTGAAGTACATTCCCACGTTAAAATTAGTGTAACCAGTACGTATCTTATCTTCTTGGAACAGCTTAAATATTTCTCTACATGCGAGAGCATTTGTGTTTCCTATAATCAAAAATAGTTTGTCATATTCGACTAATTGTGCTACGTATTCGCGAAATAAAGAGAAAGGTGGATTAGTAACAATAATATCAGCCTCTTTTAGAAGTTCAATACATTCTTGCGAACGAAAATCGCCATTTCCCTTGAGTATGGAAATAACGTTTTTGTCATTTTGCATCAAATAGGCAATATCTGCCAAATTGATTGCTCCATCTCCATTTACATCAGTAACTTCAGTTATTTCAACCTTGTATGCTATTTTCTTAGGATCATCAATGGTATCGCCGAAATCCAACAATAACTCATTACCGGAAACAGGCGAACCATTATAACAAGTAGCAATCAGTTTTTTCAAGCCGAGTGCATTAAAGTTCAGCGCAAAATACTTGAAGAAATTGCTTTCGTATGGGTCGTCGCAATTACAGAGTACTACTTTCCCTTGAAAATGTGGCTTGTAGTACTTAAGTTCTTTCTCAATATACTCCAATCGGGTATAGAATTCGTCATTTTTTGCACGTTTTGCGTTCGTTAAGTCTATTCTTGCCATAGATTGATAGTTGTTTGTGCAAAACTATCAATCCACCAACGGGCACATAAAAAGTGTGAACCTCTATTCGCGTTCACGAAGGAGCCTAGGAAGAACCTCCGCCTACAATCCATAGAGAGTCCACACGAGTGTGAACTTTATTGGAGTGTAGTTGGAATGTCCCATTTTAGGCACATTCGTGAAGCATTTACCCGTTTCGTTGAGAAAACAGTTTCCTAGGCTTTTTTCTTTTCGAACGCGAAATAATAGTAATGCTTGTTATTAAATATGTTATCGCGCAACGCTATGCGCGGATGTATTCTATGTTGCTGAAATTCAGCAGTCTTATCTAACAGAAAACGGCCATTTGACCAATTGCGGTGCAAAGGTACGAAAAAAATCGGATATTTGCAAGAGAGTTGCGATTTTTTTTACAATAAGGGAAGAAAAAATGCCGTTTTGCTGCGGTGGCGGTGTAGCCGAATGTCATTCGGGCGAAAGGAAAGAAGAAAGGGAGAGACGGGAGATCGACCAAGCTTGGTCGATATATGGCGGCTCAGAAGAGCCGATGCCCGAATACAATTCGGGCGAAAGGAAAGAAGAAAAGGAGAGACGGGGGATCGACCAAACTTGGTCGATATATGGCGGCTCAGAAGAGCCGATGCCCGAATACAATTCGGGCGAAATGAACGAAGATAAGCGAAATGAACGAAGATAAGGATAGAAAGACAGGAACCGGGAAGACGAAAAGGAAGAGAGACAGGTAAGAGACGAAAAAAGCAGAAATGCAAATGAGAAAAGACAATTTGCGAATATATGAGGTATTATTCGGCAATAATTTGCATAATTCAAAAGTTTTTTGTACCTTTACACTGAAATAATCGTAACTGAATAACTCAGGCTTAAACAGACAAATATCAGAATGAATATCCATTTTTCGGCTAAGGACGTTTTCCGACCTAAACTGTTTCATACCCTGCGCCACTATAGCCGGGCACAGTTCGGTCAGGATGCATTAGCAGGTATCATTGTAGGTATAGTGGCTATCCCGTTGGCGATAGCGTTTGGTATTTCGTCGGGTGTAGGACCTACGGAAGGGTTGGTAACAGCCATCATAGCGGGATTGCTCATATCCGTATTGGGCGGCAGCAAGGTGCAGATAGGCGGACCGACGGGTGCCTTCATAGTAATCATCTACGGCATCATTCAGCAATATGGTTTGGCAGGGCTGATGATTGCGACCATCATGGCAGGCATACTGCTCGTGCTGATGGGCGTAGCACATCTGGGCTCGGTCATTAAGTTTGTGCCTTATCCTGTAATAGTCGGATTTACAGCAGGTATAGCGCTAACAATCTTCTCGACGCAGATGAATGACTTTTTCGGTCTGGGATTGCAGGATGTGCCGGCAAACTTTGTGGATAAGTGGGTATACTACGCCCAACATTTCCACGTCAACTGGTGGACCTTGGGTGTAGGTGCGTTCTCGCTCGCCGTGTGTATCCTCATGCCGCTGCTGACCAAGCGTGTACCCGGCAGTCTGGCAGCCATTGTGCTCGCCACCTTGGTGGTGTGGCTGCTCAAGGAGTATGCGCCGGATACATGGGGTGTGGGCAGTGTGCTGACGATTAGCGACCTGTACGAACTGCCTCACGGCATACCGACCCCTAAGATGCCGGACTTGGAGCTGGCGGAAGGCGAATCGGTGTTCACACTCGTACAGAAACTTTTCCCTTCAGCATTCACGATAGCGATGTTAGGGGCGATTGAGAGTCTGCTGTCAGCCATGGTGGCTGATGGTGTGATTGGTGACAAGCATAACTCCAATACCGAGCTGATAGCCCAAGGTGTGGCTAACATTGTTGTGCCGTTCTTTGGCGGCATACCAGCCACGGGTGCTATAGCACGCACGATGACAAATATCAACAACGGCGGTCGCACGCCGGTAGCGGGTATCATCCATGCAGTGGTTCTGTTGTTGGTGTTGCTGTTCCTCGGGCAGCTGGTAGGTATGATTCCGATGTCATGTCTGGCAGCCGTGCTGATCATGGTAGCGTACTCGATGTCCGGCTGGAAGACGATAGCCGGACTGATCAAGCACCCGACGCGTGACTTATGGGTGCTGTTGATCACGTTCTTCTTGACCGTAATCTTCGATCTGACCGTGGCTATCGAGGTGGGTATATTGCTGGCGTTGGTGCTGTTCCTGATGCGTACGAACGAGCAAACACATATACGCACGTTCAACAAGGAGATTGATCCGAACGAGGATACGGATATCCAACTTAACCTTGAGCACCTGACTAT
This sequence comes from Paludibacteraceae bacterium, assembly GCA_017443075.1. GTDB lineage: Bacteria > Bacteroidota > Bacteroidia > Bacteroidales > Paludibacteraceae > Colicola. The sequence goes on from JAFSPC010000041.1 coordinate 36,643, forward strand.
CCCTGAGGGCGTGGAGGTGTATGAGATTGACGGACCGTACTTTTTTGGCATAGCCAACCGTTTTGACGATATTATGAGCCACGTGCCGGGCGAGAAGTGCCCTGTGCGTATCATCCGAATGCGTAAGGTGCCGTTTGTGGACTCAACGGCGATGCATAACTTGTCGATACTGATTGAGCGTTCGCACCGCGAGGGTATGACGATCATCCTATCCGGCGTAAAGGAGCATGTACACAAGCAGTTGCATACCTATGGAATAGAGCAGATGATGAATCCCGAAAATATATGCCCGGATATCCACGCTGCCCTCAAGCGTGCCAAACAACTGCTGGAGGATGATAAAGTTTCCAAATAAATATTTTTTTTAAGAAAAATTTGCAAATATCAAAAAAAAAATGTAACTTTGTAGGCTTTTTGTACATGTGAGACGAAGAGCCTTCTGTCAGGTGCACAAGTATTGATAATTGCAGCAGGGCTATCAGCCCATAATTGTTCATCAACAACCGAATAGTAAACACGAATGAAAATAGCACTAATCGGATATGGTAAGATGGGGCGAATGATTGAGTCCGTGTCTGTTGAGCGCGGTCATGAGGTCGTTTGCATCATAGATAAGCAGCCCTATTCCGCTGAACAGATGTCGGATGCGGGATGCCGGTTGTATACTCCTGAGGAAGGGTTCAAGAGTGCTGCGTTCCATAGCGCAGATGTGGCGATAGAGTTCAGTCGTCCGGATGCTGCGAGGGCTAACGTGCTCGAGGCTGTCAAGCAGGGTGTAGCCGTAGTGAGTGGTACGACGGGCTGGGATGTAGAAGGACTGAAGGCTGAGCTGATGGCCGAAAACAATTGTCCAGGGGTGATGTGGAGTAGCAATTATAGCATCGGGGTGAACGTATTGTTTGCCGTGAACACCTATTTGGCACGATTGTTGCATACAGTAGGAGGGGAGCGCTACGCGCCATCCATCACCGAGATCCACCATGTGCACAAACTGGATGCACCATCCGGCACGGCTAAGACATTGGCAGAGGAGATAATGGCAGTAGGAAGTGAACAGCCGAAAGGCAAAGAATCCCGAGAATTTGCCGACACAAACAATGTGGTAGCAAATAATGAAGAAAAACCGTATTGCCCGATACATAGTATCCGCGAAGGCGAGGTGCCCGGGATACATGAGGTGCGTTGGGAGAGCGGCGAGGATATACTATCCATACGACACGAAGCCAAGTCGAGACGCGGTTTTGCCTTAGGTGCCGTGATTGCCGCCGAATGGTTGCAAGGCAAACGGGGGTGGCATGCGTTGGAGGAGGCGATGCGAATTGACAATTGATAAATGATAATTGACAATGAAGGGTTTCAGTGAACGAATAAGTGAGGTGACACGTGGCGGTTGGGTGCGTGCAGGGATTTGGTGTACGCTGTATGTGGTGTTTGTAATATGGGTCGCGTGGGGCGATCCGCGTAGTGCAGGTCATGACTGGAGTAGCCTACTATGGCTGCTGTTGTTGCCAGTGATTGCTGACATGTTCACTACGAAATATATCCCATGGAACTGGTGGCGAAAATATAAACCTGAAGACGCCTCCCCGGTCCTCCCCTCAAAAGGGAGGGAGTCAATACCTCAATCTGCTGACAAAAATAGCAAGAACTCACACAAAGGAAATGCTGTTTTGTACACGATCTTTTCGTGGGTTGATGCAATTGTGTTTGCGTTGGTGGCGGTATATTTTATCAACATCTACGTATTCCAGAACTATCAGATCCCGTCCTCGTCGCTGGAGAAGACCTTGCGTGTGGGCGATTTCTTATACGTATCGAAGATGGGGTACGGTGCACGCGTGCCGCAGACTCCGCTGAGTATGCCGCTGGTGCAGCACACTTTTCCCCAATGGTTAGGCGGCGGCAAGAGTTACTTTGACCATCCGCATTGGGAGTATAAGCGTCTCGCCGGCTGGAAAACGCCGCAGAAGGGTGATATCGTAGTATTCAACTTCCCTGCCGGAGATACGGTGTGCACAAAAGTGCAAAACCCTGACTACTACACCCTATGTTACTACCAAGGCAGGCAAGTGGTGAACAATAGAAAAGACGTGTTCGGAGATATAGTGGTTCGTCCGGTGGATCGCCGTGAGAACTATGTGAAACGTTGCGTGGGAACACCGGGGGACTCACTGAAAATCGTGGAGAACACGATTTTCATAAAGTCGGAAGTCGAAAATCAAAAGTCGAATGTAGATGGTTTAGGTTGGGAACAGGAGCCGACACATGAGTTTGCGCAGCTGAACTACTTTGTGCAGACTGACGGTCATGTGCTGACAAAGAGCTATCTGGACAAGATAGGCGTGAGCATGGATGACCGCGTGATGGTGGAAGCGGGGGTGTACCACTTCCCATTAACTCAGGCGATGAAGGAGCAACTGGAAAAAAATCCGCACGTGGTGAACATTGTGGTTGAGCCTTCGCAGAACGGTGGTGCAGTCTATCCGCTGGGGCACAACGATTGGACGCGAGACAACTATGGTCCGATATATATCCCCCGCCGTGGCGACAAAGTGATGATTACCGAACAGAACTACTGGATATACAAGCGCATAGCTGATGCGTACGAGTTCCAACCGATTAAGATTGGCGAAGAATATACATTCAAGATGGATTACTATTGGATGATGGGCGATAACCGACATAACAGTGCCGACAGCCGTTACTGGGGTTTCGTGCCGGAAGATCATATCGTAGGTCAGCCGATCTTCGTTTGGCTGAGCATTGAAAAAGACAGACCATGGGGCAAGGGACACATACGTTGGAACAGACTTGGAACGAAAGCGGAGTGAAGATTGAGAGGTGATACTACCGACAGCATATATGGGACCTGATGCTTGGTACAAGGCATATATTGCAGCCAAGCGCGCTGATGAGCCGATACAGATAGAGGCACAAGAGTCGTTTGTGAAGCAGACATGTAGGAATCGTTGTCTGATACACGATGCGCAGGGGCATGAGGTGGTACTGACCGTACCGGTGCAGAAGGTGGAGCATAAGCAACTGACGCAGGATATACAAATCAGTTACCAGCAGCACTGGCAGCACCAACATTGGATGGCACTGAAGAGCAGTTATGGCAAATCGCCGTATTGGGATTATTACGCCGAGTTCTTTGAGCCATTCTACAGGCAGCAGACAAAGTGGCTGTTGGACCTGAATGATGGATTGCACGAGGTGATTATGCGTCTCTTACGCAACAAACCGGACGAACCGCTTGCACGGCCGGCGCGTACAACAATATTTATGCAAGCAGACTTAGAGCAGTATTGGGGTGATGGAACAAGCATCCTTGACTCGCTCATGGAAAATGGACCGATAGAATGAAAGATATTGACTGGGAACATCTGACATTTTCGTACACTCCGACAGCATACATCATTCGGAGTCACTACGCCAACGGCGCATGGAGTAAGCCCTACGCCACAACAGACCCCTATATCCCAATTCATGCCGCCGCAGCCGCATTACAGTATGCGCAACAGGCGTTTGAGGGGTTGAAAGCCTATCGCACAGTAGATAACCGAGTGAGCATCTTCCGCCCGGAGATGAATGCCAAACGCATGCAGCAGTCAGCCGAGGCGATGTATATGGCACCCGTGCCGACCGACCTATTCATAGAGGCGTGTGAGATGGCAGTGCGCTACAATATAGACTACCTGCCACCTTTTGAGACAGGTGCGACGCTGTATCTGCGTCCTATCCTATTCGGCACGGAGCCTAAGATAGAGGTACGTCCGTCCGGCGAGTGTGAGTTCTGCGTGGTAGCCAGTCCGATTGGTGCGTATTTCCCCGCAGGCTTCGGGACGACACCCTGTGTTATCAACCGCCACGTTGACCGTGCGTCACGCTTGGGAACAGGGCAATGGAAAGTGGGCGGTAACTATGCATCGTCCTTCCGTGCCACTGAACCTGCCAATGAGCAGGGGATAGGCGTGCTGTTCCTTGACAGCGAGGAGCACAAGTACCTTGACGAGTGCGGAGCCGCCAATATTCTGCTCGTGAAGGACGGGAAATATGTGACCCCTCTCTCGCACTCCATCCTGCCGTCAATCATCAACGACAGCCTGATGACCCTGTGCCGTGACCTTGGGATAGAGGTTGAGCAACGGCGCATCACCGTGGAGGAGTTGGGCTCATTCAGCGAAGCCGCTGAGATTGGTACGGGAGCCGCTATATCTCCTATATCACGGATTATTGACCCAGACAAGGGTGTAACCTATGAATATGGCGAGCGGCCGGGTAAACTATGTACACGCCTGTATCACGCGATTCGGGATATACAGTACGGGCGTGTGCCTGATACGCATGGCTGGCGGCATTACGTAGATTTGTGATTTCTCTTGGCATCTTTGCGTTTTTCTCGTCCGGTCATTTTGAATCCATATAACTCCCTTGCGAGAAAGCACAAATCTACACAAGATAAATAAACAAATCAGAAAAAGGACATAACACAAAAATACGATACACTATGTTTGACAATCAACCCAAAGGGCTTTATGCCTTGGCATTAGCCAACACAGGCGAGCGATTCGGCTACTACACGATGCTCGCAGTATTTGCATTGTTCCTGCGTGCTAACTTCGGTCTGTCACCCGCAGCTGCAGGATACATCTATTCAGGATTTCTGGCGTTCGTATATTTCCTGCCGTTGGTAGGTGGTATAATTGCCGACAAGATCGGTTACGGCAAATGTGTGACGATAGGAATCATCATCATGTTCCTCGGTTATGTGCTGCTGGCTATACCTCTGGGTGGCGTTGAGAGCGGTAATGTGACGGTAGCGATGATAGCCATGCTGGCAGCATTGCTGTTCATATCGCTGGGCACAGGGTTGTTCAAAGGCAACCTGCAAGTGATGGTTGGTAACCTGTACGATGATCCTAAGTATGCCGACCGCCGCGATGCAGCATTCTCGCTGTTCTATATGGCAATCAATATCGGTGCGATGTTCGCTCCTACGGCAGCGGTTAAGATCATGGCTTGGGCTCAGCAGTCGCTGGGTTACAGCGTGAATGATAGTTACCACTTTGCATTTATGGTAGCATGTGCTTCGCTCGTGTTGAGTATAGCGATCTATTACGCTTGCCGCCCGTGGTTCAAGCATGTGGAGAACACCGCCAAGCAGATGGCTCAGTCGACAGGTGCGCAGGTAGAGACCTTGAGTCCTGAGCAGACCAGAAAGCGTATGGTTGCACTATTCATGGTGTTTGCTGTGGTAATATTCTTCTGGATGGCATTCCATCAGAATGGACTGACGCTGACATACTTTGCCAACGAGTTTGTAACACCTACCGTTACCGGCGTACAAACGATGGCATTTGATATAATCAATCTGGTGCTGGTAGCAATACTGGTATATGCTTTGTTCGGTGTGTTTGGGAAGAATACACAGAAAGCCAAGACGGTTTGGTCGTGCATAGGTGTAGCCGTGATAGGCGTGCTGGTCTACAAATATCTGCATCACCCTGCAGAGGTAGGCATCTCAGCTCCGATCTTCCAGCAGTTCAATCCGTTCTACGTTGTGGCACTGACGCCAATCTCGATGGCTGTGTTTGGTGCGTTGGCTGCCAAGGGCAAAGAGCCCAGTGCACCGCGTAAGATTGCGTACGGCATGGTTGTGGCAGCGTTGGCATACGTGTTTATAGCCGTTTGCTCGCTCAACCTGAACTCGCCTGCAGTACAAGCCACCCTCGGTATGGACGAGAAGACATTCGTAAATCCGAATGTGCTGATACTCACGTACCTGATACTGACGTTTGCCGAACTCCTGCTCAGCCCGATGGGTATATCGTTTGTAAGCAAGGTGGCGCCACCGCAGTACAAGGGAATGATGATGGGTTTCTGGTTTGTAGCAACAGCCGTAGGTAACTTCCTCGTATCTGTTGGCTCATCGCTGTGGGGCGAAATGCCATTGTGGGGCGTGTGGTCAGTGTTCATCGGTGTTTGCGCAGTGTCGGCACTGTTCATGTTCATCATGATGCGTAAGCTGGAGGATGCGACGAAGTAAGACAGAGCGCTTCGCTGAAAGAAAAAAGACCGCAGCCTATGTGCTGCACAAAGAAAAAGCCTAATTAGTAAGCAAAAATGAACGAACTGATCAACTATTTCGAGGCTCTGGAGGCGCGATTAGCAGCCCAAGAGGCGCGTTTGTGTGCGCAGGACGCCAAGATTGCTGCCTTGGAGCAACGCTTGGCTGAGGCTGAACAGCAACCGACTGCCATGCAGCAGCAATTGGCAGCCCTTGAGCAACGCCTGGCAGAACAAGCGCAAGCCGAGCAGGAGGTAGAGGTGGAACTGGTATATCCGGAAGACGAAGAGGTGACTATTGAGTTGCCACAGCAGGAAGAGACGAGTGCAGAAGCCGAGCCGAAAATGCAGGATAATCCAGAGAATCCTGAAAAGCCTGCATATCCGGAATCACCGACACTTGAACCACAGGCTGAGCCACAGCCCGAAGTTGCCAGACAGGCAACACCCGAACCCGTGGCAGAACAACCGGCACAGGAACTCGCAGTAGAGCAACCTACAGCAGAGCCTGTAGTAGAGCAACCTGTGGCAGAAGAGCCCAAGACGGAGGCAAAGCGTGCACCGCAGCAAACGACATTGTTCGGCGCACCGGTATCGGATATACGTCAGGCAGTGTCGATTGGTGACCGATTCCTATTCCAACGCGAGTTGTTTGCAGGTAATGCCGAGAGATTACAGCAGACGCTGACCGAACTGAATAAGTTGCACTCGCTGGACGAGGCGGTAGCATTAGTGGATAAGTTCGGTTGGGACAAACAATCAACAACATACGAGCTGTTCCTGAATGTGTTGCGCCGGCGTTTCCAGTAAACAAAACGACGAGGTTCAGGCAGCTTACATGATGAGTAAACCCTAGGATTAGCCCGATATATGCTGTACATCGTACCGACTCCGGTCGGAAATATGGAGGATATAACCATGCGTGCACTGCGTGTGTTGCGTGAGGTGGATGTGATTTACGCGGAAGACACGCGTACGACATCCGTATTACTGAAACACTACGACATTCACACGCCTTTGCGTTCGCATCACAAGTTCAATGAGCATGAGACCTGCGGGCATATAGCCGACCAGATATCGGCCGGCGAGCATGCGGCACTGGTGAGCGATGCCGGTACGCCGGGAATCAGTGATCCGGGATTCATGCTTGTCAGGGCGTGCGTGGCACGTGGTGTGGAGGTACAGTGTCTGCCCGGTGCTACAGCTTTTGTTCCGGCGCTAGTGGATTCGGGGCTGCCGTGCGAGCGGTTCTACTTTGAGGGCTTCCTGCCGCAGAAGAAAGGTCGTCAGACGCGTATGCAACAGCTGGCGGAACATGAACACACGATGATCATTTATGAGTCGCCGTTCCGCTTGGTGAAGACGCTTGAGCAGCTCGCCGAGGTGCTGGGCGGAGAACGTCAGGCATCTGTCAGCCGCGAGATAAGCAAGATGTTCGAGCAAACCATTCGCGGCACGCTGGCAGAGTTGGCACTGCAATTCAAAGAGCAACCGCCCAAAGGGGAGATAGTTATTATAGTAGAAGGTAGAAAGTCGAAAGCAGAAAGTAGATAGTTGAAAGGCCGGGTGCGCCTGACAGCACAACCCAATCCGTTGAAAGCTGAGAAATGAGTGAGATGAAATCCTTGGCGAAGGACACCGCCATTTACGGAGTGAGCAGTATAGTGGGTAAGTTTCTTAACTACCTGCTGGTGCCGCTCTATACATACGTACTGAAGCAGACCGCCGACTACGGAATAGTGACGAACCTGTATGCATGGACGGCTCTACTGTTAGTACTCCTCACATACGGAATGGAGACAGGTTTCTTCCGCTTTGCCAACCGTGAGGATCAGGATGCACCTACGGTGTATAAGACCGCCTTTCTGTGCCTGCTGACTACGAGTGCCCTGTTTGCTACGCTGGTGGTGCTGTTCAGGCAGCCCATAGCCGGCGTGTTAGGGTACGGCAATCACGCTGAGTTCGTAGCCATGATGTTTGTGACGGTGTCGATAGATGCTTTTGCCAGTATACCATTTGCGTATCTCAGGCAGCAGAAGCGCTCACTATTGTTTGCCGGGCTCAAACTGCTGTTCGTGCTGCTGAACATTGCTTTCAATCTGTTGTTTCTGGTGGTGCTGGGAAAGAACGACGTGTTCTACGTATTCTTGAGCAATATACTTGCCACAACGATTCAGACAATAGTGTTGCTGCCGTTCACGATGCCCAAGGGCGGTGAATTTGACCGCCACGTGCTACGACAGATGCTGCGCTACTCGCTGCCGTTGCTGGTGCTGGGTGTGGCAGGTATAATGAACCAGACGCTGGACAGGATATTGTTCCCTTACCTCTATCCCGGGGACGATGCTCAGGCGCAATTAGGTATATATGGTGCGTGCTTCAAGGTAGCGATGGTGATGATGATGTTCACTCAGGCGTTCCGCTATGCCTACGAGCCGTTCGTGTTCAGCAAGCATAAGGATAGGCAATCGGTGGGAGCGTATGCCGATGCAATGAAGTATTATATCATATTCTCGTACCTGATCCTATTGGGGGTGATATTCTACTTGGATATATTCCGCTACATAGTGTCGAGTGCGTATTGGGAGGGCCTGAAGATTGTGCCAGTGGTGCTGTGGACGTATGTATTTCAGGGGATATATTTCAATCTGTCGTTCTGGTACAAGCTGACGGACGAAACGAAGTGGGGCGCGTATTTCTCGCTGATAGGTCTGGTGATAACGCTGTTGTTGCAGGTAGTGTTTGTACCGAAGATAGGATATTGGGCAAGTTGTGGCAGTAGTCTGGTGTGCTACTTCTGCATCATGCTGCTGTCCTACGTGATTGGACAAAAGAAAGCCCCTATCCCTTACGACCTGAAGCGTATCGGCATGTACACAATGTTAACAATATGCCTATTGGCCTTGTATTACGCACTAAGATTGTATTATATTCAGAGCGAGTGGGCGATGATGGGCGTGGGCACGGTGCTGCTGCTGATATATGTGGTCATATTGGTGCGTAAAGATTTTCCGTTGTCCGGACTGCCCGTGATAGGCAAATACTTCAAGCGGTAAAAGAGCGTACAATGATAGAAAAATATAGCAGCCAAACGCGGCTGCTGATAAAATAATAAATGACTAATTTACAAAAACCTTATGTTTTCAGGAATAGTAGAAAAGATGGCTCAGGTCGTTCGTATTGATCAAGAGCAGACCAACAAACATTTTACCTTGCGCAACCCGTTTGGCGATGCGTTCAGTATAGATCAGTCGATAGCACACAACGGTGTGTGTCTGACGGTGGTGTCGGGTGACAAGGACACATATACCGTGACCGCCATGCACGAAACGCTTCGCTTGACCAATTTGGATGCGCTGAAGGTTGGCGATTATGTTAATCTGGAGCGCGCCATGACCCTTGACAAGGCGTTGGACGGACACATCGTACAAGGCCACGTGGACCAGAAAGCCAGATGTGTTGAGCGTCGTGAGACGGACGGGTCGTGGTACTACCGCTTTGCCTACCACACGACGCCCGAGATGATCAAACGCGGCTATTTCTGCGTGGACAAAGGGTCGGTGACCATCAATGGCGTGAGCCTGACGGTATGCGAACCGGAAGTACAAGGTGACACGGGATATGTGTCGGTTTGTATTATCCCCTACACGTATGAAAACACCAACTTCCAGTTTATCACCGAGGGAACGGAGGTAAATATTGAGTTCGATATAATCGGCAAATATCTGTCGCGCTACCTGGAACTCACAAAATAGTAGAATACAGAAAGCCGCAAGTAAAAGGCATCTTCAGCGGCTAAGCAAAAAACGATATGAACAAACAGTAAATTAATTTATGGATAAGATTAGTTATGGTTTAGGCCTCTCATTAGGTCAGCAATTAAAAGCCAGCGGAGTAAACGAACTGGCTTACGCAGATTTGGCAGCCGGTATACAGGATATACTGGAAGGTAATCAACCCAAGGTAAGTTTTCAGGAAGCTCAGCAGGCAGTGAACAAGTTCTTTGCCGAACTGGAGGAGAAAGCATCGGTGGCGGCCAAGGCAGCCGGTGAGGCCTTCTTGGCAGAGAACGCCAAGCGTCCGGGCGTGAAGGTGACCGCCTCGGGATTGCAATACGAGGTGCTGGACGGCACCATCGGACAAAAGCCCAAGGCAACAGACACTGTGCGTGTACACTACGAGGGTACCCTGCCCGACGGCACAGTGTTCGATAGCAGTTACAAGCGCGGCGAGCCAATCTCGTTTGCTCTGAATCAGGTGATAGCCGGTTGGACTGAGGGCCTGCAACTGATGTCTGTGGGCTCGAAGTACAAACTGTTTATCCCCTACCACCTCGGCTACGGTGAGCGTGGTGCAGGCGCAACTATCCCCCCGTATTCCGCATTGGTATTCACGGTGGAGCTATTAGGAATTGAATAATTCAAGATCACGGCATCACGGTAAAACGAAAAGAAATAACACAACAAACGTATAGCAATGAAAAAATTATCAATCATCATCCTTGCTGCAATGGCAATGGTGTCGTGCGGTAACACGTACACCGCACAACAAGCAGAGTTGGCGAACATGAACGACTCGATTAACTTCGCATTAGGTATCGCCAATGGTTCTCAAATCAAGATGTACTACCTCCGCAACGACAGTTCGTCAGAGGCAGTAACGGAGTTTGTAGATGCGCTTCAAGCAGGCTATGATGGCACTGTAGAAGAACTGACCGAGGAAGCCCGTATAGGCAAGAACATCGGTTCGAGTATCGCTCAAAGCGAGAAGACCGGTCTGGCAGACAATCCTGCTTGGACTCTGAATGAGAAACTGTTCTTCCAAGGTCTGATCAACGGCTTGGAGCACGATACAACCGTGATGGACAAAGATGAGGCACGTCAGTTCTTCCAGGAGAAGTACGCTGCTTCTCAGGGCTCGACCGAGAAAGCGGGCAAGCCTATCAAGAGCACTTGCCCGCGTAAGGCTAAGCCGGTGGTGCTGCAATCGCTGAACGACTCGCTGAACTATGCCTTCGGTCTGCTGAACGGCAACGACATCGCTATGTATGTACTGATGGACGACACGCTCGGCACCAAGAAGGCTGACCTGATCAAGTATGTCAACAAGGGCTTGAAGGAGCGCGTACACAATCCGCAACTCAAAAACATGGGTGAGCAGATAGGTAAGAACATCAAGGAGCAAGAGGCTAACGGCTTGATTGGCGAGCCGTCGCTGGCTACAGATTTTGCATTGATCAAGCAAGGCTTCATCAACGGTCTGCTGGGCGATGATAGTCAGTTTGACGGTCGTACAGCCGGCGAGTATATCCAGAACACCCTGAATAATATCAAGTATGGCAATACGAAGGAACAAGGTGAGAAGTTCCTTGCGGAGAACAAACTTCGCGAAGGCGTAGTTGTTACAGAGAGTGGTTTGCAGTACGAAGTGCTGAAGATGGGCAAGGGCAAAAAGCCCGTTGTTACCGATAAGGTTAAGGTTCATTATCACGGTACATTGATCGATGGTACCGTATTCGACAGCAGCGTAGATCGCGGTGAGCCTATCACGTTTGCACTGAACCAAGTGATTGCCGGTTGGACCGAAGGCGTGCAGCTGATGCCTGTAGGTTCGAAGTTCAAGTTCTATATCCCTCAGCAGCTGGGCTACGGTGAGCGTGCCGCAGGCAGCATCCCTCCGTACTCAACACTGATCTTCGAGGTAGAGCTCTTGGGTATAGAGAAGTAATCCCAACAGCCATGTTTGGCTGCTAACACCACTATGGGCGTAATAGCAAAGCAAAGTATCAAAGGTACCATCGTCACGTATTTAGGCGTGGCGGTGGGCTTTGTTACTACGTTCTTTGTTATCACGCGTTTTCTCACAACCGAACAGATAGGCTTGGCTCGTGTGCTGATTGATGCCGCCACGCTATTCATAGGTCTGGCGCAATTGGGCACCAATGCCTCTATATTGCGCTTCTATCCGTATTTTGTCAGCAATTCTGTTTCCCCCACCACACAGTCTGTTGGCGGGAATCGAGAGCAGTCCGCCGTCAGCGAAAACGGTTTTTTCTTTTGGACACTGTTGGTACCAATGGTTGGGTTTGTGCTGGTGGCTGTGCTCTTTCTGTCATGCCATGCACCCCTCAGTGCGTGGTTCGGCGAACGGAGTCAGTTGTTTGTTGACTACTACTATTTTGTTCTCCCCCTGGCGTTCTTTATGCTGTACCAGACAGTGTTTGAGACGAACGCCAACGTGCGTATGCATATTGTCGTGCCGCGTGCCGTACGCGAGTTATTGACGCGTATAGGGTTGCTGGTTGTGTACCTACTGTACGCCTTTCAGGTGTTGGATACCGATGGTTTTGTATGGGCACTGGTGGGCGTATACGCCTTGGCGGCATTGTGCAATGCCGCGTATCTGTTCTCGCTCGGCGGAATAGACCTGAAGCCTGATATAGCATACCTGAGGCAGAATAAGCCCTTGGTGAGAAAGTATCTGTTATACACGCTCTTCCTGATCATTTCGGCTGTAGCGTCTGTGCTGGCGCCCACATTGTCGTCATTCTTTATTACGGCAGAGATGGGCTTGAGTTACACGGGTATCTTTGCTATAGCCACGTATATGTCGGTGATGGTCAGTATCCCTTATCGCTCGCTCACGGCTATCGCCTCGCCTCAGTTGTCCATGGCGATCAAGCGTGACGACCGATTGGAGGCAGGCACCTTGCTCTCGCAGGTTAGCGGCAACCTGCTATTGGTGGGCGGATTGATTTTGGCGGTAATATGGGTGAATATAGACGTTATCTTTGCTATCTTACCCAATGGCGCAACGTACGCTGTAGCACGCCGCACGGTTCTGCTATTGGGGCTTGGGCAGCTGTTGGTAGCTACATTTCAGTTTGCACTCACAGCACTCAGTTACTCGCGCTATTATCCGTTTTCGCTGCTATTCTCCTTTATTCTGACGGTTACGGCTCTGGTGCTGAATAATCTGTTTATCCCTCGCTGGGGAATGGATGGTGCTGCTTTGGCTACGCTGATAGCCGATGTCGTATATTTCGGCTTGGCAGTGCTAACAGTTCGCGTGACATTGCAATGTCGTATTTTTACTCGCCGTCATTTGCTAACGATCCTGCTATTGCTGCTGCTGTTTGCCGCCAATCAGGTATGTATAGAGTTCGTGCCGTTTGCCAACATGTGGCTTAGCAGTATCGTTCGCTCGCTGTTGATAGCTGTTGTTGCGTGGTTAGCCTACAGGTGGCAATTGTCGCCCGAAATCAACGATATTGTAGCCAAGTGGATGCACCAATTTAATCGTCGGTAAAATGCGTTATTTCATTGAATTTGCATACAAGGGAACCCATTACCACGGCTCACAGGTGCAGCCTAACGGTGTGACGGTTCAACAGGTGCTGGAGGATGCCTTCCTTACGCTCCTGCGTCAGCCTGTATCGTTGGTTTTTGCCGGACGTACAGACGCCGGTGTGCACGCACGTCAGATGGTTGCGCATTTTGATTTGTCAGCCTGTCCGCCCGATGTGGACAGGTTGAATCGCCTGCTCCCCCCCGATATAGCTGTGCAGCGAATCTTTGCCGTGCCTGACGATTTGCATGCGCGGTTCTCAGCCGTAAGCAGGACGTACGAGTATCATATTTGTACGCACAAATCTCCGTTTGCCATTGATACGTGTACCTACGTGCCAGCCGCCTTGGACTACGAAGCTATGAATGAAGCTGCGAGCCACCTGCTCGGTACACGTGACTTTGCCTCGTTCTGCAAGGTGCATACGGATGTCAAAACAACGATCTGCACCGTGACCGAGGCGGAGTGGCGTACGGATGGCGAGCATGCGGTGTTCACCATCACTGCCGACCGGTTCTTGCGCAACATGGTGCGCGCTGTGGTAGGCACGTTGTTTGATGTAGGCAGACACAAATTATCGCCCCAAGATTTTGAGGCGATAATCCTTTCGCAATCCCGGCAGAGGGCAGGTCAATCCGCCCCGCCAGAGGGACTCTACTTAACCGCTGTGCGGTACTGATTCCAATAATTTTGCTTAACTTGCAGGGTGGAGTGGTGCGCTTATTCCAGCCCCTTTTGCTTTGCCAATTGGCTGATATAAGCGACCGCTGCGTCGTGATCGTTGGGGATGATGCCATCCAATATGGCATCCTTGACAGCCGACTTAAGTTCGCCCACCAGTGCGCACGGCTCGAGGTGGAACATTTGCATAATCTCGTCGCCCATCACGGGTGGTTGGAAGTTACGGATGCGGTCTCGCTCCTCGAGCTCAACCATCTTGTGCATCACCAGTTCGTAATTGTCGTGGTAACGCTTCACCTTGTTCTGGTCGCGCGAAGTGATATCTGCGTTGCATAGCAGCATCAGGTCGCCAATATCGTCACCAGCCTCAAACAGCAGCCGACGTACGGCACTATCGGTAACTGTCTCCTCAATCAGATTGATAGGGCGCATGTGCAGATCCACCATCTTGCGCACATACTCCATCTTCTCGTTCAGCGGAAGCTTGAGTGCCTTGAAGATCTTCGGTACCATCTTTGCACCGATATAGTTGTGGTTGTAAAATGTCCAACCTATCTTCGGTTCGTATTTTTTTGACTTGGGTTTGCCTATATCGTGCAGCAATGCCGCCCATCTGAGCCATAATGCGCCATCTGCTAATCTGGACCGATAATCGGCCTTCCGCTGCATCTCGGCTACGTTGTCCAGCACCTTGAGCGTGTGGTAGAACACATCCTTGTGAGCACGGCCGTTCACCGTCTCTACCCCCTTTAGTGCCGCCAGTTCTGGGAAGATGAGCGGTAGCAGACCTGTCTTGTCAAGCAATAGCCAACCATCCGACGGACGACGGGAGAGCATGATCTTGTTCAGTTCGTCAGCAATGCGTTCGCGTGTGATTATATGTATGCGCTCGCGGTTGCGCACAATAGCATCAAAGCACTCGCCTGTCAGGTTGAAGCCTAACTGTGTTGCAAAACGTATGGCGCGCATCATACGCAGTGGGTCGTCGCTGAAGGTTATATCCGGATCTAACGGCGTTTGAATAATACAATCCTCCAAGTCGTACACCCCGTCAAACGGATCAAGCAGTTCGCCGTAACGGTCAAGGTTAAGGCAGATAGCCATCGCATTGATTGTAAAGTCGCGCCTGTTCTGATCCTCCTCAAGCGTTCCGTCCTCCACGATAGGGTTGCGCGAGTTGTGGCGGTAGCTCTCCTTGCGTGCGCCTACAAACTCCAGTTCCAGGTCGTGCTTCTTCACTTGCGCTGTACCATACGTCTTGAATACGCTCAGGTGAGCCCCTTTGCCGAGCCTGCGGGCTACGGCATCAGCCAGAGCTATACCTATGCCACTGCGGTGTCCGGCGGTATCGGAGTAATCGGAGTTTTCAGAGCCATCCGTGTGCTCGGTGTAATCGGAGTTTTCGGACTGTGCGGTGGTGTTCTGCCGGCTGACCACTACAATGTCAATATCCTTGCTATCCCGGTGCAGCAGCAGGTCGCGCACCCAGCCGCCTACAACGTAGCAATCTAATCCAAGCCGGTCAGCCTGCTCGCCGACCAGCTTGAAGACAGGGTTTTGTATTTTCGGATCAGTGATGATCATCTATTAGCGTACATTTCTTGGTAATATTTCTCGTACTCTCCCGATGTGATATTGTCCACCCATGCTTCGTTCTCAAGATACCAGCGAACGGTTTTTTCTATCCCCTGCTCAAACTGCAATGTTGGCTCCCAGCCCAGTTCACGTTGCAGTTTGCGTGAGTCGATGGCGTAACGCATGTCGTGCCCGGCGCGGTCGGTGACGAAAGTGATGAGGTTCATGTCCTCGTCCTCCTTGCGCCCGAGCAGGCGATCCACCGTACGGATAACCACCTTGATGATGTCAATGTTCTTCCACTCGTTGAATCCACCTATGTTATACGTTTCAGCTACTTTGCCCTTGTGGAAGATCAGATCAATGGCGCGCGCATGATCCTCGACATACAACCAGTCGCGTACATTCTCGCCCTTGCCATATACTGGCAAGGGTTTGCGGTGACGGATGTTGTTGATGAACAGCGGTATAAGTTTATCGGGGAACTGATACGGGCCATAGTTGTTCGAGCAGTTAGTAACGATAGTAGGCATGCCGTAGGTGTCATGGAACGCACGCACAAAGTGATCGCTGCTTGCCTTGGATGCGCTGTACGGCGAGTGCGGGTTGTACTTAGTGGTCTCGACAAAGAAGTTTTCTCCGTATGTCTCATGCCCATCAGCGGAAGCCTTGGTTGTGAACGGTGAGGGCAATCCATCGGGGTGCGTCAGTTCCAGTGCGCCATAAACCTCATCGGTAGATATGTGGTAGAAGCGTTTGCCCTCATACTTCTCCGGCAGGCTCTCCCAGTACAGTTTGGCAGCTTGCAGCATACTGAGCGTGCCCATCACGTTCGTGCGGGCAAAAGTGAACGGATCTTTGATCGAGCGGTCCACGTGGCTCTCGGCAGCCAGATGAATAACGCCGGTCACGTGCTCAGCTTGCATCAATGCGTAGATGGCGTCGAAATCGCATATATCAGCACGCACAAAACGGTAGTTGGGCTTATCCTCTATATCTTTGAGGTTAGCCAGATTGCCTGCGTACGTGAGTTTGTCCACATTGATAATCCTGTATTCCGGGTACTTGTTTACGAACAGACGTACCACATGACTTCCGATAAATCCGGCTCCGCCGGTGATGATAATTGCGTTCATATCAATAGCGATTAATAAGTTACGAGGTCTGTCAGATGACGAATCGTATCTCCTTGAAGTGATACTTGCGAATGTTGCCTTGCCTGTCGGTTAGCACCAGCTCGCCCTGCGGCGTTATGTCGGTGATGCGTGCCTCAAATTGTCCCTCGTCGGCATGTGTGGCAATTATCGTGGGTGCGGTGCTGACTGCGCGCTCCACGTATAGGTAGTACCCCTCGCGCCGGTAGAGGTGCTGCAGGTAATACTCGTTGCAGGCTGCGGCGTTCCATTTTCTGGTGAAATACAGTAGTTGCATAAACGTACGCATCACCTGATGCACATCTATCTCCTGCCCGGTCACCTGCTTCAGACTGATGGGGTTGGGGGCATTGCCCACCCATAGCTCCTGATTCAGGTTGATGCCTATGCCGGCTATGCTACGCTGGATGTTGTTTCCGCTCAGGCTGTTCTCCACCAGTATGCCTGCTATCTTCTTGTCATCGTAATAGATATCGTTGGGCCATTTGATGGACAGTCGTTCACGCTGTGGCTCCGGCAGATAGGCGGTGAGGACGCGATGGGTGACAATAGCTGCCAGTATGTTCAGCCCGAACTGCTCAGCAGGCGTAGCTTGCGGCTGGCGCAGCAGGTAGGTAAGCAGCAGGTTCTTGCCGCGCTCCGATTCCCAACCATTGCCTGTCTGCCCGCGTCCTGCCGACTGGTAGGTAGTGTAGATCAGAGGTATATCTTCGTCCAGACACGCCGCGTACTGTGGCTCTTCGCCACGTAGCAAGCGTGCCATCAGGCTGTTTGTGCTGTCGGTCTCTTGAATATACATGGTAGATATCAGCCAAGCTTGGCTGATGCATTATTGTCCTTGCGTGCGGTATAACTCCAGTAGGTAGTCACCTATCACTTTTTGTATCTGTTTGGCTTTGCCGTTGCCGAAGCTCACCATCACGGCAAACACCCATGTCCGTCCGTTAGGCAGCTCGATGTAGCCGGCAAAGTTCTTTGTTGCGGCTATTGTGCCGGATTTGGCATGCACCTTGCCTTCCAGCACTGTGCCGGGCAGCAGGCTACGTAGGGTGCCTGTCTGTCCGCTAACCGGCAAGGTGGCATAAAAGACATCGCTGTTGGGCGAACGATACATGTATGTCAGCAGTTGCACCAAGGTCTCGGCGCTCAAGGCATCCTGTGGCGCCAAGCCGCAGCCGTCCACGATACGCGCATTGCGGATGTTCACGCCGCGGCGAAGCCAATAGTCCTTTTCAAAGTCCGCCGAGTTGTGAATGGTGCAGGGCAGCGTGTAGCGTGCGCCAAACGTGCGGAACAACGACTCGGCGTACATGTTGTTGGAGTGGATGTTCGTCTCCATGATGATGTCTGACAGCGGCGGTGATTGCCACGTGTAGAGCAGCGTGCGCGGCTTGCCGTCCGCCTCTGATATATATGTCGGTTCGGCACTCACGGTTATACCGCTGTTCTCCAATTGCCGGGTGAAATGTTGCACCAGCAGCAGTCCCGGATTAGGCAGGTCGCCCTGCACGCCAAACGAGCCTTGGTTACTCGGCACGCTACCGGTCAGGTAACGCGTATAGTTATACGCCGCCCCATGCACAAACGCGCCGTCGTGGGTGATGCTCGTGCAGCGGATATGGTTGTCAAACTGCACGCCCGGCACCTCAGGCACCGTGTATTGTACCTCGGCTATACTGCCTACAGGGCCAGAGCGGAGCACAACGTTCATCGTGTTGTCCATGTACGACAGCGCATATATACCGGGCGCATAGTAGTTGCCTATATCCTCCCATATCCACCCGGGGTTGATGGCATCGGCGTCAAAGTAACTCAGGTCGGCTATCACCTGCCCGTCGATAGCACGGATGTCTGCCTCACGTATGGCACGCACCCATCGGTTGAGCAGGTTGCGGTCACCCACCTTCTGCGAACCTAAGGTAGGGTCGCCTGTACCGCGTACATACAAGTCGCCGTGCAGCACACCGTTGCTAATAGTACCGCTATACTCGATATACGTGCTGAAGCGGTAGTCTGCACCCAAGGTCTCTAAGGCTGTGGCGGTAGGCAATAGTTTCATCACCGATGCCGGTGGGGCTACGTTCTTCTCACGATAGGCGTCAATCACCTCGCCCGACTCAAGGTCTTGCACCAGCAAGGTGATGTTAGCCGTGGCGGTGACGGGGTTCTGAAGCAGGATATCGATAGGCGCACCGTAGGCGTGAACGGTTGACATGCAGGCAACCAACAAACATATATGTAGTAATGCGGATTTCATATTCTGCTGCAAATTTACTAAATATTTTTCAAAAATCCAAATTTTAGGCATATATTTTGTTGTATTTTCAGTTGTGCAAACTAAATAATAACACTATAATGAAAAAATCAATCCTTTTTGTAACGATGGCAGCAGTTATGACAGCATGCTCTACGCAGCCTAAACAGACCACGGGTATATCGTTGGATAACCTCGATACCACGGCTGTGGCTCAGAACGATTTCTACCAGTTCGCCTGTGGCGGATGGATGGCAGCTAACCCCCTTACGCCCGAATATGCGCGCTTCGGGTCGTTCGACAAACTTGCGCTTAACAACCTTGAGCAGGTCAACGGCCTCATTCAGGACATTGCAGCCAAGCAGCACAAGCAAGGCACTGTTGAGCAGAAGATAGGTGACATCTACAATCTGGCGCTCGATACAGCGCGCCGCAACACCGAAGGTATAGCTCCCGTGCAGCCTACCTTGCAGCAGATCGCCGCTATCAGCTCGCGTGACGAACTGTCATCGCTGCTCGGCTCCGCTATGGAGTACGGCCTGTTTGCCATGTATGTGGATGCTGACGCACTCAACTCGTCGATGAACATTATGAATGAGTATCAGGCAGGTTTTGCGCTGGGTGAGAAGGAGTATTACCTTGACACCGACGAGACCACTCTGGATATCCGCGCCAAGTATGTGCAGCACGTACAGCGGATGTTCGAACTCTTCGGCCAACCTGAACCCGAGAAGGCTGCACAGACCGTTCTGCGTCTGGAGACGCGTCTGGCTAAGGCTGCCAAGAACAATGTGGAACTTCGCGACCCTGTGGCTAACTACAACAAGATGTCGGTAGCCGACCTGCAGAACCTCGTACCTCAGATCAACTGGGCAGAGTTCTTCACCGCGCTCAATGTCACCCTTGACAGCGTGAATATAGGTCAGGTTGCTCACCTGCAGGAGGTAGGCAAGCTGCTGGCCGAAGAGCCGCTTGAGGATATCAAGACCCTCTTTACCTGGCAGGTGATTGATGGCGCAGCCTCGTACCTGACCGATGAGATCTATATGCAGAACTTCGAGTTCTACGGCAAGGTGCTCTCCGGCAAGGAGGAGCCTTCACCGCTGTGGAAACGTGCCGTAGGCATTGTCAACGGCACGCTGGGTGAGGCTGTAGGACAGATGTATGTGAAGCAGTATTTCCCCGAGGAGAACAAACAGCGTATGTTAGCCCTTGTACATAACCTGCAGGCGTCTCTTGGCGAGCGCATCAAGGCACTGGACTGGATGAGTGACGCTACCAAGGAGAAGGCGCTGGAGAAACTGGCTGCTATCACCATCAAGATCGGTTATCCCGACGAGTGGCGCGACTACACATCGCTGGATATAGATGCCAAGGTGCCGTACTACGAGAACCTGCAACGTGCCGCTAAGTTCGAGCAGGTCTATTCGCTCTCCTATCTTGGCAAACCGGTGGATAAGAAGAAGTGGTACATGTCGCCGCAAACCGTCAACGCCTACTACAATCCCTCCAGCAACGAGATATGTTTCCCTGCCGGCATACTTCAATACCCGTTCTTCGACATGAGTGCCGACGATGCGTTCAACTACGGTGCTATCGGTGTGGTTATCGGTCATGAGATGACACACGGCTTTGACGATCAGGGTTGTATGTTCGACAAGGATGGTAACATGAACAACTGGTGGACAGCTGAGGATAAGGCGCAGTTCGATGCCCGCACCAAGGTTATGGCGGAATACTTCAATGGCATTGAGGTCGCTCCGGGCGTGCACGCTAACGGTTACTTCACCTTGGGTGAGAACATCGCCGACCATGGTGGTCTGCAGATATCTTATCAGGCCTTCAAAACGAACGAACAAGCCAAACCCGAGGCAGAGCGCCTGACTGAGGTGGACGGCTTCACACCTGAGCAACGTTTCTTCCTTGCGTACGCTAATGTGTGGGCGGGTAATATCCGTCCGGAGGAGATACTCAACCGCACGAAGTCCGATCCTCACTCACTCGGCCGCTGGCGTGTCAATGGAGCACTGCCGCACATAGGCGCATGGTACGAGGCGTGGAACGTTACCGAGGACAGTCCGCTATATGTCGCTCCTGAGAACCGCGTACACATCTGGTAAACTATTATCGCTTTCTACTATAAATTATGATCAAGCACGTAGTATTTTTCCGTCTTGCTGAAGAGGCGGAGGGAAAGACTAAATTAGAAAACGCACAAATAATCAAGCAGGGCTTGCTTGCCCTGCTTGATAAGGTGCCTGTACTGCGTTCCGAGCAGGTGGGAATCAATATCCCCAATGCCAAGAAGACCGACTACGACCTGTGTCTGGAGTGCACGTTTGACACATGGGAGGATGTGGACACCTACCAGAACCACCCCGAGCACTTGAAGGTTGCCGCCTATATCACCAAGTGTCGCACTGCACGTGCCGCTGTTGATTACGAGTTCTGATGGTAGTGCGAATTCCTTACTATTGTATTAGTGGGAAAGAAGTGATCTCTCATGTAAAATAAAATAGCAGATAAGAGTGCTTATCTGCTATTTTTGTTTATCTGTGTGGCTTTAACGCTCCCATGATAAGCGGTAGAAATATCCGGGTTCAGGGTTAGGAATACTATACACATATTGCTTGTGAGCTGCATCGTATGGAATTTCTTTAATTGTCTGAAATTCTGTCGGACTCTGAGAATGAATTAACTTGCGTTGCGCGATAGCATTTTTATGGGATTTATAACCGAGTTCAACTATAATCCTTACATAGTCTGTGGGTGATTCAACTTTAATATCTACAGCAGGTATTGATTTGTGGTCTGAATCATCAATATCTGCCCTATAATGAATTACTGCTGTCTGGTTATAAATGGGAGGATTCTTAAATCGAAGTATGAGTTTGACAAAATCTGAATTGTTCTTTGCTTTAGTCACATTTTCTACATACTGCAAATCTGAGCGCCATTCAGGGGAATTG
>JAFSPC010000042.1 GCA_017443075.1 Paludibacteraceae bacterium
AATGGAGTAAAAATAGCGCTAATGTCCACTTTTGAAAAAGAAAATGAATAAAAAGTGCGCTAAATGTCCACTATTAAACAAAAAATAATGTATAATTAACAAAAAAATTAATTTTTGTGTCTACTTTTTGCATTTAGTACACACGTTTTTAGAAGTGCCCATAAGATATTACCGAATCAACAGAAAATTTTGTGGGGGATTTTGGTATTTTTACAAATAAAATTGCGGGGGATTACTTAATTTTAGCAAATAAAATTGAAGGGGATTTTACTTTTTTATTCAAAATATTTGCATAATTCATTTATTTTTTGTAACTTTGCAGCAGATTTTTAATCACCCTTTTGTATGGAACGTATTTTTAAGCGAAAATTGTATGAAAAAATGCTTTCGTGGAAGCAGGAGGATAATGGTCAAACTGCTCTTTTGATTGAGGGAGCACGGCGTGTCGGTAAATCAACTATTGCAGAAGAGTTTGCAAAACATGAATATGATTCATACATCTTAATAGACTTTAATAAAGCACCTAAAAAGATTAAAGACCTTTTTGAAGATTTGGACAATATAGACTATATCTTCCTCACCTTGCAGGCGCATTATGGAGTGACACTATCCCCCCGAAAATCAGTTATCATCTTTGATGAAGTACAAAGATGTCCTTTAGCTCGCCAAGCCATCAAGTATCTCGTTCAGGACGGAAGATATGATTACATAGAGACAGGCTCCCTTATCAGTATCAAGAAACACACACAGCAAATTACTATTCCAAGTGAAGAAAAGCGCGTTTCTATGTATCCCATGGATTACGAAGAGTTTCGCTGGGCATTAGGAGATACAGCAACCGTTCCTTTATTACGCACCTTCTACGACAAACATTTGCCTTTGGGAGCCGCATTCCGAACCAAAATGCGAGAGTTCCGGCTTTATATACTCATCGGTGGTATGCCTCAAGCTGTCAATACCTATCTTAATACACTCAATTTGCAAAAAGTGGATGAAATAAAGCGTAATATCATCCAACTATACGAAGATGATTTTCTGAAGATTGACCCGACCGGTAGGATTAGCAAAATGTTCATGTCTATCCCCGGACAATTATCTCGCGCAAGCAATCGCTTTGTTCCTTACAACGCTATCGGTTCAGTCGAAGAAGACAAACTACTTGAACTAATCAAAGCTATGGAAGATAGCAAAACGGTCACTATTGTTTATCATTGCGATGACCCGAATGTAGGGATGTCACTTACAAAGGACAGAAGTCGCTACAAAATTTTCACAGCCGATACCGGATTATTTGTAACTCTTGCTTTCTGGGATAAAGACTATACTGAAAACAGCTTATATGAAAGACTATTAAGCGACAAGTTGGATGCCAATTTAGGATATGTGTATGAGAATATCGCTGCTCAAATGCTGGCAACAGCAGGAAATAATCTCTTTTATTACACATTTCCAAAAGATGACAAGCATAATTATGAAATAGACTTTTTGCTGTCAAGGGGAAATAAAATCCTTCCTATAGAAGTCAAATCATCTTCTCATAAATCACACGCCTCATTAGATGCATTTTGTAAAAAATTTTCATCTCGCATAGGAAAGCGCGTCTTGCTATATGCCAAAGACCTTTCCCATGATGAGCAGACGCAGTTACTGCCAATACTAATGGCTTCCTTTTTATAACAAATACTCTAAGGCACTTCTAAAAATTCCACGTTTTTAGAAAAATAGCCCGATTAATAAAAATTTGGCACTTTTATACTGCTTTTGGTTTTTTCTTGGTATCTTTTTGATTTGCGCTTAGTTACAATGCCCGCACCCTCACCCCACTTCGTGATACTCGCAGGGACCCCGCATTGCGCCCTCGTGCAATTCAAAAACCTACTCAAGATAAAACTCAAAATCAGCATATAGCAATTTTTAGAAGTGCCCTCTATTGATTCGAAATATTTCAAAGATCGTATATTAGGATACCGAAGCAAGGTATCTGCTATTCTCTTTTTGTAGTCTTTCACGTTAGACATTACATATAATTGTTTCTAATTTGGCTATACTTTTGTTTCCAATTTGGCGGACATATTTCCGACTGCAAAGGTAATAAAGATAAATGATATTTGCAAATAAATTGAATAAAATTGCACAATAATCTAAAAATTTTGACATATACGCCCATTTTTTGCACGAGCACACAAAAAAATCCGACCACAGCAGTTCGCCGAGGTCGGATATATAGATGCAGTATTGTAGGTGACCTTAATTGTGCAAAATCATTGCAGATTGTGCAGCAACAACGGCTGTCTTCTCGCATTTGTACAAACCGTCGGTATTAACCTGACCATTTGCCACAACTGCGGTGTACGATTCATCATCAGGCAGACTAACCTTTACACTCTCTCTGTTAGCGTTTGCAATAACTACGATATTCCGCCATGCATCACCACCTGCATGATCCTTTAGGCAGAATGCAACGACACCGTCCGCACTATCAATGAACTCCAGATGCTCGCGCACCAACTCAGCATCCCCAAGGCGGAACGCCGGATGTGCCTTGCGCAGGGCAATCAAGCCGGCATAATAGTCGCACAAGCGTTGGTTACGCGCCTTCAGATGCCAATCGATAGCATTGATGCTGTCCGGACTGCAATAGCTGTTGTGCACACCTTTCTTATCGCGCATCAACTCCTCACCGTTCCATAGGAACGGCAGTCCTTGCGAGGTCAGCACCACCGTTTGTGCTAACATATCCAGGCGCATCAGCTCATCATCGCCAATCACAGATTTCTTGCTGTCAGCCGGCTTGACGCTGGCACGCAGGCGGTCGGTTAGCATCATATCGTCGTGGCACGACACGTAGGAGATCAGCTGCGTAGGTTGCAGTGCCCATGGCCGGTTGCTATAGTTAACCTTGGTCATATCTACCTGCGGATGCTCGATTGCACCTACTATACCAAAGCGGATTGACTGCTCATGCCCCGGCAGGCCGGCAAGGAAAGCACCCTGATGATCGTCGTAGAACGGGCCGCGCAGTGCATCACGCAACTCATCGCTGAACGCACCTATGCCCGGCATTGCCGCAATGTTCGCCTTGATTGGACGCAAGGCTTCTTCCAATTGTGGTGTCTCAGCCGCCCAACCTTCGCCGTACAACAGGATAGTCGGGTCAATCTCGTCAAGCATGGCACGGATAGCATTCATCGTAGATATATCGTGGATGGCCATCAGGTCGAAGCGGAAACCGTCGATATGATACTCCTCTACCCACCACCGAACGGACTCCAACATGAACTGTTGCATCATCGGCCGCTCGCTGGCGGTCTCGTTACCGCAACCGGAAGCATTACCAAGCGAACCATCCTCTCGTGTACGGTAGAAGTACCTCGGTACAGTCTGCGTAAAATTGCTGTGCGCAACATCGTATGTGTGGTTATATACGACATCCAGAATGACGCGTATGCCGGCCTTATGCAACGCCTGTACCATCTGCTTGAACTCGCGGATACGTGACGTAGGGTCATACGGATCGGTGGAATAGCTTCCCTCAGGCACGTTATAGTTGATCGGGTCATACCCCCAGTTGTAGCGGTTGTCATGGAGGCGGGTCTCATCAATCGAGCCGTAGTCGTACGACGGCAATATCTGCACATGCGTCACGCCCAGCTGCTTCAGGTGGTCGATACCCGTAGCCAAGCCCTCAGGCGACACTGTGCCGTGCTCGGTCAGGGCAAGAAACTTACCCCTATGCTGCACGCCCGACGAGGGATCAATCGAATAGTCGCGGTGGTGCAACTCGTAGATGATAGCATCAGCCACCTTGTCCATTGCCGGACGGCAGTCGTTACTCCACCATTCGGGATCCGTGCTGCGCATATCAATGATAGCACCGCGACGGCCGTTCACGCCTACAGCCGTGGCAAAGATACCCGGCGTTTCTTCCGGCTCATACTGCATCCGTGGGTCCCACACGCGGAACGAATAGTACTTACCTTGCATATCACCCCGCATCGTGCCTTGCCACGAGCCATCCTTCTGTCGTTTGAGCCACTGCGTGCACTCCGGCTCCACAGCCTCAGCTGATGCATAGATACTCAGGCGCACCGAATCGGCATTCGGGCTCCACAACGAGAATCGTGTAGCCGTAGGACTGTACTTAACCTCTTGCACACTGCCGGATTTGACCGGATAATCATCCACTGACTCGTAATGCGGCTTGCTGACACTGCAGCCGGCAAGCACCGTTGCGGCAATCATAATTCGGAAAATGTTTTTCATATTGTTAGAATTTATTTGTCTTTCACCTATCCCCTCTCCACTGATAGCACCCTGCATCCACACGCTCGGCACGACTGTTGCCCTCCCGATCGGTGGGATACGTTGCTGCGGCAGACGCATCGCCTATACCGATAGCCGGCGAGATAGAGTCAAGATGAAAATCAAAATAGCGGTACTGCTTGTACAGATAATGGTTGTTGACGAACACAGTGTCGCTGTCCGTGGCATAGACATTCGCCTCGAACTGCGGCAACGCAAAGGTATCCGCCCGCAAATAGTTTCCCTTGAATTCCCCCACATAATAATCCTGCAACGGTGCTGCCAGCACCAGATTGTTCACACGAGCACCGGTGATGATATTGTTGTACATGTACGTCTGCATGGGTGCCATCTGCTTGCTCAGGTTATTGATGAACACGGCGGCTACATCCTCACGCTGCGTACTATGGATATTCAGGTTCGTATAGGGATAACCGAAGTATGCCGCCACCGTGTTATGCACCAATGTATGCTTGCCACCCTGCAGATAAATGCCATACGAGGCACAATTCGATATCTCTGAATTGATAATCATTGCATCCGTGTTCAGGCAGACAACACCATACACCGACATATTATGAATCCTACAGCCATATACAACCAGTTGTGGCATCTGCCCTGCTACATTATCCGATTGGCAGAACAGACCCACATTACCGCTCAACACATCCACATAGCGAAAGTCGTAGGTGCGCTTGCCTGTGCCGGAATGCAGCATATAGAAGCCGTTCCACTGCCCTGACGCTACAGAGTATGGCACCGAGTCAAACAATTGGTCGGTACGGTAACCGCGGATGATAATGGGCTTGTCAGCCGTACCTTTGGCTGTCACATCGCCCAGCGCAAAGATCGTGCCGCGGTTGTGCATATAGATCATCGTGCCGGCATCAATAGTCAGATTGCCGCGGAAGATGAGCGTATCCATCACCAGATAGGGCTTACGGGCACGCAGGTGATAATCGTTCGTATAATCCGCTTTGCGCAGCACCGTCACATCCTGACCGATAGCCGACAATCGCAGAGGCGTTTGGTTGCCGTTATAGCAGAACACTATTTCGTCGGTAATAATGAGCGGATTATCCTGCCCCAACGGATCGACAAATGCGCGTACAAAGATATACGCGCTATCACCGCCACGGATGGTCAACTGCTGCCAACGTTGTGTATCCACTTCGCCGTCAATGTTCACGCTGAAGTGCTTGCCGCTGCGGAAATGTACCGAATCAATAGTCAGCGCATTGGCGTTCGTATTACGCAATACCACGCGCCGCGTACTCGTACCATAGCCTGTGAACACAGTATCAAACGCCAACGAATCAACCGACAGCGTCAGCCTAAGCTGCGGATCACTGCTGATCTGCTCCTCGCGGCAAGAGGTAAACGACAAAAGACTAAAGACTAAAGTCAAAAGACCGATAACCACACGCCACATGCTACTCGAAATTAAAGATGATGATGATTGCCTGGTTGCGCAGGTGCGACAACGCATTGGTATAGAAGTAATCAGGCTCGGACAACTCAGGACGTTCGCTTACGGGAGTAAGCATATTATTGAAGCCTATCTGATAGCGAATCTCAGGACACAGCTTGAACCAGCTCAAGTAGAAGTCACACCCCAACCCGACGGTCAGGAAGTAATCAAACGGCCGGTGCAGCAACGGACGCTCCTTGTCGTTCGTAAAATCGTAACTGACACCCATTCCGCCTGTCAGATACGGGCGGTAGTTACCCATACGCATGGCACTCCACTTGAGCGTCACAGGAATCTCTATGGGCAGGGACAATAGGCTCTGTTCAGGTGGGCGGCCGTACGGGAACGGCTTACCACTCTCGTTCTTGAAGGTTATGGTACGCGAGGCGAACTGAAGCGTCGGCGTGATGCGCAGATTAAGATACTTGGCCAAACGGATATCCGTAATGAAACCTACTGAAAATCCCGGCAGCAGGTTGCTCACACGGGCATGAAAGATATCACCGTCCTGAGGCACCAGCGATTCGGTTACGCCATATCCCATCAGGTTAACACCCAACGCAAAACCCAGATGAACCAGCTTGTCATCGTAATAAGGGTTATTCATGCCTATCGTCTGTCGACCCTGCGCACGCACATTGCATGCAATCAATACGACGCACAACAATACCGTCAGGTATCTTGCACAAGATAGATTATACTTGCTATTCGTAAGTCTTTGGTTTTTATTCCTTGTTTCTATCATCATCTTATTCATCACCACCGCCCATATCATCGTCGCCGGACACCATGTTCTGGCGATTTTGTTTCTTACCTGCCTGCTGGTTGCCAAAGTTGTATGTCAGACTGAGGCTGACCATACGGCTGTTCCACTGATTCTCTTGGTACTGCCAGAAGCCCTCACCATAGTTCGTGCTGCGGCGCGCACGCGAATTGAATATATCGCGCACATTGAAGGCAAGCACCAGTTTCTTATCCAAAAAGGTCTTTCTTAGGCCCGCATCTATTGAATACGAGTGTGTCGTCATACCTTGCGCCAACACGTGAGGCGAACGATACCTCGCAGATAACGAACCCGAGAACGTCTTCGTGAACATAAACTGGGCGTTCACACTCACATTGGCGGCAAACACATTGCGCTTGGGGATGACTACAGCAAAATCCGAACCATACAGATTGGACGTGAACGTACCACCCGCCGAACCGTTGTAATACATCTGAACGGACGTCGTCAGGTTGATTATCTCGCCGAACAGCTTGTTCTTGGCTACCAGTTCTATACCCACCTCATGGCGCGTCTTGAAATTAACGTAGGTATTCTTCATCGTTTCGCCATCTACGAACTTGATGTTCTGTATCACGCCTTCACGGAAGCGCCAGAATAATCCGGCTGACAACACGTGGCGGTCCCAGTTCTTCAGGTAGTTCAGCTCCACACTCGACGAATACGACGGCAGCAACGACGGATTACCGAAACTGATATTCGTAGAGTCGGAGAAATCCATACGAGGATTAATCTGCCGCCCGCGCGGACGCTCAACACGACGCGTATAGTTGATCTGCAACTCATGCCCGCCACCAAAATCATAACTGGCGAATATGGACGGATAGAGTTGGAAATAGGTCGTATCCGACTGCAACGTACTCAGGTGGC
This sequence comes from Paludibacteraceae bacterium, assembly GCA_017443075.1. Classification (GTDB taxonomy): domain Bacteria; phylum Bacteroidota; class Bacteroidia; order Bacteroidales; family Paludibacteraceae; genus Colicola. The sequence goes on from JAFSPC010000042.1 coordinate 7,428, forward strand.
CCGGGCTGTCGTAATATTCCGTTCGCAGGTCGCGATGGAAGATCTCTGCACGCAAACCGGCCATGACGGACAACCGGTCGGCTATCGTATATCCGTACGTCGTATACAAGGCATGCGTCTGCTCGTTGTTGGCAAAGTTGTTGTAGTAGTTCTCCAAGTGAACAGCCCTGTTCGCCCCATTCCACGCATCCGAGCCTGACTTGCGCCAAGCCATCGTGGATTGCCACCCCAAGCCGAAACGCATATCAGATGCTATCTTGAATTCATAATCCGCCTTCAGCTGAACGGATTGATTTCGCGTGTCGGACTCCTGCTCCTGCACCTGTTTGGCATCTGGCTCGGCTGTCTCGTACTGCGTATAGAACTGATTCTGATAGAATCGGTTGTTGTCGTATTGCGCACTCATTGACAGGTTGTGCAACTTGCTGATCTCAAACTGCCAACTGAGCAGCGCGTTATATGTCGGGTGAACCATCGTTCCGCTCTGATCGCGATGGTACGAGCGCAGCAAGGTCTCTTCATTGTCGGCACTCTGCGGATTGACATACGTACTCACATCATACAACTCATATAACATGGGCGCATTGCGATAGCCGGAGAAGAAGTTTCCTTTGCCCTTCGTCGGGTCATTAGGCTGTGATACCACCGTGAATCCCGATACTCCGATTGTCGAGCGGTCGGTAACCCGCACATCAACTCCTGCACGCAGAAACATACCTCCACCGCCACGGTTCTGACCTATACCCGAACTCTTCAGGCGGGTCGTATCGTCGGCATAAAAATTGTAGCGGTCAACATTCGAGGCGCCATTGGAGTTGCGGTAGTTGTACCCCACATTCATATAGGCGTCCACTATGCCCTTGTTGAAGTTGATATTAAAGCCCACTTTGCCACTCGGCAGGGTCGTCCATGGCTTGGCTAATGCATAATCGATACCTACGTTCACCGAACCATAGTAGCCCGCCTTTCTATCTTTCTTCAGCACCAGATTGATGATACCGGCTGTGCCCTCAGGGCTGAATTTGGCAGAGGGGTTGGTTATCAGCTCTATCTCTTTGATGGCGTCTGCCGGCATCTGTTGCAGTATCTCTGCCCTGTTTTCTGCCGTCAGTCCCGCAGGCTTGCCGTTAATCCATATCTCCACATCTTCAGAGTTACGCAGACTAATCGTACCCTCCTGATCAACCTCTACCGATGGTATGTTCTCCAGCACCTCGCTCACGCTTGCGCCGGCGGAGGATATACTCTGATCTACGCTGTATATCTTCTTATCCAACTCAAAACGCATTGTGCTGCCCTGCCCCACTACTTCTACCTCCTTCAGCACCTTGGTGTTCTCCTCCAGATAAATCTTGCCAAGGCTGACCTCCTTGCCGGACAGATGCACACTGAATATCTGGTCAATATAGCCCATAAAACTAACCGTCACCTTATAGTCGCCCGCCTTCACCTTTCTATATAGCCAGAACATACCATCTTCATCCGTGGTTGTACCATCCAGCGGTTCATCCTCACCCTCGCGATAGACCACCACGTTTGCATAGTCCAACGGACGCTCCGAAGCCGCGTCTATCACGGTTCCGGTTATCAAGTTCTGCGCCTGCACTATCCCACCAAGGATGGTGAGAAATAGTACCATTGTCAGTAGGCGTTTCATACTTTTGGGGTTTAAGGTTAACTATTGTGAGTTATCTATGGCGTATTTCGGTTATCCAGCAGCCATTGTACTGCTTCTGCGTAGCCGTCTGTACCATGACCGGTTATTGAGTACGCACATACATCCGTTAGCAGCGATACCCTGCGAAATGTCTCGCGCTGCGATATATCCGTTATATGCAACTCCACCACAGGTACAGGGCACAACAGCACGGCGTCACGTATCGATACACTTGTGTGCGTATATCCGCCGGCATTCAGCACAATGCCACTTACCGGCTCTTCGCCACGCACAAGTTGTTCCAGCGGCTCTTGCAACTTGTCAATCAGGTCCCCCTCATGATTGGATTGGTAGTAGCGGAATCGTACATCCATGTATCTGCGCTGCAAATCAAGCATGACCTGCTCCATCGACAGTGTACCATACATCGCCTCGCGCCTGCCTAACCAGTTCAGGTTCGGACCATTTAATATGACTATCTGCTTTGCCATCGTCGGTTACTCTTCGTCGCCTTGATGTTTATCGTGCTCCGTTTACGGCCAATAGGAACTCCTCGTTATCGCGAGTGCGCTCCATAAAGGTGCGCAATTTCTCCATCGCCTCTACACCATTCATCTCTGACAATTGCTTGCGGATTACCCACATCCTGCTCAGCACATCGGCTGGCAACAGCAGGTCATCACGACGAGTGGACGATGCGGGGATATCCACCGCAGGGAAGATACGCTTGTTCGACAGCTTGCGGTCCAACTGCAACTCCATGTTTCCCGTTCCCTTGAACTCCTCAAAAATCAGGTCATCCATCTTCGAACCGGTCTCTGTCAGCGCGGTAGCTATGATTGTCAGCGAACCGCCAAACTCTATGTTTCGGGCTGCGCCGAAGAAGCGCTTGGGCTTATGCAACGCCTGAGCCTCCACGCCGCCGGATAGCACCTTGCCGCTCGCCGGAGCCACGGTATTGTATGCGCGAGCCAAACGGGTAATCGAATCCAACAGTATCACCACATCATGACCGCACTCCACCAAGCGCTTGGCTTTCTCATGTACGATATTAGCCACGCGAACATGGTTCTCTGCCGGCTCGTCAAATGTCGAGGCAATAACCTCGGCCTTAACCGAGCGGGACATATCCGTCACCTCCTCAGGGCGCTCATCTATCAGTAACACTATCATATATACCTCAGGATGATTGGCGGATATGGCGTTCGCTATCTCCTTCAGTAGCATTGTCTTACCTGTCTTTGGTTGGGCTACAATCAATCCGCGCTGACCCTTGCCTATAGGAGCAAACAGGTCGATTATCCGGCAGGACAACGGATCCTTGCCATCGCCGCGGCACAAGGTAAACTTTTGGTCGGGGAAGAGCGGCGTCAGGTTTTCAAATGCCACGCGCTCCGCTGCTTTCTCAGGAGGCAAACCATTCACGCGGATAGCTTTCGCCATCGGGAAGAAACGCTCGCTGTCCTTCGGTGAACGCATCGTGCACTCTACCGTGTCGCCCGCCTTCAGAGCATATTTGCGAATCTGCTGCTGTGTTACATACACATCATCTGGTGAAGACAGGTAATTATAGTCTGCCGAGCGAAGGAAACCGTACCCTTCGGGCAATATCTCTAACGTACCCGTAGCGGTTATCGTTCCGTCTATCTCAAACCCTGCACGAGGCGACACCCCGGACAACTGCTCTTGCATAGGGCCATCCTGTTCCGATAGCAGAGCTTCCGCTTGAGGCTGCTCCACAATGGGTAATGCCTGCTGCGTATCCTCTTCGGGCAACGGATTCTTACGCGGACGGCCTCTCTTACGCTTTATGGGCTGCTCTTCTGCCTCCGGCAGCGCAACGGGTGACTGCACTTCTACATCCGTCTCATCCGGCAACTCCAACTCTTCCTGCACGTTCAGAACCTCATTCTGCTGAATGAACTCCTCCACCGCTTTTTGCGCTTTGCGAACTCCTATAGGCAGGGGTTGTTGAGCCTGGGCCTCATGCATCTCCTGCATCGTCTGTTCCACACTACCTACGGTGGCAAGCACACGCTCGCCTTTCATGTGGTGAGTCTCTACTCGCTGGGCGGAGGGAGAGGACGACACCATCACACGCGTACGCTTGCGAGGCTGCAAGGCATCCTCACGCGCTTGATATGCCCCCAACGCCTGCTCGGCCTGAGCACCTACGAGCGCACTAACCAACGCATCGCTGTCCATCGTCTCGTAATTTGGAATCTCGAACTCTTCGGCTACAGCTTGCAGTTCGTCTATCGTCATCTGTTGTAATTTTTGCTTATTGTAGCGCATAAAATTATTTTAGGTGATTATATAAATATCTATTAATTACTATTGATTCTATTGATTTGGTGTGAATACGAGGTTCTCAAATCTATTCACTTTGTCGGGATTATATTCGGCTGTCACGCGCAGATAGTTCTCCGTGAATCCTGCCATCTGCCCTTTGGCATTACGGCTCTCCCACAGCACGCACACCTCTCGACCCTCATTTGCCGCATAGAAGGCGCGAGTCTTCTGCGCCGACAATGCATGCAGTATATCGCTTCTGCGCTTGCGCTCCACTGCGGGCACTATCTCCAAGTCCATCTCCACCATACGTGTACGCGCGCGTTCCGAATAAGTAAATACATGCAGCTGGCTCACTTCCAACTGTTCTACAAACGACAGATAGTCGTCAAAATAGGCTGCCGTCTCACCGCGTACGCCTACCATACAATCCACTCCGATGAAGGCGTAAGGCAACCGCTGACGGATATATGCCACACGCTCGGCGAACAACTCGCGCGTGTAATGCCGTTTCATAATCCGCAGCACCTCATTGCTACCCGACTGCAGCGGTATATGGAAGTGCGGTGCTATATGCCTGCTCGCAGCCACATAATCGATGATTGCTTCTGTCAGCAGGTTCGGCTCGCAACTGCCTATACGCAGACGGTACTCACCTTCCAAATTATCCAAGGCTTGTAGTAACGCTAAGAAAGTCTCCCCTGTACTCCTGCCGAAATCGGCTATGTTCACACCCGTCAGCACAATCTCTTTCGCGCCCTCATCTATCGCCTGCTGCGCCTCAGCTACCAAGGTGCTGATACGCGGGTTGCGCGACTTGCCGCGGGCATAAGGGATGGTGCAATAGGTGCAAAAATAATTGCATCCGTCTTGTACTTTCAAAAAACAACGTGTACGCTGACTGCGATCGGCTATCGTAGTGTGTTGCTCCTCGTCTTCACTGTCTACATGTGAGAAAGATAATGCACCATGAAAACTCTCTACTTCGCGAATCGGTGTGGACAGTACCACCTGATCTCTGGCTTCTGACTTCCGGCACCCTGCATCCGGTTTCTGCCTTCTTAGATCTTCCAACAATTGCGGAATACTGAACTTCGCATCGTTGCCGAGGATATAATCGGCATCCTCCCACCCTTTTGTTGCAACTGCAACCCGACATCCTGCCTCGGGCTGTTGGCCATCCGCTGCGGGCTTCTCACTCATGCCATCCGCCGCCAACTGTGCATAGCAGCCTGTGGCTATAATCACAGCATGGGGGTTCTCGCGGCGCAAACGGCTCAACGCCTGACGGCACTTATGGTCGGCTGCGTCCGTCACCGTACACGTGTTCAGCACACATACATCGGCAGCCTCGCCATCCTCGGCTCGGGTAAAGCCGCTCGACATAAGCGACTTACCCAAAGCACTGGATTCAGCAAAATTCAATTTACACCCTAAGGTGACAAACCGTACTGTCATTCTGATTAATGCTGATTAGTAAACAATCAGTGTTCGATGACATACCGAATTGTCACTCTCAATCGTCACAAAGTATGTGCCTGCTGATGCCGGAGCCTTGAACGTACCGGATGATGCTGTTCTGCCCATTACTACGTTACCATACATATCAGTGATGGTTACATAGCATTGGGTTACTGCCTCTATCGTCACGGTCGCACCACCCTGAGCTACATTAGGCTGCAACTGAATAGGCGAATTACCCGACACAGTTAGCGTACGAGCCCATACACCGCAGTTATCATTGTCAACCGGCAAGTTACCCTTTATCAATGCATAATAGGTATCCGCGGTTTGAGGAGTGTAGTAGTAGCCATACTTGTTCATCGGCTGATCCTTCGGATCGTCAGCTTTAGGATAACTTAGGTTATCCAACTCGCCAACCTGCATGTACCACTCTACTATCTCCGGCATAATCTCCTTGCCGTTCGTCCAGCCAAACTTCTTGCAGATATCATCCACATCCACCATCAGCATCGTACCATTAAACTTCCTGATGACGGGCAACTGATCATATTCAACAAAGATTTCCGGCGTCGCATGAGTACCAACCTTATACATTTGCTCAACAACTTCTTCACCGCACTCGGTCTCTACCACGCAACGTACTGCCACGTTCTCTATCTGACCACCAAGTGTTGTCGCACCATCAAGTGCTTTCCATGCACCGCCATCCTCGCTATACTCCCAACGGATGTTCTTAACCGCTGCATAGTTAGCACTGCTATTGATATAGTTGTCAAGCAACGTAGATGCCGAATCAGCGTTAACAGGCAGACCGCAAGAGGCAACAACGAAGTTCATGAAGCCATCCGGCAAGGTCGTATCATATACATCAATATCGTAGTTCGTTACAACATCTACCAATGCTCCACTTGCGTCTGTCGTGCGTACCGTGTCTGACCACTGCGTATGCTCGCTGATAGCATGACCCTCATATACATCCTTCGGGCAGACGATATCGGTCACCGTAACCTCAGTGTGCTCAATATCCAATACAACCAGATTCAGAGTATAGATCACGCTATCGCAACCCGACAGATAATACTCGATATACTCGTATGTTCCGGGGTCTGAATACTCTCGACCATCGCGCCATGTGTAGGTCTGCGTCTGATAAATGCTGATATTCTCCGGCTCTTTCGTCACTACCGGTTGCTCAACTACGCGCAACTCACCGGCTATACTGTCGCA
>JAFSPC010000043.1 GCA_017443075.1 Paludibacteraceae bacterium
CTTGAAGAGCGGGTTCCCCTTGATGCAACTTGAAATAGTTGCTCCTCCTGATGCTACATGACCTACATTGTCCCCAGCTCCCTGCCAGTTTGTAAGGTTATATGTAAGACAATTTGTAACAGAGCCACCTGCTTTAAGATAAGTACCGCAGCAATTATATCCTTCCGCTGATGCAAAAATACAATTGGATACCAAAACATCAGAGGTTGAAGCGACGTTTATATAATTATAGTTGGCATCTATCGTAAAGCAATTATACATTGTGCAATGGTCTATTAGCACATTGGCACTTGCTGATCTTACGTCAATCGGACTGGCATAATCTCCATCAGAAACGTTTGTTATATTGTAAAAAGTTGAATTTGTTACTTTTACACCTGTTAAATTGGCACTTTGGACAAAAATGCAACTCCTATTGTTGTCGTAAAATTTGCAATTGTTAACGACACATGAATCTAACGCATAATCCGCATTATCTCCAGAAATAGCAGTTTTGGCAAAGTTATGAAACTCACAATCATTCAAATGAATCTCTTTACCGGCAGCGTTATCATTCACGCGAATACATTGCTGTCCTGAAACAGATCCATCGAAGATAAGACCATCCACGAAAACTTTTGAGTTCTCGTTAATCAAGTCGCAATAATACTTAAGTTTGATGATTGGTTTATTTGATTTATCTGCTGCCATAAGAACAGCACTTCTCTTGAAGTGGATCTGATTTACCTGAATGTACTCTCCAGAGTTCAAATAGATAGTGTCTGCTGTACCGTTAAATGCAGCACGAATGTTGTTGTCTGATTCAGCACTTTCCGGCGAAATCGTCGTACTTGTCGCATTAGCAAGCAGCGAAAGAGCCAAAACAGGAACAAGTAGAAATAATTTTTTCATAATATTATGATTTTTAGTTAATTTTGTTGAGGCAATTGTGGGTAGCCGCAGGGGTTGAGCCCACAAAAGACGCTGCAAAGTTACGAAAAATATTTCACATACGCGCGCTCGAACAATATGTTATGGAGCATAAAGAGACGAGGGGTTGGTGCGGTGTGAGTGTAAGTTGTTGATATGTAGCTGTTTGGGTGAGGTGGCGCGGGGTGGATTGGGTTTTCGTAAGGTTTCGAAAATATAAGGGTGAAGCCTCACGGGGTGGGAAGCGGGCAATGGCATTGCCCTGAAAAAGAAGAATATGGAGCACCGAGTGGGGGCGGGGTGATTGTGTGGGGAATGGGTGAAAGACAAAATGTGAAAAATTGGAGGAAAAATTTGCAAATATCAAAAATTTTTTGTATCTTTGCAATTGCAAGACAAAAACACGAAGGTCGGGCGAAGTGATGCAAAAAAGCCGACAAAAGTGTAAAAAAATGTTCCCCTTAAGTATTTGAATTACAGAAGAGAAACCTCATGAGATTCCTATGAGGTTCCTATGAGCGTATTATGAGGTATATAGAATGACCCGTGGGGAACTGCAGGGGCATACGATGGGATATAGTTTTTTGGGGGTAATCGGGCGGGCAATGGCATTGCCCTGAAATGGAAGAAGAGGGAGCAGGAGGGAGAGAGAGGCGGGCAATGGCATTGCCCTGGAAAAGAAGAATAGGGAGCAGGAGGGAGAGAGGGGCGGGCAATGGCATTGCCCTGGAATGGAAGAATAGGGAGCAGGGGAGAGCGAGGCGGGCAATGGCATTGCCCTGGAATGGAAGAAAGTAAAGGAGGGTGGGCTTTTTCGAAAGGTTACGAAAAAGTAAACGAAATGTGTAATAGGTTGATAGATAAATAGATATGCGGGGTCGTTTCGAATGTATGCCGAAAAGCATAGTAAATGCTTTCGAAATGTCAACAAAATTTTGTAATTTTGCGGTGCGAAATGAGGGACAGGACAATAATTAACCACAAAATGAATAAAAACTGATAAGACATAAACTACTAAATACTATAGATTATGAACAATTACACGTTTAACGAGATTCATCAGCAGCCTGCGATGTGGCGTAAGGAACACGAAGCTATACTTGCTGCGAAGGATGAGATTCGTGCATTCATGCACAAGTACCTCACCCCCGATACGGACATCGTGTTGACCGGTGCCGGCACGTCGGCGTTCATAGGCGATGCAATCTGTCCTGTGATGCGCGGCATGTGGCGTAACGTGCGCTCGGTGCCGACGACAGATCTGATAACTCACTCGGAGTATCTGCTGGACAAGGAGCGTCCGCTGCTGCTGATCAGTTTTGCACGTTCGGGAAACAGTCCGGAGAGCGTAGGGGCGGTGAACCTTGCGAACAAACTAAGCAAGAACGTGGCACACGTATATATAACCTGCAACAAGAACGGCAAACTGGCGCAGCAAGCCGTAGGCAAAGAAAACATATTGCTGCTGTTGCTGCCGGAGGAGACGGATGACAAGTCGCTGGCCATGACGAGCAGTTTCTCGACGATGCTGCTGACGTGCCTGATGTTAGGGCGAATAGACACCCTTGAGCAGGACGGCGCGATGATAGAGAAAGCGGTGCAGAACGCCGAGTGTGTGATAGCCGACTACGAAGAAAAGCTGAAAGAGATAGGCAGCAGGACGTTTGAGCGCGGCGTGTTCCTTGGTTCGGGCGCACTGAAAGGTATAGCGGAGGAGTGTCACCTGAAGCTGCAAGAACTGACTGATGGTGCTGTGGTATGCAAGTTTGATTCGTTCCTCGGGTTCCGTCATGGTCCGAAAGCCGTGGTGAACGACAAGTCGATCGTAGTGTATCTGATGACGGACGAAGAGAGTATCATGCGTTACGAGCGTGATCTGGTTCGTCAGGTGGACAGCAACAACAAGCCTGTGGCACAAGTGATAGTGATCTCCGGCCGTGACCCGGAGATGCCAGATGTGCACGCCGACCTTGTGGTGAAGATGCCATACAGCAAGGCGGAGGCCGACTTCTACGGCATAGTGCCGTACGTGCTGGTAGGTCAGCTGTTGGGCTACTACGCATCGCTGGCACACGGGCTGAACCCCGATGCGCCGAGTGTGAGCGGAAACATTCACCGAGTGGTAGAAGGGGTCACCATATACGAATAAATGAAATCAGCCAGACTTGGCTGATAAATACTGAAAACCAAAAGAACAAAACAATATGGCAAAGACAGAAAACATCCTCCGCGTGATGGAGGAGCGCAAGAAAGCAACCGGAGTACCGATGACACTGTTTGCAGCGTGCCCGAACTCCTTGTCAGTAATCAAAGCATCGTTCCGCGCAGCGAAGCGTAACAACTCGCCGATTTATTTTGCGACGACTCTTAACCAAGTAGATTGTGACGGCGGTTATACGGGCATGACTCAGGCGGAGTTTACGAAGATTCTCGCCCGCGAGGCGGCCGCCGTGCATTACACGGGTCCTTACGTAGTGGCGATTGATCATGGTGGTCCGTGGCTGAAAGACAAGCAGAGCATCGAGCGTTGGGACACCGAGCGTGCGATGAACGGTGTGAAGAAGAGTTATGAGGCTGCTATCCTCGCCGGTTATGATCTGATACATGTGGACCCGACGGTGGACATCTTCCTGCCCAAAGGCGAGATCATAGATATACATGTGGTGGTTAAGCGTACGGTGGAGCTGATCCTGCACGCCGAGACCTTCCGCAAGGCGCAAGGTCTGCCGCCGATCTCCTATGAGGTGGGCACGGAAGAGGTACATGGCGGTCTGGCAGACGAGAAGACGTTCGACACGTTCCTCGAAGGGTTGAAAGCCGGATTGAAAGAGGTGGGTCTGGAAGATATATGGCCCTGCTTCATCGTAGGCAAGGTAGGTACAGACTTGCACACGACGTTCTTTGACGCCGATGTAGCCCGCAAGCTGACGGCGAAGGTGCGTCCGTACGGCAGTTATATCAAAGGTCACTACAGCGATGATGTGGACAACCCCGAGGATTATCCGAAGGCCGGCATGGGTGCAGCTAACGTGGGACCGGAGTTCACGATGAACGAGTATGACGCCTTGGCCGAGCTGGAGGAAGAGGAGAAAAAACTGCACGCCGAAGGCAAGGTGGCACAGCTGAGTAACATGACGCAGGTGCTGTGGCAGTGCGTATATGAGTCAGGGCGCTGGAAAAAATGGCTGCACGGCGACGAGGTAGGCAAGGATCTGAAGGATTGTACCGCCGAGCGTCAGTTGTGGCTGGTGAAGACCGGCTGCCGATACATCTGGCAGAAACCTGAGGCACTGGTGGCACGGCAGATGCTGTATGACAATCTGGAGCGCCTGGGCATACAAGCCGAGGAGGTTGTGCTGATGCGTATTGAGCATAATATGGATAAGTATTATAATGCGTTCAATATCGTTAATCTGAATGATTATCTGAAGTAGACCGCGCGCTGAAGGAAACAGACAGCAGCCGGTGGCTGCTCAAAGAAAAAAAGCCTAATTGGATAACACAAAGTCAAACAACATACGCGATATGAAAAAAGCTGCATATATACTATTTGTATTGTCGGCGGTGGTGTTGTGCGCCTGCGGTGGATGCAAAGGTCCGGCACCCGAGCCGACGCCTGAACCCCAGCCGCAAGAGCAAGAGGTTGACCTGAGTCTGATAAAGCAATCCGTGCCTGTAACCAACGATTGGGTATGGAGCTGCAAGCCGCAGATAACCATTCATATAGAGAACGGCAACCCTGTTGCGTTGAAGGCTGGTGTCACCATCAAAATCACGACCGATGCGAAGAAAGCAGTGACCTCGATAGAGGACAGCGTGACCGTAGCAGCTAATGGTGCACAGGACTTTGTGTTTACGACGACGGATAATCTGGAGCCGGGATTCTACCGCGCGAGTTGTTTTGTGAACGACAAGGCGGCCAAGCATTTCAACTTCGGCATAGACCCGTTCCAGATTGTGTCGCCGCCAGACATGCAGCCGGACTTTGATCAGTTCTGGCAGGCAGCGAAGGATCAGCTTGCCGCCATCGATATGAACGCCCATCTGATAGAGTTGCCGACTAAGAGCAGCGATACGCGCAAAGTGTATCTGGTGGAGCTGAACTCCGTGCCGGACGGATTGACAGGCGAGCCCGTAGTGGTTCGCGGATACTACTGCGAGCCGCAAGACGGTCAGAAGCATCCGGTGATCATGCACTTCTATGGCTACGACACCCAGAACACGAAGGCGAAGGTTGAGTGTCCGAGCGGTGGTGCATCGCAGTACGCCGAGTTCTACCTGTCGCACCGCGGGCAATACATCAACAACCGTCCTGAGTCCTCTCGCGTGGCAGACGGTTTGGGCGATCTGGTGAATCCGTACGGCGACTGGTTTACGTACAACTTCGGCGACCGAGACAGTTGGTACTACCGCGGTGCGTTTATGGACGTGGTGCAAGCCATACAGTTCATGGCGACGCGTGAGTCGAGCGACATGACGAAGTTGTTTGCCGAAGGTTCGAGTCAGGGCGGTGCGCTGACATACGCTGCCGCTGCGCTGAGCGATTATCCGTTCACCGCCATCGCATGCAACGTGGCTTTTCTGGGCGATTATGCGGATGCAATGCAGGGCATAGGCGGTCTGGCAATGGAGCTGACGAAGAACGCACGCGGTACGATGAGTGACGCGGAGGTGCTCAGGTTCCTGAGTTACTTCGACACGAAGAACCTTGCGTCGCGCATCAGTTGCGCCGTGCTTGCCAGCAGCGGATTGCAGGATAATGTGTGCCCGCCGCGTACGAACACCGTGCCATTCAACAACCTGAAGACGCCCGAGGCAGACAAGCAGTACATCTTCGGTCCGGAGATGGGGCACGACTATCCGAAGGGCTGGAGCAGCAAGATGTGGGAGCTGTTTAAGGGGAGGATGTAATCATTGACTGCGCTTTGCGCTGAAAGAAAAAAGACTGCAGCCGGTGGCTGCTAAAAGAGTAAAGCCTGATTACTAATGACAACACAAGGCATTGCAGGCTATGGGCGAAGCGGTCTTTCGACCTTGAGTGAAGCGGAGCGAAACTAAAAAAACAAAACCATGAAAAAATTTGATATCATCGCCTTGGGCGAGTTGAATGTAGATCTGATACTCAATCAGATAGAGGGGTATCCGGAAGTTGGCAAGGAGAAGTTTGCCAAACAGATGACATTAACCTTGGGCAGCAGCACCGCGATCTTTGCCGCCAATGCCGCCGCATTGGGTGCCAAGGTAGCATTCTGCGGCATGATTGGTGAAGACAGTTTCGGTGACCTTGTAGCCAGCAGTCTGCGTGCGAAGGATGTGAACACACGCTACATCATCCGCCAACGCAAGTATGCCACAGGGGCAACGATATGTATGAGTTATGACGAGGACCGCGCTAACCTGACCTATCAGGGTGCGATGGATTATATGTCGCTGGAGGATATCAACCCCGAGATGTTCACGCAGACCAAGCACGTGCATATATCGTCAATCTTCATGCAGAACGGCATCAAGCGTGACCTGATAAAGATATTGGAGCTGTGCAAGCAAAATGGTGTAACCACCTCGCTTGACAGCCAGTGGGACCCGACGGAGCGTTGGGATATCGACCTCAAGCAGGTGCTGCCGCTGGTGACGGTGTTCATGCCCAACGAGACGGAGCTGAAATTTCTGACGAAGAGCGAGACTCTGGAGGAGGCGATAGAGAAGATCCGCCCTTATGCGAACGCCGCCGTTATCAAGTGCGGCAGCAAGGGCAGCATCCTGCTGCGCAAAGGTCAGCCCGACCGCGTACAAGCAGCGTTGCTGAACACGAATGTGGTGGACTGCATCGGTGCCGGTGACTCGTTTAACTCGGGGTTCATCGCCCGTCTGGCCGCCGGTGACCCGCTGGACAAATGTCAGGAGTACGGCAACATGACCGGTGCGGTGAACACCACCGCAGCCGGTGGTACGACAGCCTTCACCTGCCGTGAGGATGTGGAGCGCATCGGTAGAGAGCGTTTCGGATGGGAGAGATGAAAGGAGAAAAGTGAAAGTTGACAGCCGATAATGAAACACAGGATGCACATACTGCTGATCCTTGTAGCTCTGGCTCTGGAAGCGTCGGGGTCAACGTGGTATGTGCGTACTGATGGCATGGACGGCGATGACGGCAAGAGTTGGGAAACGGCCCAGGCGACGATACGTCTGGGATTAGACAACTGCCGTGCAGGCGACACGTTGCTGGTGGAGGCGGGGACGTATTACGAGGGCATCGTGCTGAAGGACGGCGTGACGCTGATAGGCGGTTGTACAGCCTATCAGCCATTGCCCCGCTACCGCGACCACGGACAGAAAACAGTGCTGGACGGCAAGGGTTTGGGTGCACGGTTGGTGAGTTGTGATGCCGATTGCGGTGAGCCCACGCGTATAGAGGACTTTGTGCTTCAGAACGCGCGTCATGTCCAGCGTGGCGGCGGTGCATGGTTGCGCGGCAAGGTGACGATGCGGCATTGCGTGGTGCGCGGCTGCAGCGGTGTGCAGTGTGGCGGTGTGCTGATCAAAGGCGACCTGCCTGAGGCGTCGGCGCGCGGCGCAAAGCTGGAAGACTGCCTGATACATAACTGCTCCGCCACGGGTCACGAGTGGCCTGATGCAGGCGGTGTGGCGAACTTTGACGGCACACTCAACCATTGCACTATAGCAAACTGCTACGGCGACCGCTACGGCGGCATACATAGCGAGAGTTCGGTGTATGACTGCACGATGTGGGGCAATAGGAACGAGTACGGATTTGTTGATCCGACGAATTATATCTCGGATGAGAGTACGTCGGGCATGAGCCGCGCGGATGAGGGTTTTGAGGCGCACTACTTCGTGCAGCCGTGGCTGAGCAGGGATAACGAGGCGGCTGACGGTCCGCACTTCTGCGACCCGAGCACGTTTGCCGGTGTGCCGGAGACGGAAGCCGAAGAGGCAATCATGCATGCCGCCGACTACCGTATAGGTGCGCCTACACACCGCATAGCCACTATGCCACCGGCGCGGCGTGAGGCGCGCGCAGAGGACTATACCCTTTATACGACGGTTGATTATGCCGTGCCATCGTTTGTAGAATATCTGGTAACGAAAGATCCGCTGGTGCTGAAGCCCAAAGAAGCCCCCTATTGCATGGTAGCCACAATCAATGGTGACCCTACGAGCCGGATGGGTTTCTGCTGGTTTACGAACGAGGGCGTGACGGACGGCGTGGTGCAGATTGTAGCGAAAGCGGATGCTACGGTGGCAGATTTTGTTGACAAGAATCAGAACTCAGCAGTCCGCGTGGTAGAGGCTACGGCAACGACGACCGTGCCGCTGCATTATGCCATATCCACCTCGGGCCTGCTGAAAGCTGCGATGATGGACAAGAACACTGCTTTTCGCTACGTCAGCCACAAGGCGTTGGCCGATGGCTTGCAGCCCGGAACGGATTATTCGTACCGCGTGGGGTATGCCGGGCACTGGAGTGCGATAGGACACTTCCGCACGGCCGCCGAGCATGAGGATACGTTCCGCTTCATCTATATGACCGACAGCCATATTCAGAACAGAGAGTATATTGACGCTGCCCGGCTGTGTGCCGAGGCTGTGGCGAGGGACGAGAGGGATGCCCGGTTCTGCGTGTTCCCGGGTGATTTTGTTGACACAGGCACGGAAAGGAACTCGGAGTGGGAGTGGGAGCGTTGGTTTGAAGAGGCGCTGCACCCCGTGCTGATGCGTATGCCGATAGTGCCCACAGACGGCAACCATGACGACAGTCCGCTGCTGAACTACACCTACCACTTCAATACCGATACCACGTTTAACCTGACCACAGAGGTTCGTCCGCAGTTTGCGGGCATCAACTACAGTTTTGCGTACGGCGAAATGCAACTGATTGCCTTCTCGGAACAAGACTTCTGGCGTGGTGAGTACGATTATTCGGCAGGCACGAGTGAGTATCTGGAGCGCGATTTAGGCGGTTGGATGCGCCGTCAAGTGAAAGCCGCACCAAATGCCACGTGGCGTGTAGGTCTGGTGCATAAAAACTTGTTCTCGGGTTCGGATCACCAGCGCGACAAAGAGACGCCGTTGTTGCGTGCCACGCTGCTGCCTGTGATGAAGGATTGCCGGATGGACCTTGTGCTGCAAGGGCACGATCATACGTACGAGGTGATCGGTCCGGTGGATGCGGAAACACGCAAGCCTATACTATCGGCAGTGAGCAATCAGAGGACGGTGGCTGTGGATTCGGTTGCCAACCTGACCGGCAAGCGTGACGGCACGTACAATGTGAAGGACGGCACTCTGTATTTCATAGGTGCCACGTGCGGCGCGAAGCGCTACACGCCCCTGACGCGCGAACAGATGGATGCGTCGAAGCATATTCATCAGGTAGAGAACTATTTTGACCTATTCACGGGCATGTTCGGTCAGCCCGGAGCACCGTCTTACACCCGCGTGACGGTCAGCCGCGAGAACCTGCTGCTTGAGTCGTTCAAAGTGTTGCCGAACGGCAAGACGGAGTTGTTTAACACCCTGAAGGTGGTGAAATGAGAATTAACCAAAACTTGTATAACATGAAAAAGATTTACCCCTTGTTGATTAGCTGTATAGCATTGTTAGCAGCATGCAAGCCTGATCCTATTGTTACTCCCGACCCCGAGCCTCAGCCTCAGGACACGACCGAGCAGTATGTGCCGAAGACGGAGTGGGAGCTGGCAGACTCGCTGTACACGCCTGCCGATTACACGGTGCCAAGTCATACGATGCTCAAGATTGCTATCAAGGCGTGTGCCGACAATCCGAGTGAGGATAATCTGGCAACGTTGCGTCAGAAAATCAAAGATTTGAAGCCTAAGACAGAACCGTACTGCATGGTCGCCACCATCAATGGCGACCCCAAGACCCACATGGGTTTCTGCTGGTTTACGAACGAGGGTGTGACAGAAGGTGAGGTGCAGATTGTAGCCAAGGCGGACGCTACCGAGGCTGACTTCGCCGGCGGTGATGTGATTACCGTAGCCGCAACTCCCACACCAACCAAGGCTTTACGCTACAGCGGCAAGGCAAGGTATATTGTTAATCTGTCCGGCATCAATGCCAGCGTGCGATACAAGTACGTTAGTCATAAGGCACTGGCCGAGAACCTCACACCCGGCACAGCGTATTCCTGGCGTTGCGGATACGACGGACATTGGAGCCCTATCGGTCGTTTCCGTACGGAGGATGCAAATCAAGGCGAGTATTCGTTTGTCGTCATGTCTGATAGCCACATCGAGAATCAGGTATATATTGACGAGGCACGCCGTTGTGCGAAGGCTGTAGTGAAAACGGTGCCCGAAGCGCGGTTCTGCTGTTTCCCGGGTGACTTCGTAGAAGATGGTGACGCCAACAATAGCGAATGGGAGTGGGAGCGTTGGTTTGAGGAGTCCCTTAATCCGATAACCATGAATATGGCACTTGTGCCTACAGATGGCAACCATGATGACAGCCCGAACATCAACTACACCTATCACTTCAATACAAACAACGATTTCAATGTCAGTTATACCAATGCACCGCAGTTTGAGGGCATAGTATATAATTTTGTATATGGCGATGTGCTGTTTCTCGTGTTCTCAATGCAGGACTTCTGGCGTGAAACGCATAATTATATCGATTGGACTTCTATCTATCTGACCGATCACGTAGGCAAATGGTTCTGCGACAAGACGGCGCAGAACCCCAATACCAAGTATCGTATCTCCTTAGCCCACTTCAACTTGTTCTCGGGTTCCGACCACTCGACGGATAAAGAGCCGCCTGTGTTCCGTAATTGCATGCTGCCCGTGATGAAGAAGTGTGAGATCGACGTTGCCCTGCAAGGTCACGACCATACCTACGAGGTTATAGGTCCGGTTAATCCCGATGACTGCACACCAATCTTGAGTGCCATCAGCGATGTAGAGGAAGTGCCCGTGGATAACAACAAGAACATTACCGGCAAGAAAGGCGGTACCTATTGCACGGACGATGGCACGTTCTATTTCATTGGTGCCACCTGCGGGCACAAACGGTACTATCCCCATAACCGTGCGCGCATGGAGAGAGATTATACCGATGACCCGAACGTCCTGCAGGACAACAAACATCATAATGTCAAGAATTATTTCGACCTGTTCACCGGCATGTTCGGTCAACCTGAAGCCCCCTGCTTTACCAAGATTACGGTGAAGGACGATTGTCTCGAGTTCAATTCCTATACCGTTATTGATGGCGATGGCAATACTTCGCTGCTGAACACCATGAAGGTGGTGCGCACCAAGCCGCACGGTGTGCCCCAAGTGAACTTATGAAGTGATGACGAAATGGCGTCATGCTGACATCACGTCATGACGTCATCACGACATGCAGGCAAAAGAAGTATCAACTATCAATTATTGATGCCGAGGGCAATACTTCGCTGCTGAACACCATGAAGGTGGTGCGCACCAAGCCGCACACAGCGCCCCAAGTGAACTTGATGAAGTGATGA
>JAFSPC010000044.1 GCA_017443075.1 Paludibacteraceae bacterium
GAAAAAGTCAACTCCATGGCTATCGGGTGGGGAACCATTGGCATTGAGTGGGAGAAGCCCATCTTCATTGCTTTTGTCCGCACCTGCCGCTTCACGCATGAGATGTTGCAAAGCAACGGCGAGTTCACTATCAATGTGCCGGTGGGGAACTTCCCTCGCAAAGCAATAGGATTCCTCGGCAGCAAGTCCGGCAGAGACATGGATAAGATTGCCGAAGCGGGCTTGACACTCGTCGAACCGAACATAATCAGCGTGCCGGGACTGAAAGAGTTTCCGCTGACCTTAGAGTGCCGCGTGCTGTATCAGCAGCAGCAAAACGACCATGAGTTGAACGAGGACATCAAACGCCGATTCTACACCATGGAAACAGCAGACCACACTGCTTTTTATGCCGAGATTGTGGCTGCTTACGTGATAGAGGACTAACAACTAATAATCCCAATACAATGAAACGATTATTCTTTCTTTTCGCCGTTGCGATTGTGGCGGCAGGAGCAATGGCACAAGGTCCGCAAGGTCCGCGTGGGCATCATAACGACCGGCACGGGCATGGCGACTCGCACCACCGACCGCCGATGGAACAGCGGTATTACAACTGCGCATCAGCCGAACAGATGCGTGCAGTGATGGCCGCACTGCACGGACAATCATTTGACGACAAGAAACTGGAGATTGCCAAGCTATGCGTCACCATCGGCTATTTTTGCACGGCGGACATGGCACAGATGGCCACGGTGTTCTCGTTCGACGACCGGAGACTGGAGTTCCTCAAATACGCCTACCCGTATTGCCTTGACAAACAGAACTACCCCATGCTGCGTGACTGTTTCACCTACAAGTCGAACTTCGACGCCTTGCTGGACTATATTTATCCGAACATGCGAAAATAATCCTTACTAACACCCAACGGCATACAAACAAGGATTCATGCGGAGAAAAAACAACTTATTCACCGCAAATATGTGGAGATTAGGCACGTTTTTTGTTGTATGAATAGAAAAAAAATGGAAAGCGGGCGTTCTACCAATTATGAATGATTTAAGAGAAAACACTCACCCCTCAACATTAACATTCAACTACAAAATAATATCATAATGAAGAAATTATTTGCAATGTGTGTGCTGGGCATGTTTGCCTTGAGCATGATGGCGCAATCGCCTGTTTATCGCGTGGGAGACAAGTACATGATTGACGGCAACATGATGGACAAACGCGAGTTCAAAGGTTACCTCAAGAACACTTGCCCGGAAGCGTTTGAGTTATTCAACAACGGCTACAAACTCGGCATTGCCGGCTGGAGCTGCTTCGGTGTAGGCTTGGCGGTTAACTCTGTAGGTAGCACGCTGCTATATTCATACCTTAGGGGGAATATCAAAGGGAAGTATATGCTTGACATCAGCAGCACACTCACATCCCTTGGGGCAAGTACCACTATAGCAGGCATAACCTGTTTGGCAGTAGGCTATACACGCATGCATAAGGCGGCAGATCTCTATAATATAGAAAAAGCCCAACGTCCGGACTTGAGGTGGGTGTTTGGCTTGAATAGCCGCGGGGATATGGCAATGGCTTTACAATTCTAATCACTCGCTTAATCTGCAAACAATAATGGCTATCAAGACAACCGAACTGCTCCGCACCTCCGAGAGCTGGGACGGTGCGCTACTGCCCGATTTTCCTGCAGGACAGCCCGAGCTACGAGTCCTCCGTTTGGACTTTCCTGTCGGCTCAAAAACCGGCTGGCACCAACACCCTGTTATTAACTACGGCATCGTACAGCAAGGTGAACTGACCATCGTCTGTCAGGACGGCAGAGAGAAGACATTCCGCGAAGGCGAAGCGCTGGTGGAGGTCATCAACACCGTCCATCGCGGCGAGAACAGAGGCACCAAACCCGTCATTCTCAACATGTTCTACTTCTCCTCCCGCGGTCAGGAAATCACCATCCAATACCCCGACAATGAATGAGAGGGATATTGGCATTGTATATCAAGAAAATAATAATTAACACAAAACAAGTTATGAAAAAAACAATTTATTCCATCAAAGCGACTTTGTTTCTGTCGCTACTTGCTGTTTTGCTCAATTCCTGTCAAGTAAAAAGGGAAACGAGTTTTAATTTTACACTTATTTGCAGCGAGGATCTGCTGCAATTTGTAACCCCTACCGCCACATGGACGGACGCGCAAGGGAAAGTAAATCAACTGGTATTAACCAACGATATGTTTTCCGACAAACCGCAAGATATCACCGTTTCTGTCAAAGATATGACTTTGGCATATTGGAGAGAAAAAATCATGGTCGAAAGCGATAATACTTCTTGCGAGATGACCATCTCGTATACGCTGAAGGACAACGCTCCTGACATCAATGCCAAAGACTACGCCATATACAACACGCTATACGGCAGTTGCATAGAAGACGTATCAACTTGGGCAGGCGGCATGTCATCCGTTACATATCTTACATTTAATAAAGATGAGAACTATACCGGTGCTTTTCTAAAAGGCGAGGAATTGAAAAAAGCACTTAACGAGCTCGTTAACAATCCTGATTATCTATTGTTGAAGCCGGAACAGAAAAAGTAACACATTCAACAATCCATGGGGTACATCCTGTGATAGAGAACGGCGGCAATCCGAAAGCGGGTTGCCGCTTGTTATAACTTAGCACGCCTAAGCTGACAGGAGGGATTGGAGATAACCAATGCTTCTACATCTGCCAATTTGGCAGGAGAAATGGCAGTGGGACTGACAGATTAGAGCCTGTCAGACCTTTGGCACAGATTTTGCACCTTGTGTTGTGGAGCCGGGTGAATAGGTGTCTTGACCACTATAATACCAGGCAACCCCAAGAAGATAAATTAAAAAACATATACTATGACAAAGATTCAACCGTTAGCAGACCGCGTGTTAGTTCAACCCGCAGCTGCAGAAGAAAAAACAATCGGCGGCATCATCATCCCCGATAGCGCGAAAGAAAAACCCCTACGCGGCACAGTGCTCGCAGTAGGTAACGGCACCAAAGATGAACCGATGGTCCTCAAGGAAGGCGACCAAGTGCTCTACGGCAAGTATGCCGGCACAGAGCTGGAGTTCGAGGGCGAAAAATACCTGATCATCAAGCAACAAGATGTATTAGCCAAGCTTGGCTAATAACCGACAAATCCCGCATACATCAGCCATGCTTGGCTGATTAACCAAAATAAATCATTACAATTATGGCAAAGATTATAACATACGATACAGAGGCCCGCGAGGCATTGAAGCGTGGCGTTGACCAGCTGGCTGACGCAGTAAAAGTAACCCTCGGTCCGAAGGGACGCAACGTCATTCTGGACAAGAAGTACGGCGCACCGCACATCACCAAGGATGGTGTGACCGTAGCCAAAGAGATTGAGTTGGACGATGCAGCCGAGAACCTCGGTGCACAACTCGTCAAAGAGGTCGCCTCAAAGACCGGCGATCAGGCAGGTGACGGCACAACCACTGCAACCGTACTCGCACAGGCTATCGTGGGCGTAGGGCTCAAGAACGTAGCCGCCGGAGCCAACCCGATGGATCTGAAACGCGGTATAGACAAAGCCGTCAGCGCCGTTGTAGCACATATCAAGGAGCAGAGCGAGGTTGTCGGCAATGATTTCGACAAGATAGAGCAGGTTGCCACCATCTCTGCCAACAACGATGCCGAGATTGGCAAACTCATTGCTGACGCTATGCGCAAAGTGTCCAAAGACGGCGTTATTACCATCGGCGAAGCCAAAGGCATGGACACCACTATCGATGTCGTTCAAGGTATGCAGTTCGACCGCGGATACATCAGCCCGTATTTCGTTACGAACACAGAGACCATGGAGGTAGAAATGGACAAGCCGTACATCCTTATCCACGACAAAAAAATATCCAACTTGAAGGAACTGCTTCCTGTTCTCGAACCTGCTGTACAGTCCGGCCGTCCATTGCTCATCATCGCCGAGGATGTGGATAGCGAGGCACTGACCACCTTGGTTGTTAACCGCCTGCGTGCACAACTGAAGATCTGCGCTGTGAAGGCACCGGGCTTTGGCGACCGCCGCAAAGAGATGCTGGAGGATATAGCCACGCTGACCGGTGGCGTTGTTATCAGCGAGGAGAAAGGTATCAAGCTTGACCAAGCCACACTGGATATGCTTGGTACGGCTGAGAACATCACCGT
The DNA here is from genome assembly GCA_017443075.1 of Paludibacteraceae bacterium. Taxonomy (GTDB): domain Bacteria; phylum Bacteroidota; class Bacteroidia; order Bacteroidales; family Paludibacteraceae; genus Colicola. The sequence goes on from JAFSPC010000044.1 coordinate 4,195, forward strand.
AACGAAGGAGAACACCACCATCGTCAACGGTGCTGGCGACAAGGACGCTATCGCACAACGCGTAGCACAGATCAAGGCGCAGATCGCTGCCACCAAGTCCAGCTACGACAAGGAGAAGTTGCAGGAGCGTCTTGCCAAACTGGCCGGAGGCGTAGCCCAACTGAATGTGGGTGCTGCCAGTGAGGTGGAGATGAAGGAGAAGAAAGACCGCGTGGACGATGCACTGAGCGCCACACGTGCCGCTATCGAAGAAGGTATCGTTCCGGGCGGTGGCGTAGCGTACATCCGTGCCCAAGAGGCTCTCGCTAACGTGAAAGGTGAGAATGAGGACGAGCAGACGGGTATAGAGATTGTACGTCGCGCAATCGAAGAGCCGCTCCGCCAGATCGTTCACAACGCCGGCAAGGAAGGTGCGGTAGTGGTTGACAAGGTGCGCTCGGGCAAGGGTGACTTTGGTTACAATGCCCGAAAGGACACCTACGAGAACCTGCTGGCCGCAGGCGTGGTTGACCCTGCCAAGGTTGCCCGAGTCGCACTGGAGAACGCAGCATCCATTGCAGGTATGTTCCTGACCACCGAGTGCGTCATCGTCGATAAGAAAGAGGAGACACCCGCACCCGCTATGCCTAACCCGGGCATGGGAGGCATGATGTAATCGCCTTCGGCAAGCTGCGCTCTCTCCACCAAAACATGCTTCGCAAGTTTTGTCGGAGACCCTAAAAAAGATTAGCGTATTACAATTACGAACAAAAAGGTGCAGGCAACTGCACTTTTTTGTTGCAATATTTGCAAATGTGAGAATTTTTTCGTACATTTGCACTATTATTTGCAAATACACTTATAATTATGGATAAAGAACGCTTACGCAAATTGATTGCGATCTGGTTTGACGAAGATATTCGCGATGGTGACCACACCTCGCTCAGTTGTATTCCTGCCGACGCCGAGGGTTGTCAGCAGCTGATTATCAAGGAGGACGGCATACTTGCCGGTGTGGAGGTGGCCAAACAGATTATCAATTACTTCGACCCTACATGCCGCTTTGAACAGTTCTTGCACGACGGCGATGCCGTGAAGAAAGGTGACATCGCCTTCCGTGTATATGGCAAGGAGCTTAGTCTGCTGCAGATCGAGCGCACGATGCTCAATGTGATGCAGCGAATGTCCGGCGTAGCCACCACGGCACACCGCTACCAGAGCCTGATTGCCGACACGCAATGCCACGTGCTGGACACACGCAAGACCACCCCCGGCTTGCGATATCTGGAAAAGGAAGCTGTGGCTATGGGCGGAGGTATGAACCACCGTATAGGCCTGTTCGACATGATCCTGCTGAAGGATAACCATGTGGATTTTGCCGGAGGTATAACCGCAGCTCTCACACGTGCACGCGACTACTGCCAGGCGAAAGGCAAAGACCTGAAGATTGAGATTGAGGTGCGCAACGACCAAGAGATAGCCGAAGCACTCAGCACAGGCATTCCCGATCGCATCATGCTGGACAACTTCACCCCCGAACACACAACGGAAGCCGTCAAGACCATCCGCGAGTGGGAGAAGAGTCACCGTAAGATGGAGATCGAGAGCAGCGGCGGCATCACACTTGACACGCTGCGCAGTTATGCCCTTACAGGGGTGGACTACGTCAGCGTTGGCGCACTCACACACTCCTACAAATCACTTGACATGAGTTTCAAGGCTGTGAAATAGTTGAGGGCAGAGTTGAGAGAAGTTTAATAGTTAAAAGTTGTTAGCAGACAATATGACTGTACAAGATAAACTGACCGCATTACGCGCATTGATGCAACGCGAGGGACTGAGCGCATATATCGTGCCGAGCACCGATCCGCATGCATCGGAATATATGGCGAGCCACTGGACCGAAGTGTGCTGGCTCACCTCGTTCACCGGCGAAGCCGGCACAGCTGTGGTTACCATGGATCAGGCATTGCTATGGACCGACAGCCGTTACTATCTGCAGGCAGGCATCGAGTTGGAAGGCACTACCGTACAACTGATGCGCGAGTCGGACATCGATTGCCCGACCATTGCCGAGTGGCTCATTCAACATGGGGCAACAATGAATCAGCCAAGTTTGGCTGACGCCTATCGCGTCGGAGTGAATCCCGAGATGTGGAGCGTGAACGGCTACAAGCAGCTGCAGGAACAACTTTCAGAAGCAGGCATTGGTCTGAAGTCTGTCGATCTGATTCGTCCGCTATGGAAAACAACCCCACTTCACGATGTTTGTGGGGACCCCGATAGCCGTCCGGCTATACCGACTGCCCCACTCTACGTATTTGGCGAGCAGTACGCCGGCGAGAGTGTACAGAGTAAACTGAGCCGCATACGTGAGCAGATGGCTAAAAAGAACGCCACGGCGATGGTGGTCAGCGCACTCGATGAGATTGCATGGCTACTGAACATACGTGGCAATGATGTGGAATATAACCCCGTAGTAATCAGTTATCTGGTGCTCGAGCAAGACAGATGCACACTGTTCGTTCTGCCCGAGAAAGTAACCAACGAGGCTGCAACATACCTTGCGGACAACAACATAGAGGTGCGCAACTATGAAGACGTCTTCGCCAAAATTGGCGAACTGGATGGTACCATCCTATTCGACGGAGCCAAGGTGAACGAGGCGTTATACGAAGCCATCAGCCCCGTGGCAAAGAAGGTGAACGCGCAGTCGCCTATACTCGTTGCCAAGTCGCATAAGAACGCAACCGAGCTTGCCGGTGTGCGCCGGGCGATGGAACAAGACGGTGTAGCCCTGACGCGCTTTTTCCGTTGGTTGGAATGCGACAGCACACGTGCCGACATGGCAGCAGGCAAACTGACCGAATGGGATCTGATGGAGCAACTGCACAACTATCGGGCAATGGGAAAGAACTTTGTGGAGGAGAGCTTCGGCACGATAGCCGGCTATCTGGGCAACGGCGCCATTGTGCACTATGCTGCCACCAAAGAGACAGCTGCCACCGTTTATCCGAAAGGAATGTTGCTGTTAGACTCAGGCGGACAATATCTCGACGGCACAACAGACATCACGCGCACCGTTTGGCTGGGCGGAGATATACCGGCACAAGCCAAACGCGATTACACCTACGTGCTGAAGGGACACCTGATGCTCGGGCACATTCGTTGGCCGCGCGGCACACGCGGCAACCAGATTGATGCACTTGCCAAGCAATATATGTGGCAGGCTGGCATAACCTTCGGACACGGCACAGGGCATGGTGTAGGACATTTCCTTGGATGCCACGAAGGGCCGCAGAACATTCGTACGGACATGAACCCGACCGTGTTGGAGCCGGGGCAAATCTGTTCGGACGAGCCGGGCATCTACCGCACAGGCAAGTGGGGCATACGCACCGAGAACCTCGTAGCCGTCACACCCGTTGACAGCACACCCGAAGCCACGACCGAGGACGAATGGCTGACTTGGGAGACACTCACGTTATGCCCATACGACACCACACTCATCGATTACAGCCTGCTCACCGAGCAAGAACGACAATGGCTGAACGATTACCACGCCGAGGTATACCGAAGAATAAGTCCGCTCCTGAACGATGAAGAAACCTATTGGTTAAAAGAAAAATGTAAAGAATTATGAGTTTAGAACATACACTCAAACAACAAGTGAAAGCAGCAGTCAAAGCATTGTACGACATTGATGCTGACGACAAACAGATACAACTGCAAAAGACCCGCCCTGAGTTTGAGGGAAGCATTACATTGGTAGTATTTCCTTTCGTCAAACTTGCACGCAAGGCTCCTGCACAAGTGGCAGAAGAGATAGGTCAGTGGCTGATTAGTCAAACATCAATCGTAGCAAAATACAATGCCGTACAGGGTTTCCTGAACATGAGTATCGCGCCGTCGTTCTGGATTGAGCAGCTGCAAGCCATCGCTGCTGATACCAACTACGGCCGGCAACCTGATCGCAACAAGCTTATGATGGTCGAATATTCGTCACCAAACACGAATAAGCCGCTGCACCTCGGGCATGTTCGCAACAACCTGCTCGGCTCCAGTATAGCCCGCATCCAGGAGGCCAACGGCTGGCAGGTGGTGAAGACGAACATCGTGAACGACCGCGGAATACACATCTGCAAATCGATGCTCGCATGGCTGAAGTTCGGCAACGGCGAGACGCCCGAGTCGTCCGGCAAGAAAGGTGACCACCTGATTGGCGATTACTACGTACGGTTTGACAAGGAGTACCGCAAGCAGGTAGCCGAACTGATGGCACATGGCATGAGC
>JAFSPC010000045.1 GCA_017443075.1 Paludibacteraceae bacterium
TATAGCGATATCGTTGCCAACCCAAAGGACACTATTCGGTTTGATGACGACGCGCATCAGGGCATCATGGCTGCTATACCGGAATATGGTCAGGATGCACGACTGATGTTGGATAAGCACGGCATGCCACTGCTGGTGACCGGTGCTGAGAAAGTGCTCATACCCTTGCTGACCAAGCTGTATAACCATATCCCGGGGGCAGGTATATGGATGAATACGCTTCGCCCAGAGTGGAACGATGCCAACAATGCCCTGGTCGGCAACGGCGCATCGATGGTAACCGTATGTTATATGCACCGATACATGCAGGTCCTGCGTGAGTTGTTCACCCAAGCCGGTGATACCACTTATGCCGTACATGCCGAACTCGTGCAACTGATGCGTGACTTGTTGGCAGCCATGCTGTCCTATCAGGATGCTGATACCCAATCATTCACATTCACACCTCAGACATTGCGCCAATACACCGACAGGATTGGTTTGGCTGGTGAGGCGTTCCGTAGGCAAGCATACAATGGCTTCAATGGGCAGCAGCTGGAGCTTGAGGCACAAACGATCGTTGCTTTCCTTGACAAGGTGCTGCAACTAACTGCATATTCCATCCGCCAAAGCAAACGTGAGGACGGCTTGTATGAGGCATATAACCTTGTCAAGTTTGGCGAGAATAGCATAGATATTTCCCATCTGTACGAGATGTTGGAAGGCCAGGTGGCTGTTCTGTCAGCACGCATTCTGACTGGTGAGGAGGCTGCCGACCTCTTGGATGCCATGCGCCAGTCGGCTTTGTATCGCGCTGACCAGCAGAGTTATATGCTCTATCCTGCACGCCGCCGACCTACATTCCTTGAGATGAATAATCTGCCGGCCAATCTGGCAGCAACGCCTGTTGTGCAGAAATATCTGGGTACGATACTCAAGCAGGATTGTGATGGACAGATACATTTCGATGCCTCGTATCGCAATGCCAACAATCTTCCTGATGAATTGAAAGACCTGTACGAACAAGTGTTCCACCACCATGCGTTTACCGGCCGTAGTGGTACCTTCTACAAGTACGAGGGCTTGGGCTCTATCTATTGGCACATGGTCAGCAAACTGTTGCTGGCGGTGGGGGAGAACATTATTGATGCAAGAAAAAAGACCGTTACCACGCTAAATACTATGGAGCGACTCGTTGCTCACTACCGCGCTATCAAGGAGGGCTTAGGCTTGCACAAGAGCCCTGAGCAATATGGCTCGTTCCCGTTTGATGCCTATAGCCACACGCCCTCAATGGCAGGTGTGCAGCAGCCGGGAATGACTGGTCAGGTCAAGGAGGACATACTGTCCCGCTGGTTTGAATTGGGCGTTGAGGTGCGCGAAGGCGCAATCCGCATCATGCCGATCATGCTTCGTATGCAAGATTTCAAAGACGGACAATTGGCGTTTACATTCTGCGGAACACGATTTGTGTATCATCTGGCAGACGAAAACAAGGGACTGGATATACCTGCTGATACGGCGGCGCACATCTTTGCACGCGATGGACAGATTAAGCAAATAGATGTTTACATCACCGGATTGAACTAAATTCATGATGTCATGAAGTCATGACGTCGTTATAACATGATGCCGTAATGACGTTATTTCATGATGCCGTAATGACGTTATTTCATGATGCCGTGATGACGTTATAACATGATGCCGTGATGACGTTATTTCATGATGTCGCGATGACGTTATTTCATGATGTCGCGATGACGTTATTTCATGATGCCGCGATGACGTTATTTCATGATGCCGTGATGACGTAATTTCATGATGCCGTGATGACGTTATTTCATGATGCCGTGATGACGTTATTTCATGATGCCGTGATGACGTTATTTCATGATGCCGCGATGACGTTTATTTCATGATGCCGCGATGACGTTTATTTCATGATGCCGCGATGACGTTTATTTCATGATGCCGTGATGACGTAATGTCGTGATGACGAAAGATCCAAAAAAACAACAACAATGAAAAGAATCATTCTATCTCTCACATCAATTCTGCTGCTGGCAGGTTGCTGCAGCAAGTTGACGACAACCGAGGTGCGTCTCACAAGTGAGGCAGGTGAGAAATATGCCGAGCAGGCACCGATTAAGTTCCGCAAGGGCAAAGCACCGGTGGCTTTGGTAAACATCAATCCCGCGGATGAGCGTCAGACGATTGACGGCTTTGGCGGCTCGCTGACCGAGTCATCCGCGTTTGTGCTGGCATGCATGAGTCCGAAGCAACGGCTGACGGTGTTGCAGGAGTTATATGGCGAGCAAGGTGCTAACTTTACGGTTAGCCGTACGCAGATTGGTGCATCCGATTTTTCGGTAGAAGGCAAATATTCGTTGGCTGAACAGGATGGCGATACGGCACTGTTGTCGTTCTCGCTCGACAGGGATAAGGAGGGCTTTGCACAAGCCACCTATCCGCAGATAAAAGATGAACACTACGACCTGTATCACCTGATGCATGATGTGATGGCAATCAAGCAATCGCAGGATGACCAAACGTATCGCGTCATGGCTAACACGTGGACTGCACCGGCGTGGATGAAGCAGAACAAGAAATATTACGAGCGCGAGAATGGTTTTCACCGTGGGGGTGAATTGCTGCCGCAGTACTATCAGACGTACGCCAATTACCTTGCCAAGTATGTTGAGGCATGGCGCGCCGAAGGCTTGAATATATGGGCAGTGACGCCCGTCAACGAACCGATGGGCAATGATGGAGGCTGGGAGAGTATGGATTTCTCGCCTGCCGTTGAGGCTGAATTTATCGCCAAGTATCTTGGTCCGACCTTTGACGCACGCGGCTTAAGTGATGTCGCGATCTATGGCTTTGACCAGAATATATTTGAGATGGGGCCTTACACGGCTGCTATCTATGGTGACGAGGCTGCATGTCGCTACACAACGGGTATGGCTGTGCATTGGTACGGCTCAACGATAGATTGTTTTCCGGCTGTGCTGGATTCGGTGCATGCCCTCTATCCATGCAAGACCATCTTCCACTCCGAGGGATGTGTTGATAATCTCGGTTGCGAGCCATGGGACGGCGTGACCGATCCGGTGGGATTCAAGGAGTCGGGCTGGTTCAACAACGATGCATTCTGGTGGGGCGAGAATGCTACCGACTGGGCATACTCGACACGGTGGGCTGGGAATACGCACCCCAAGTATGCGCCGGTTCACAGGTATGCGCGATACATAATTGATGGTATGAACCATTGGCTGACCGGATTCTGCGATTGGAATATCGTATTGGATTCGATTGGCGGTCCTAACCATGTGAATAACTTTGCCGCTGCGCCTGTGATGGTGGATTATGGCAACGACATCATCTATTACACACCGTATTACTATGTGCTCAAGCATTTCTCGCGCAGCATGCGTCCGGGGGACAAGGTGGTAGGGTGTCAAGTGTCGGCTATTAGCGGAATGCCTGAGATGCTGCATGTATGTGCGGTCAAGAAACCGAACGGAGTGATTGCCATCAACATCCTGAACCGCGCAACCGAGCCCTATTCGTTCAACCTGCAACTGGGCAACTACTTCGCAACCATTCATCTGCCGGCTAACTGCGTGGAGACAATCGAGGTTGAATTGCCGGAGTAAGGTAAGGAAAAAATATTGGTTGGTACAACTATAATTAACCCTATAAAAGTCAATCCTTAAGACAATTACACAATCATGAAGAAATTTACTTTCTTAGTAGCATTGTTATGTGCAAGTGTGTTCACGTATGCCGACCCTGAGTTGGTATATGATACGAACTTCGCACTGCAGAGTAATGGCTCGTCGGCAACAGCCAGTACAGGTAACGCGGCTCTTGCTATTGACGGCGATGAAGGTACACGTTGGGAGTCTGCAAAGTCCGATGATGAGACATGGACTCTCGACATGGGCCAATTGCGCGTGTTCAACACCATCAAGATCCTATGGGAAGGCGCGTATGCCAAAGAGTTCGAATTGACCTCTTCAAACGATGGAGAGGCATGGACGAACCTGTACACAGAGACCAATCTGACCCAAGCCGGATGGCAGGAGATCAAGTTGGCAGAGAACAAGTCTGCTCGGTACATCAAGTATCATGGTACAAAGCGTGCCACAGAGTGGGGACAATCGTTCTACGAGTTCCAAGTGGTACTGCCAGGTGTAAGCAAGCTGACAACGATTGAGCTGAGTGCACCGAAGATTGCCAAGGTCGGCGAAGGCGTTGATCTGACCGTTGTGGCTAAAGACCAGAACAACTCGAAAATGGATGTTACGATTGAGTATGAGATTACTCCGGCAACTGCAGGAGCTATCACGAATGGCAAGTATGTGCCCGCCAAGGTCGGTAATGCCACTATCGTAGCCAAGTCGGGGGATGTTAAGTCCGCTGAGATCAGTATCTTCGGTTACGAAGGAGATAACTTGGCGTGGAGCACGAATATTGACAACGACAACAAGGTGATTGCACAATCCGACTTCGCACCAAGCGGAACGAATGCGTTCTTTGCCGTTGACGGCAACAATGGCAGCGTATATCAAGGATCGGCTACCAATGGCACTGCCGGAGATGATGCCAGCCGTACGTATGACGTTTGGTTTGTAGTTGATTTGGGTGACTTCTACGACATCGACCTGATTACCATCAACTTTGAGGGAGCATGCTCGCAGGACTATCATGTAGATTTCTCAGCTGACAATGCGACTTGGGTGGTAGGCTATAATCATGTAGGTGCAGCCGGCATCAATGGCCGTACGGATATGCTGAGTGCTGCTGTGCTTGACAACTATCAGAAGGTGCGTTACGTACGCTTCTGGAGCACCAAGGCCGGTACAGAGTGGGGCGTGAAGATTTTTGAGTTCCAAGTCTTCGGTCGCGCATGGGTTCCCGCTTCGGATTCCGAGGCACCCGTAATGGTCAGTGCTACATTGGACAGCAAGACCTGGAACAGCGTTGTTCTCGCCGTTGAGGCTACCGACAATCAGGGTATATCCAAGTTCCACGTTGTGGATGCAGCGAATGCAATTGACGCTAAGTATGCCGCTAATGAGGGGAAAATAACCATCACCGGTTTGACTGCTGCTACGGCATACAACTTCACTGTTACCGCTATTGATGTCGCTCAGAACGAGTCCGCTAACAGCAAGGCTGTGGCTGTAACTACCGAGGAGCACCACATTGTGCCGACTACCGCTGCGCCCGTGCCCGCATGGCCGGCTGCACAAGTCAAGAGCCTCTATAGTGACGCTTACGACTTCGCTCCTGCTTCGCTGAACTCCTACAACGAAGGCTGGTGGGACAATCCTACGCTGACCGAAGAGGCCGTAGGAGAAGATCACTTCCTGCATTACAACCTCTACCGCAACGGTATGATTGGCGTACAGTTTGCAGAGACATCTGTTGCTACGATGGAGAAAATCCACATTGATGTATATGCTTCGGCTGCCGGTACGATTACCTTCCGTCCGATTACTGCAGGCGATGCAGAGGCTATCAATAATACAAAACAAACACTTACTCTTGAGGCAGAGAAGTGGAACTCGTTTGACTTTGACCTTGCAGACTTTGGCGAGCATAACTGGACAAGACTCTTCCAATATTCTATCGAAGGCTATCAGGCTGGTGGCTTGGTAGGCGAGCATATCTGCATCGATAACGTATATTTCTACCGTACAACAGCTTTGGTTGACAACGAGAAACCGACCGACGTAACGGCTGCAAAAGTTTCGGAAGATATCTTCTCGGTAGTGTTGGCTGTATCGGCAAAGGATAATTCCGGTGCGTTTGCTTTCGATGTTATGGCTGGCGACAAAGTATTGGCTACATCTGGTGGAGCCAGTGGCGCTACGGTGAATGTCAACGTTCCCGGACTGCTGCCTAACACCGAGTACAACCTCTCGGTCATTGTCAAGGATGAGGCGGATAACAAGGCGGAGGCTGTCACTGTTCATGTCAAGACGATGGCTGCTCCGGCACCGGCACCTAAGCCTGATTTCACCGGCAAACTCGCTGTGGCTGTGTTCTGCGATGCTTTAGCAGGTGGCCCGGCTATCAATATTGGAGGTTGGGGACAAACAACCGTGACAACCTTCGGACAACTCGCTGAAGGCGACAATGTATGCTATGGCACAAACTTCAACTACCTCGGTTGGGAACTTACTCCGGCTGTCAATGCGGAAGATATGGAGTTTCTGCATGCTGACTTCTATACCGCCGATATGCAGAACATCAGCGTCACGCCGATCAGCCCGGGCCATGAAGGCATATATGTGGCTAACCTGACCGCAGGCAACTGGACAAGCGTCGATGTCCCACTGACGGCATTCGATGGCAAGCAGATCGATTGGAGCAACATCTTCCAAATGAAGTTCTTTGATGCTACTCCCGCCGGAAAGGCAGTGTTCATCGACAATGTATATTTCTACAAGAACGATCAGACTGATATGCTGAACGTAACAACGGGAGCTGTCGTTGCAACGAAGGTTATCCGCGACGGGCAGTTGCTCATCATCCGCGACGGCGTAGCTTACACCATGCAAGGTGTACGCGTACGCTAAGCGCAAACAAGGCGTAGGTGGCCGGCTACCGCCTACGCTTACTACAATGCCGGTGAGGGACGAAAGACATGGTGAGACGGCAACAAGTATAATAATTGAAATAATTACATACAATATGAAAAACATTATCTCATTACGAATGCGGATGCTTTGCGTGGCGGGCTTGGTGATGACATGGGCACATGGTGCGCAGATGTATTGCCACAAGGCGTTGACGCAAGGCGGAAAAACGATTTACATGACCGCCAAACACATGCAGGAGAACAACTATCAACTGCTGATAGAGGCAGATGAGAACTTGACAGGGCTGGGCGGATCGTTTGTGTTCGTGAACGGAAATGAGCCGTATCAACTGAATGCGAACGGAAACTTTGTGCTTGCAGACGACAAGCGGACCATAACGTGCAACATCACCTCATCTGCCGCACCGGTGCATTATACACCGCTATATGTGCTGTTTGAGAATGGTGGCGAGACGAACTTCGGGCAGCCGGATGCCGATTATACGCAGACTTGTGAGGGCGGCGACGATAACCCGAATGATCCGAATGATCCGGACAACCCCGATAATCCCGATAACACGGATAATCCTACTGGCTGGAATGACATCGAATGGTTAGGCAACGGATCGGGCAACGAGGCGTACACACAGATGTACAAGATTCGCCCCGATCAAGGGCAGCAGGTCGCGAACATTCAAGTCGCACCATGGGATAACAATAATGTAGGGATTTACACGTGGGTGGAGAGTGGCGTCCAGAGCGTGTCGGTCGCTGCAGGTATACAAGGCGCCGGAGTGCTGCTGCATCTGGATGCGTTCACTATGGAATATACGGAGGTGAACATTGTCGCTGCCACAAAGACGTACAAGTGTACCGTATATTATAAGAACGGCATAGTATCTCAAGAACCTGTAGAGCCTGATCCGGGGGCGGCTGTGGAAAATACGGGTGTTGTGCGCACTCCAACAAAAGCGGTGATAGACGGCCAACTCGTTATCATACGCGATGGACATACGTACACCGCAATAGGTGCTGCATTGTAATCCAATATCTCATGTAGCTCCCATGCTGTTCTCTATCAGTTCTCATGCAGCTCTCCACCTGCTCCCCAGCAGGGAATCTATAAACCTGATAGAGACCTCATAGGAACCTTATAGGAACCTCATGAGGCTTACATGTTGTAAATCAATAATTTGTGGGAATCCTTTTTTGCGTGTTTTTTACGCTACTGAAAAAGCAACACAAAGATACAAAAATAATTTGATATTTGCAAATTTTTGGACATTTTATTCCATTATTTGGATAACAGACAAAATATCAAACAAAATTGTAAATAATATCAATTAAAAATTATATATCATGAAAAAGAAATTAAGTTTCCTATTCGCACTACTGTTAGTGAGTGCAATGGGCTGGGCTATTGACTGGAGTGAAATAACTTGGCTCGGGAATGGCGGTGTTGATACCAAGTATAATGACAAAGTTAAGGCCGTCGTTTCTCCTGAACTGCCTGGGGGGGCAGGTGGATTTATTAATAACCTGCAAAAGAAAGGTACGTATGATGCCATACATATCGCAATGCCGTCAGCCGCTTTTGGCGCAATCTCATTAGACGCTGCAGATTATACTACTGATGGTGCGGGATTCTTTCCTCACTTAAGTGCGTTTACAAAGCAAGAGAATGTGTTTACGGTTGTTTGTAATGCTACTACATATACTTTCACCGTTTATTATGAAGATGGCGAGCCGGATGATTTAACGGGGTGGAATATCGCAAGAGGCAAAACAGCCTACGCCGGTCATGTGGCAGAAAACGGAATAGCCGCTGCCAATGACGGCAACAAGGGTACCCGCTGGGGCTCCAACGGCGCCAGCCACTATGCTGCTGTAGGCGAGAGCGCTGGTGACTGGTGGTACGTTGATTTAGGTGGTTTCTATCAAGTAAATCAAATCAAGATTCTTTTTCAAACGGCTGCTCCTACAGATTATGATTTGTTGATTTCTAACAATGCCGTTTCGTGGACGGTAATCGGTACTTATACCGACCAACCCAAAATCGGCAATACCGATGAGAACTACAACGTATATAATTTCACGAACCAGGTAGGCCGTTATGTCAAGATCTTTGCCCGTCAAGGTTACAATAATATGGCTTACGGCATCTCAATGTGGGAGTTTGAGGTATATGGTGACCGTGCCAGCATATCGGATGTTAATCCGCCAGTTATGGGGACGGCAAGCCTGAGCGGCGATCCGCTATATAACCAAGTGAATATAGCAGTTGCAGCTACAGATACAGAGGATGGTACGGTAGGGCAATTCCATGTCGTAGATGCGAGCAAAGGTGTAGATCAAGTATGCACCGCAGCCGCAGGTGTAATTGCGGTAACAGGGTTAACAGAGCAAACTACATATAATTTTACGATCACGGCATTAGACGCAGCAGGAAATGAATCGGAAAATAATGTAATAGTAGTTGCTACTACTCCTATAGATCCCACGATGCCTACTACTGCAGCCCCTGTACCAAGTGGAACAGGCAAAGAAATATTGCCGATTTATAGTGACGCTTTTACATCAATTCTGGAGCATGATTTCAGCAAGAACGGATTTGATAACCCGGCAACTCTTTATCAAGAAATAAATATTAGTGGGAATAAAATCCTTGTATATGACTTATCTGTGGGTCCTAAATTTGTGATATGGGGCATGTGGAATGATGGAGATGATGCCATTATTGCTCAAAGTGCGTATCGTGCAGAGGGTAAGATGGGCATTGATGCTTCTGAAATGGAGTATATGCACGTGGATATTTGGTCGCTACAGGCATGTAATTCTATTTGGGTAAATGTTAATGATGAAGGTCCGGGAGCTTTGCGTTTGTCTCATAACGGAGAAGGCTGGCAAGGCTTCGATATTGCTCTAAGTGATATTTCTGTTTCTGGGGACGAAAACAAGCGAGTAAACAATGTCCGCTGGTTAAAGTTCCGTGATTTTGGTTCTGTAACGGGGAAATTGGCATTTGATAATGCTTACTTCTGGAAAACATCAACCGGCTTGAGATCTGTTTCTGCTACGCCTAATAATGCAGAATATGGAAGTGCATCGGTTGTCGTAAAATCAACAGGATCGGCTCCTGAAGGTGGTGTTGTTGCAGACGGGACGGAAGTTACCTTTTCTGCTGCCCCTAATGACGGATATGTATTCGTAAACTGGTCGAACGGCGAGACACGCGCTACCTTTGACGCAGTAGTTAATTCTTCAATGAAACTCACGGCTAACTTCCGTGCGCTTGGAAATATATATTGCAACACGCTCGTTCATTCCAGTAATGGTGGTCAAGAGCACGATGCGTATGTTACTATGAAGCGTTCGGGCGAAAATGAGTATCAGTTAATCGTTAGAGCGGAATATGCATTAGGAAACTTTAGCAACACTGAGTTCAGAATAAAAGCCCTAAATGCAGCAGAATTGTCTAATTATAATCTAAATAATAAGGGTGTATTATCTGCTGATAATCATACACTGACAGGCACAATCATTTCTACTATCGAACCTGAGATGATTAGTGGAAAATTGTATGTTAATATCGTTGGTCAGTGGGAAGGACAATTCGATCGTCTGACGAATATCGAATACTCACAACCTTGTGCAGATCCGGAGATTACGGCTATTGAGTTGAACAAGACCGAGGCTACTCTGGATATGGGTAACACTCTGACGCTGGTGCCGACCTTCACTCCGGCATACATGAGTGCAGATCTCACTTGGCAGACTTCCGACGCAGGTGTAGCTACTGTGGATAACGGTGTCGTTACTCCGGTGGCTGCCGGCAATGTAACCATTACTGCAAAAGTAACGGACGGCATCAAGGCTACTTGCTCCGTAACGGTTCAGGCATCCACATCCCATAACTGGTACGGATATGGCACAAGCCAAGATCTCGATTACACGTATCGTATTGAATACACTACTGATCATCATATCGTAGCACA
>JAFSPC010000046.1 GCA_017443075.1 Paludibacteraceae bacterium
AGATCTCGCTGCTGCCCCACGCATATACCGCCATGGTATATATGGTGTCGGTGCGGACGGTGTCCGTGATCAGCACCTCGGTGGCATCCAACAGATATAGGTCTATCATCGCCGGCTCTACCTCCACCGGACCGGCAGACAGTACCTGCAGAGCCTCCTCGGGACTGAACACCTGCGTAACGGTCTTGTCGGCATTTACGATAAAGTACAGCGCGCTGTCGGTGGTCAGTTTGTATACGGCTATGTCGTCTATCTGTGTGCCACCGCCGTTGTTGTTGGCAATCAGGTGTTCCTCCTTACCGGCATTGGCTGCGCCGAGGTCGAAATAGTACCACGGGTAACCGCCGTACTCGAATTGTCCGGTAGGCGTCTTGCCCGGCCAGCCTCCGCCAAGATCATTCTCATCACCCCACATATACAGTGCCATAGCGCCCCACTCGGCTGCATCAATCAGGTACACCACATCGCCGTCGTGATCTACCGCAGGGAAGCCCTCTGCCGGCGTAGAAATCTTTTCGACGCCATCCGGGGTAATGCGCACAAAGAGATCGCTGTTAATCACATACGCATAATCACTCAGCTGCGTGCCGCCGTTGTTGTTATTGAAGATCAGGTTCACAGACGCACCCTCGTTCGCCTTGCCAAAATCGATGTAGCTGTATGTCACGCCGTTCACCGTTTCCGTACCGCTGACGAGCGTCCCGGGCCAACCGCCAAAGACCTCAGCATCGCCCCATGCGTATACCGCCAGTTCGCTCCAGCTGGTCTGGTTGTCGATATACAGCACATAGCCGTCGTGCTCGATCTGAGGTGTGACGGCAGCCCCACCCCAACGGGTGACACTGATCGTGTAGCGCTGACCGAGTTGCGCATTCTCAAGCACGTGTGCCGTAGCCGGTGACTCAATGCCGAACTGCTTGCTCACAAACAGGAAGCCGTCTGCCAAGGTCTTACCGCCTACAAAATCTTCGGGATAGAGGTAGATACCGAACTTGGCATCGTTGTTCTCAGCCTTGGTGAGCAGGAAGTCGGGATTCTCGTATTGCGTCGTGTCCATCCCGTTGAACGCACCTACAATGTAAATCTGATCTTTGGCAGACGTACCTGCGGGCACAATCACCTCCAGCAGAATGGCATTGCCTTTGGTTTCGAACTGAGGTTTCTCATGCTCAAACACCAGTTCCTCCTGTTTGCACCCGGGTAACAACAGTACGGCAAACGCCAAAAACGCTATTATCTTACGTATTGCTTTCATAATTCAAAACTTTTAAATTAATAGTTCGGATTCTGTTTCAGCCCGGGATTGACACCCAGTGCACTCTGTGGCAGCGGAAACCACTCGTACTTACGGTCGCGCTGTGCGGGGAATACTGTACCATTGTCGGCTACAGCCCTGCCGAAGAACCACCATTGCCCCTGCGTGAACTTGTCGAATCGGCGCAGGTCAGTACGGCGGCGGCGTCCCTCGCTCAGGAACTCTATACCCCATTGGTGCAACATCCACTCCTCGCCCGACCATGTAGCAGCCAGGTCGGTCATTGCTCCGCTGAAATACCGGCTACGCACGCCGTTCACCAGCGCCTTGCCACCCTCAACATCGCCCTGACGGATCTTGCACTCGGCCAAGGTATATACGACCTCTGCCCAGCGGAACTCCACCTCGGATATATCCTGATAATCCAACCCTGTGCTGGTCGGGTACATCGGGTACTTCATCAGTCGGTAGCCGGAGTTCGTCTGTCCCCAACGCGGCGACTGCACATCAGCCAGCGTCTGCCCGAGGGCTGTAGCTCCCGCGAACTGCCCCACCTGATCGACATATATCAGCGGCTGTCCCTCCCTGTCAGCATCCGCCAGCACATCTGCGCCGGTTAGGATATTGGTCATCTTACCCTTGAGAATCATACCTCCGTTCCAACGTCCGCCGTTGGGAAACGCGTAGCTCTGCCGACGCATGTCGCCGGGTTCGAAACGCGCATAGACAGCACCGAGCTTATCGCCATACTTGCTGTCAAGGAACGACACGGCGGCATCGGTCATCAGCGCCTCGTTGCTCGCGGTGATAGAGGGCGTGCTCAGTTCGCTGCCGGCATTATCGTAACTCGGAGCAAGGCATACGCAGTTCCAGCCAGACTGGTTCGTGGCAAAGCAATCGGTGAACTCGGCATAGTTGTACGGCAGACCCGGCATGTTTCGCATCCAGCCGGTATTCAGTTGTCCGTTCATCTCGGCAAAGGCGAACACCACCTCGGGGCAGTTCTCGTTGCCCATCTCGAAGATGGTGCGGTAGTCTGGTGCTATCGAATACGTACCATACTTGCCGTCCAGCAGATCCTGCGCCAAGACGGCACACTCGGTGAACTGAGCTTTGCCGGTGAACACCTCGCTATTCAGCAGCAGACGCATCTTCAGCATCCTGTTCATAGCGCGACTGACGCGCTGTGTACCCTTGTCTGCCAGGGCGGGCAATGACTCGTCTAACTCAGTGGCGATAAAGTCGTACATCTTTTGGCAACCGGTCTGGAAGTCATCGTCGATGCTACCCGGCACCTCCGACGACACGGCTGTACACAACGGCAGCGCACCGCCCCATAACTCAAAGTTGTTGTAGTACGCCCACGCACGGAGCGTACGTACCTCGCCGATGTATGCTTCCATCTGCGCTGCGGTCATGCCTATGGCCTCGGGTTTGATGTTCGCCAGATCGCCCAACAGTTGGTTACACATGCCTATCGTCTGCCACGCCGACTGCCATGCCTGAAGCACGATCGTGGCCTCCGAGGTCCATGTGTGCGACGAGAGCACAAACTTCAGTCCTTCATCCCAACCCCAGTTACCCGCATTCCATGTACGCCATGCTATCTGGTCCGCACTGAACTCCTGCAGGTAGTAGAAATACTCGCAGAATCCGTACGCCGCACTCGCATAGATTGAGGCTATAGCCCCTTTGACCGATGCCTCGTTCTGGTAGTACACCCCCGCATCGATGTTTGAGAAGTTCTTCTCCGTCAGGTCTGTACAGCCCGACAGGGCAGTCATGCCTAATACCAGCCCTGCTATATAGATTAACTTTTTCATAACTTTCAACTATCTATTGTCATTTATCAATTACTTCAGATTAAGTGTTATACCTAACGCCAGCGATGTAGCCGTCGGGTACGCACTGGCGTTATCTACACCCGGCGTTATGCCCGTGCTGCTGACTACGGCAGGGTCGTTACCCGTGTAGCCGGTGATTGTGGCTATATTCTTTGCCGTCAGATAGATACGCATGTTCTGGAAGTATTTCGCCTCTGGCACCACTACGTTGTAACCGATAGTCACATTATCAAGCTTGAAGTAATCGCCGCGCTCAAGGAAGTAGGAGGAAATGACACCGCCGTGCGACTTCACCACCGTGCCCTCGGCATAGGCGGAACGCAGCGTATTGTCCGAACCGCCGTTCTGCATACCCATGTTATAGCGGCGCATGTTGAAGATGTCGAAGTCGAACGCACCGCGCCACATCATCGAGAAGTCCCAGTTCTTGTACGTGAAACTGTTGTTCCAGTTCAGGAAGTGCTTGGGCGCACCGTTGCCGATGAATCGTTTCCAACTCAGGTCTGCCTCTGATGCCAGACGGGGGTTGCCGTCATTATCATATACAAGCAGCTGCCCCTTGTTGTCCGCTCCGGCGGCCTCGTAGCCGTAGAACTGACCTACCTCACCGCCTTCCACTACGCGGAAGTAATACTCGTTCGTACCGATACCTACTTTCTGGTACAACTCAAGGTAATCGGCCTTATACACGTCGTTCGATAACTTGGTCAGTTTGGTTTTGCCCCACGAATAGTTGATACCCATGTTCCAAAGGAAATCTTTGCGCTTGATCACATCCGCGTTCAGCACAACCTCCACGCCATAGTTGGTGGTCGTACCTACGTTCACCAGAATCTTGTCATATACGAACGGCGGTTGCGGAGCAGTGTAGTTGTACAGCAGGTCCTGCGATGCACGGTTGTAGTATTCAATCGAGCCGCGAAGACGTCCCCACAGGTCAAAATCCACACCCGCATTGATCGCGACATTCTTTTCCCACTTGAGGTCTGCATTGGAGTTGGCGGTTGGAGCATACCCAACTACCCACGCGCCGTCCATCAGGTAACTGTTGCTCGTGCCGTACATCGCTACCGACTTGTACGGGTCGAAATCCGAGCGACCGGTCAGACCATAGCTCACACGAGGCTTCAGGCTCTTAAGCACCGACTTGGCTGGGGACATAAAGTCGCAAGCCATCATCTCCCATGCGAGGGATGCCGAGGGGAAGTTACCCCACTTGTTGTTCACGCCAAACTTACTGCTACCCTCGCGACGGAATGATACCGATGCGAAGAGCATGTCATTATAGTTGTAGTTCGCGCGCCCGAAGAAACCTATCAGCGTCGTCTCGTTGCGGTAACTGCTCATGCCGGCCTTGCCGTCAGTCAGATAGGTGCCGGCACCTATATTGTTCCACAGCATGTTGTCGTATGCAAAATCGCGGTTCTGCATCCACATCGTCTCATACATCGAGCGCTCCCAGCTGTAGCCCGCTACGATCTTCAGCGAGTGTTCATCCAGTTGCAAACCATAGTTACCCAGCCACTCTATGCGGTGAGTCTGCCACTTCTCGTATTGAAGCGTGGCTGTACCATGTACGCCGTCCCAGAAACTGCTGTTCGATTTCGACGACGAATAGAACAACCGCTTCAGATCGTTGTACTGCAACGCATAGTTGACATTGGTTGAGATATTATGATTCTCGTTGTGCCAGATGTTGTACTTCAGGTCCACGTTGCCCAGCAGGTACATACGCTTGCCTTGGCTCGTCTCTTCCTTGAGTTTGGTTACGGGGTTGACCGCGCCGGTGGTGTTCGTGGGCTGATAGTACGAGCCGTCGGGATTATATACAGGCATAGTCGGGTTCAGGTTCAATGCGTTATCCACTTGGCTGTCATCCCCCCAGGTCTCATCCACGCGGCGCGCAGACAGACTGCCGCTCAGCACCAGATGATCACCGATGAACTTCTGCTCGGCAGCAAACCGTCCGCCATACTCACGACGCCCGCTCACTATATCCAAGCCCTTGGCGTCCTTGAAGTTGAACGAGGCGGCATAGTAGCCATGCTTCGTCGAGCCGTTGATGCTCACATACTGGTTGATATCGTACGTAGCAGGCTTAACAATCAGGTCGTACCAGTTGGTGCTGTAGCCGTAATCCGTACCTCGGCGACTGCGGCGGTACTCATCGGGCGACATCACTTGCGGGTGAGCATTGGCAATGTTCACATCGAAATACGAGTCGTAGGTCACTGTGAACTTCCCTGCATCGTTGCCTGCGCCTTTCTTGGTCGTAACGAGGATCACACCATTCGCACCGCGCGTACCATAGATAGCTGCCGAACCGGCATCTTTCAGCACGGTGATGGACTCGATGTCCTGCGCTGCAATGTTGCGGATGTCACCACCGGCTATACCGTCAATCACCACGAGCGGACTGTTGCTCGCCGTCAGCGAACCGGCACCGCGAATCTGCAGGTCGGACGACGCGTTCGGATTAGCGGCTGCAACCGATGATACATTTAAGCCGGCTACTTTGCCGCTCAGCATCTCCATCGGGTTATTCATCGCACCTTTGTTGAAATCCTTGGCATCCACCTGTACTACCGAGCTGGACACCTCCTTCTTGCTCAGGCTGCCATAGCCGATTACCACCACCTCGTCAATCTCATGGCTGGCTTCGGCTAACACTACGTTGATTACCTTTCTGCCATCAACGGCAATGGTCTGGGTGGTGTAGCCCATGTACGAAAATTCCAACGTGGCGTTTGCTTCCACGCCTGACAATGCGTAATGTCCGTCAAAATCGGTTACGGTGCCGTTGCTTGTACCCTGCACCAGCACCGACACGCCAATCAGGCTCTCACCGGTCGATTGGTCGGTCACAACACCTTCCACTTGCTGCGCATGCAACGGCAATAAACCGGCAAACGCAAATAGTAAAATCAAGAGCTTGTCTTTCATAGATATATTATTTTTGTTAACATTTGGCTGATTTGCAAAAAAACTTTATCGGTCCATTGTCGAGATTGGCTCAGTCCATTGTCGAGCCATTTACGAGTAGCTTACAAGTGCCTACGAGCCGTTGTCAGGTCGTTTCCGAGCCGTTCACGAGCCGTTTTCGAGCCGTTTACGGAGCTATATCGGGGGTAAAACTAATTTTTAGGCAATATTTCTGCCGCAAATCCTCCGCCTGACGCCATGCGTATGTGCAAGGTATCAACGGCACGCACTTCACTTTCCTCTATCACGTATGCGTACGGGCGCGTCTCCCAGTCGGCATCCTCCGCATCGCGGTACAGCGTCAGGGTATATGTTGTGCCCTCGTCCAGCATCGTCAGCGGCACCACTGCCTCGCGCGCCTGCTCGTCGGTTATGCCGCCGATGTACCAGTTGTCCGTGCCGCGACCCTGACGAGCAAATACACAGAAGTCGCCAATCTTGCCGTCCACTAACAGCGAACGCTCCCAGTCGCAGGGCACATGCTCGATAAATCGGAAAGCATCCGCATGCTCCATGTAATGTTCCGGCAAGTCGCAAGCCATCTGCAGCGGCGAATAGAAGCACACGAACAATCCTAACTGGTTCATCAGTGTCGAATGCACGCGTGGCGCATTGCTCTGGGCTGAACCTCGGCTACCGGTGGGGTCCATAGCATAACCCGGGTTCTCAAAGTGGAACACACCGGGCGTGTAATCCACAGGGCCGGTCATAATACGCGTAAAAGGCAGCACCGTAACGTGCTCACACGGATTACCTCCGTCCGCGCTCCACGCGTTCCACTCCTGACCGCGTACGCCCTCTTGCGTAACCAGATTGGGATACGTGCGCTGCCAGCCCGTGGGCATGACAGGCTCATGGTTGTCAATCATGATATGATACTTGGCGGCCGTCTCTATCACCTTGCGGTAATGGCGTACGCCCGACTGACCTTTGTTCCATTGCAAGCCGTCAACAGTGCGGATGATTGGTGCCACATAACCCGTTTTGATGGCGTGGATGCCGTGCGCCTGATGATAGGCGTATGCCTCATCCAGCACCGCCTCGTAGTCTGCCGCATTGCCTCCCGTTTCGTTATGTCCCACGATTTGCACACCGAGGCTGTCTGCCAGACGACTCAGATAATCCATATCCCAGTCAGGATAAGGTGTGGTGAAGTCGAAATGCTTCCAGTCCTCCCAACCTATGTTCCAGCCTTCTGCCAGAACGCCGCCTATACCGTGCTCCTTGGCAAAGCGCAGGTAACGTTCCATATTTGCCGTCGTAGCACCGTGTTTGGGGCCGGCTTCCCAGGTCATCGTTTTGATATGCATACCCCACCATATACCAATGAACTTCATCGGCTTGATCCAAGAGGTATCATCTATGCGGCAAGGCGGATTTAGATTCAGCATGATTCTTGAGGCAACCATCTCCGGCAGCGTACGGGTCAGAATCACCATACGCCACGGCGTAGGGAAGGGTACGGTCTTGTATGCCTTGGCATCCATCGGCTGCGCATCCTCGTCCAGCCACGGCGTCAGATACGTG
Organism: Paludibacteraceae bacterium; assembly: GCA_017443075.1. GTDB lineage: Bacteria > Bacteroidota > Bacteroidia > Bacteroidales > Paludibacteraceae > Colicola. The sequence goes on from JAFSPC010000046.1 coordinate 7,609, forward strand.
CGTAGCGCGCCATCCTGATAATAGAGGTTCTGTGCAGGATAATCCCTGAGTGCCGCCTCGTGCACAAAGGCATAACCGCCGTCTTGCAATTCGAT
>JAFSPC010000047.1 GCA_017443075.1 Paludibacteraceae bacterium
CTGCCGTTCATCGACAATCTCACCAGCCGCGACAAAGGGGCTTACTCCTACCTGAATCGCTCTGTCAAAAATTTCCCTTACGGTGAGGCGTTCGCCGCACACCTGCGCAGCGCAGGATTCACCCATATCGGCATAATGCCCCTAACCTTTGGTATAACAACCGTTTACACGGCAAAAAAGTGAGGGCGTGCCCAATTGGGCACCCCCCTCTATGTTGATTACTTCGTGTTGATGACTGCGTGTTGGTTACCGCTACGCGGTGTTGGTGACTGCGTGTTGATTACCGCTACGCCGTGTTGGTGACTGCGTGTTGGTTACTTTTATGCTACACGGACTTTCACTGATTAGCGCGGAGCAGAGTATTCTCAGTATTCCGTGGGGGTCCGTGTACCTCCGTGTTCGTTACTGCGTGTTGGTTACCGCTACGCGGTGTTGGTTATGGCTATGCCATTCACGCCCCTCACAACCGCACCTCTATCGCCATCGTTCCCCACGCCCCAGGCATGAGCAGCGCCCCGTAGTCGTAGTAATGGCGGTTGGTGATGTTCGTACATTCGGCACTGATCTTCACGCGTTCGTTGTGCCAATAGATGGCACCATCCAGCAGCAGCACAGGCTCATAGGCGGTCACCGCTCCTTCGGCAGAGGTATAATCGCCCTCGCGCTTCTGCCACCTCATCGTCCACGATGCCGCGAGCACACCGGTCTTCTTCGGGTTGCGCGACACCCATATGCCATGCTCCAAGCCCACAACCAGCTTATGACTCAGGTAGTCCAAGTACCTCGATTGCGCCTCATGCAGATCGAGGTCGAGCCACGTGTACGCATAACTCACCTTCACCATCCGCAGCCATTCGCTGAACGCCTGTGGCTGATAGCCAACAGGCAAAGGTCTGTAGACGGCTGTCAGTTCGGTGCCGGCGCTATTAATCAGTTGCTGATTCATGGCGTGGTACGGGCGGCGCGTATCGCCGGGCACATACACCCAGTCGATGATATTCGTGCCGCGGCGGTACCACCCGTCAGCTGTGAGCGACAGCCCGCGCCAGTTGTACGTGGCGCCGAGTGAGAACGTCCATGCCTTCTCGGGCCGGAGGTCACGGCTACCCAACTGGTTGCCGGCATCATAGTAGAGGTCGGTGAACGTGGGCATACGCACGGCGTGATGCACATTCATATACACCGAGCCGTTCCCCTGCTCGCTGATGCTGCCGCTTAGATATTCGTAGCCGATGTTAGCCCCACCCGTGATATGCGTGTCAGCGGACTGAGCGAACAGTCGACCTGCGGATTGCAGCACCGTCAGCCCAAAGATACCCACTGACGCACTCAGACGGTCGTAATGAATAGTCTGCTGAACATAGTAGTTGATGTTCAACCTGTTCTTCCCCTTAACCAGCTGCAGCACATCCAAGTCGCGCAGGTTGAATCCCTCCACATTCGGCACCTGTCCATTGGGATTGATGGTGTCTCCAAGGTTCGTGGAGTGTATATTCTCGTTCCGCAGTTCGACGCCGACCGTGGTCGTTCCTATCCACGAGGCATACGCCGCGCTCAGTGCGGCAGAACTATTCTGCGAGAAGTGGAAGTTGCCATACAGGCGTTGGTTGCGATGCCACTCGTAGCGGTCATAGTTAGCGCGATAGGCAGCCCGAGCCTGCAGACTCCAAGCCCCCCAATGGTGCTTGTAGGCGGCCGAGCCAAAGGCGGTACGCGTGGCGTCAAACTGATCTGTACTGCCGCCATAGAACAACCCCGCACCGGCATCCTTGTACTGCGCGCCGACCTGCATATCCAGTCCGCGCCAGCGAGTCTGCAGATAGACGTTCGCCCAACGGCAGTCGCTGTTGGCGAGCGCTTCCGACTCCTTGGCGGACGGATGCGGGGCGTAGTAGCCCCCCGAACGCGAATACTCGGCCGAAGCATTCACGGCTACCTCGCCTGTGCCGCCGGCATAGGCAAACTCAGGATGCAGGTAGGCGTTGGTGCCTGCCTCCAACTTAATCAGCGAATTGCCGGAAGCCGACAGCTGAACATCCGTCTGCTGATAGACGCCGTACCCGGCACCGGTATTCCTGCGGGCATCTTTGGTAACGATATTCACCGCTCCTGCAAATGCGTTGGTGCCGGCGGTGAGAGTGCTGGCGCCCTGCAAGACCTCTATACGATCGATCAGCATGGCTGACAGCGGCAGATGCAAGGTGTAGTGGCCGGTATGCGCATCGTTGAGCGGCACGCCGTTCAGCAGCACCAACACCTGGTCAAACGTGCCGCCACGCATACTCAGGTCCGCCTGCGCGCCGTTGGCTCCACGTCTGCGCACATCCAAGCCCGGCAGATACTGCAAGATATCCGCTACAGTCTTGACGGGCAGAGCCGCTATCTCCGCGTGCGAAATGGTGGAAACGATACGGTAAGCATCCGATTGAAGTTCAGCTTTGTTGGCCACCACCAGCACTTCCTGAACACTAAATTGCCGATGGGCGGAGGTCTGAACATCAGGTGCTGCCGGCTGAACAGCCGCAGCGGACACTGAACCTCCCTGATCATGATCCGGCTCATCCAGCGCAAACGCCTCAGGTGTAACCAGCATTGCCAACATGAGCAACGCAGCCTTGCCCGACTTGAGCAACTCAAGATTGGCTACCGACGCCTTAATGCGCCCGATAGTCACCTCGCGATGCATGGAGCAAAACGCAGCGTAACCCTTGCGAGACAAACACTTGAAACGCAAACGCTGATGAGCATACATATACGATTTGAACATATAAACATACCGCCTGTTGCGGTTTGGAGCGCAAAGGTACAAAAAATAGTTGACATGCGCAACTACTTTGGCGATAATTGCAGCGAAAGCACTAAATAAAATTATTATTGTCAAAAAAAATGCAATAAAATTTGCATATTTGAAAAAAATTTAGTAACTTTGTACCCGCGTTTTATACACGTTTATGTAACATCACGAATTACGAATCATTCATGCTACTATCACAATTATTTACTCAAGCCACAGGCAAAAAATCCGGTGAGCAGATAGCCCTGACCGCCTCGGGCAGCAACAGGCGATACTACCGCATCTACAGCGACGACAAGCAAACCTCTCTGATAGGCGTACAAGGCACCTCGCGCGACGAGAACCATGCCTTCCTCATGATGGACAAACATTTCCTTGCGCAGGGGCTGAACGTGCCACGCGTACTGGCTGTCAGCGACGACGAGATGGCATACGTCCAGGAGGATCTGGGCGATACGCTGCCATTCAACTATATAGCCGACGGGCGCAAGACCGGCGTATTCTGCGAGAGCGAGAAAGCAATGCTCCGCAAGACGATTCGCGCCCTCGCACAGTTCCAGATCAGGGCTGCCGAGCAGTTCGACTTCCGCGTTTGCTATCCGCAGCCCGAGTTTAACCTCAGGAGTATCCGCTGGGACCTGAACTACTTCAAGTACTGCTTTCTGAAAGCAACAGGTCTGGAGTTCCAAGAGGACAAACTGGAGAACGAATTTGAGCGCCTCGCATATATCCTGCTGCAACAGAAGCAGATGAATGCGTTCATGTACCGCGACTTCCAGAGCCGCAATGTCATGATTGCCGAAAAGGACGGCGAACTCATACCTTACTTCATCGATTTTCAGGGAGGCAGACGCGGACCGATGTACTATGACGTTGCCTCGTTCCTATGGCAGGCAAAAGCCAACTTCCACGACGAACTGCGCCATGAGCTGATTGAGGAGTATCTCGACGAGTTATCAACGTTCATGCCGGTTGACAAGCAGGAGTTCTATGCCACCCTGCGGCACTTTGTGCTGTTCCGCACGATGCAGGTGTTAGGTGCATACGGCTTCCGAGGATACTTTGAGAAGAAACCGCACTTCCTGCAATCCATCCCGTATGCCATCGAGAACCTGCGACGCCTGCTGAAGGATGCGGCAGACGACTACCCCTACCTGATCGAGGTGCTGCACGAGATGACCGAGATGAAGCAGTTCAAGGAGGTTAGCGTGCGCAAACCGCTGGTGGTGAAGGTCTATTCGTTCTCCTACAAGAAAGGCATTCCTGCCGACGACAGCGGCAATGGCGGCGGATTCGTGTTCGACTGCCGTGCCGTAAACAACCCCGGCAAGTACGAGCGCTACACCTATTTCACCGGCATGGACGAGCCGGTAATCAAGTTCCTTGAGCAAGACGGCGAGATACTGCCCTTCCTCGACTCGGCATACAAACTGGTGGACGCCAGCGTCAAGCGGTATATCGACCGCGGTTTCCGCAACCTGATGGTCAGCTTCGGCTGCACCGGCGGGCAGCATAGGTCCGTATATGCGGCTGAAAAGATGGCGGAGCACCTGAACACGAAGTTCGGCGTGGAGGTACAACTCATCCACCGCGAGCAAAACGTGGAGCGCACGCTGCCCGAACAGGATATAGACAAACCTTTGGCTGAAAAGAACTGATATGCAAGCAATGATTTTTGCAGCGGGCTTGGGCACACGTCTCAAGCCGTTCACTGAGGCGCACCCCAAAGCACTCCTACCCCTATCCGGCAAGACGCTGCTGCAGTGGCAGATCGAGAAGCTGAAAGCCGCCGGCATAACCGACATGGTAGTGAATATTCACCACTTTGGCGACCAGATTATCGATTACCTGCAAGCCAACAACCACTTCGGCTGCCGCATACGTATCAGCGACGAACGTGAACGACTACTGGAGACGGGCGGCGGACTATTATACGCCTTCAGCCATGACAACGAGCCCACGGAGCCTATACTGGTGTGCAACGTGGATATATTGTCGAACATCGACCTCGGACAACTGATGGCGGCGCATGCCGATACCTCATCGTCAACCAATGGGCAAGAGCTGCAGGCCACGGTTGTAGTGTCTGACAGACAGACGCAACGCTACCTGCTGTTTGACGGATGGGGAACGTTGCGCGGCTGGACGAACAAGCAGACGGGCGAGTACCGCCCTGCACATGCCACAACGGAAGATCTGGTGCCATTGGCATTCTCAGGTATGCAGATCGTGTCGCCGAGTTTCTTCCGCACACTACGGCAGACGCAGGCGGAGAAAGGTGACAAGTTCTCCCTGATAGATGCCTACCTGTCGGCTGTAACGCGCCGGACAGGCATCGTACGCGCCTATGTCCCACGCGGGTACCGGATGATGGATGTGGGGAAAATTGACCAATTGGCTGAAGCCGAACGCTTTGCCGAAGCACTACAATAATGTACCGTGGCACTCAAAGGCAAGGTCCGCGTACTTGGCATATACGAGACAATACAGACTCTTCAAGTCATTATAGGCTTTTCTCTTTGAGCGCAGCAGTCTTTCTACTTTGAGCAGCCACCGGCTGCGGTATTTTGACTAAATAACATGTTAGGAGTAATCATCAATCCCAAATCAGGCAAACGTGCGTACCGCATGCAACGCATGTACCTATGGAACGTGTTGCGCGAGCGGCATATACCCTATGAGTTTCGCGTAACAAAGTACGCCGCTCATGCTACCGAGCAGGCACGCGAGTTGGTGGAAGATTATCATTGCGACGAGATCTTGGTAATCGGTGGTGACGGCACCTTGTCGGAAACGCTGAACGGCATCATGCGTGCTAAGATATCCTGCGCACAACGCCGGAACATCAAGTTGGGACTCATGCCGCGTGGCACAGGTAACGACTGGGGACGCTACTGGAATCTGACAAAGGACTACAAACGTTCCATCGAACGGTTCCTGTCAGGCGAGGGACATCCGCTGGATGTAGGATGCGTTACCTACTGGCGCAACCATATTGAGCACCATCGCTACTTTATCAACTCGGTAGGGTTCGGCGTTGATCCGCTAACCTGCCAGAAGGCAGAGAAGCTAAAGTATTACCTCGGCTCGCACCACGTGAACTATCTGTTCGGCCTGCTGGCAGCGGTCTGGGCCCAGAAGCCTATACCTATGCAGCTGATAGTGGACGGCACAGAGATTGTGGACGAGCCCCTGTTCACCATGAACATCGGCAACGGGCCCTACTCAGGCGGAGGCATTCGTCAGAACCCTGACGCCGATCCGCAAGACGGCGTCTTTGATGCCATGTTCGTATGCAAGCCCAC
>JAFSPC010000048.1 GCA_017443075.1 Paludibacteraceae bacterium
ACTGATATGAGAACCTTCTTCGTTTAAACCCCTACTGATATGAAAACCTTCTTCCAACATCTGTTAGCAGGCATCGTGCTGCTGACTCTCGTAACTCCTGCGAATGCACAGTTCCTCAACCAATTGCTCAAAGGTGCCGAAAAAGCCGCCGAGAAAGCAATTCAACAGAATGTGAACAAAGCCGTTCAGAAAGGGGTGAACAAAGCCCTTGACCCCAAAACCTATCAGGCTAAGAACGACAAAGGCGAAGCACAGGAGGGCGAACAAGCCGCGCAGACCTCATCTGAACAGGCGCAAGGGTGGGCTTGTCCTGCGTGCGGAGCACAAGGCAACACCGGCAAGTTCTGCGCCGAATGTGGCGCCAAACGCCCCGAACCTGCCGAACAGGCTGTCTGGACCTGCGAGAAATGTGGCCACCAAGGCAACACCGGCAAGTTCTGCGCTGAGTGTGGCGCACCCAAGGGCGCACAACAGATCGTCCAGAGCACCATGGCGTGGAACAACTACGACTTCGTTGCCGGCGATGAGATCATCTTCGAGGACAACAACGCTGGCGAGCCGCTTGGCGAGTTTCCGCAGATGTGGGATGCTTTTCAGGGCGCGGCGGAGATAGTGCAGATCAATGGCGTCAAGTGTATCAACTTGCAGGATGCTGTCATCACGCCTCTCTATCAGGACAATAAGACATATCTGACGGACGTCTGCACCATTGAGTTCGATGTGTATTATCGCCACGAGAAAGTCTGGGAGCAGGAGATGGGCGAAGAACTGCATGGCTGGGGCGAATACGATGTCTACCTCTCTTCAGCAGATCGTGTTTCCAAGGATAAAGTCTGGGACGGTGATAACCATTCGCTGCACATCAACCTGCCTGCGCAGATGGACGAAGACGTCAACACCAAGGTCGCTGACCAGCGTTTCCGTTACCATTGGCGAGCCAATGGCGAGACCCGCTCGGGCGAGTACCTGCTGCGTTCCGTCGAACACGAGGCATGGCATCATATTGCTATCTCGTTCAACCGGCGCGCGTACAAGATTTACTTCGACAACCAGCGCGTGGCGAATATCCCCAACGCTATGGTGCCCAAGTGGCTGGCTATCCACGGCACGGGGACCAATCAACGCTTGTACTTCGTCAAGAACGTCCGCATAGCCAAAGGTGCCGTACCTCTCTACGACCGCATCGCTTCCGAGGGACGCATCATCACCTACGGCATAACGTTCGATATAGGCAAGGCTACTATCAAACCCGAGTCCATGGGCGAGATCAATCGTATCTTCCGCCTGATGAACGACGACCCCTCCCTGCGCTTCGAGGTGCAAGGCCACACCGACAACACCGGCAATGCTGCTTCCAACCAAACGCTTAGCGAGCAACGCGCACAGGCCATCGTCGAACAACTCGTCCGGATGGGTATCAGCCCCGACCGGCTCTCTGCCACCGGCAAAGGGCAGTCGGCACCACTCGCCGACAACACTTCCGATGAGGGGCGGGCCAAAAACAGGCGTGTCGAATTTGTCAAATTGTAAACAACATAAGCATATAACAAAAATCATAACAATATCATAACAATACTATGGCGAATATTTTGGCGATAGTGGGGCGTCCCAATGTCGGGAAATCGACCCTTTTCAATCGTTTGACTGGCACAAGGCGTGCCATCGTTAATAATACTGCCGGCACTACACGTGACCGCCAATACGGCAAGGCAGAGTGGTGTGGCAGGGAGTTCAGCGTCATCGATACCGGTGGCTGGGTCCTCAACTCCGAAGATACCTTCGAATCCGAAATCAACCGGCAGGTCAACCTCGCCATACGCGAGGCGGACGTTGTACTGCTCGTGGTCGATGTTAACGAAGGCGTCACGCAGTTCGACCAGGAGGTCGCACACCTACTCCGACAAGCCGGCAAACCGACGGTGCTGGCGGTCAACAAAGTCGATACCTTCGATAATCAGTATGGCGCACCGGAGTTCTACAAACTCGGGCTTGGCGAGCCGTTCATCCTCTCTGCCGAGAATGGTCTCGGCTCCGGCGATCTGCTCGATGAGATATGCTCCCGCTTCAAGTCTGACACTGGCGACGAACAAATCGACGAACTGCCGCGATTTGCTATCGTCGGCCGTCCCAATGCCGGCAAATCCAGTATACTCAACGCGTTCATTGGCGAGGAGCGAACCATCGTCACCGATATACCGGGCACTACACGCGATAGTATCTATACCCGCTACAATAAGTTCGGCAAGGATTTCTACCTCGTGGACACTGCTGGCATCCGCAAGAAAGCCAAAGTCACCGAAGACCTCGAGTATTACAGCGTCGTACGCTCCATTCGTGCTATCGAGAACTCCGACGTCTGCATCCTCATGCTGGATGCAACGCGCGGGATAGAGGCGCAGGACCTGAATATATTCTCGCTCATTCAGAAGAACAAGAAGGGGCTCGTCGTCTGCGTCAACAAGTGGGACCTGGTCGAGAGCAAAACAAACGCCGATATCAAGGGCTACGAGAGTGCTATACGCTCCCGTCTGGCGCCGTTCACCGATTTCCCCATCATATTCACATCTGCTGTCACCAAGCAGCGCATCTTCAAGGTGATGGAAACGGCTCTTCATGTCTATGAGAACAAGAACCGCAAGGTACCTACTGCCAAACTCAACGAGAATTTCCTCCCCCTCATCGAGAATTATCCACCACCTGCCACCAAGGGCAAGTATATCAAAATCAAGTATTGCACTCAGTTGCCTAACACGCAGATTCCTACCTTCGTGTTCTTCGCCAACCTGCCGCAATATGTCAAGGAGCCTTACCGACGCTTCCTTGAGAATAAGCTCCGCGAGTGGTGGGATTTCTGCGGTACACCCGTGCAAATCTTTATCAGGGCGAAATAGTTCCGCTGTTCTCCCTGCCGCGTGCTGACCCTTCTCAGCGTTTTTGCTTTGCAAAGGTGCTGGAATTTGGAAAAAATGTACAAAATTTGCGTTACACTTGCAAATCTGAAAATAAATTTGTAACTTTGTGCGCTTTTTTGCGGTAAACATTTCATTACCCGATGGGTAAGCATATACCCGCGCAACAACAAGTTCTGACAGCCTGAATTGAAGATTATTGGCATAACATATTACGACGGTAGCGAGAACATCGTGCTCAAGAGCGACAGCTCTATGCTGGTTAACCGCAAGCCGTTGTTTGTTCCCGAGTGGGTCGGCAGGTTGCAGGCTTTGCCCTGCTATGTTTTGCGTGTGTCACGTCTGGGCAAATGTATTGCACCCCGTTTTGCATCGCGATACTTCGACGCCGTCGCTACGGGAATGGATTTCTTTGCGGCGGACCAACTGCACGAGGCGCAACTGCAGGGCAAAGCGTGGACTCAAGCTATCGCTTTCGAGGGCTCGCTGGCGTTAGGCGAGTGGCAGAGCGTACCCATGCCGGAGTCTCGATGGCAACTCTTGCGCAACGGCGAACAGGTGTGCGAGCTTGACTGGATGCCCGACCCCGACATCTTCTGCCAGGCTGTCGCACGCGCCAGCAACCTGCTCACCATACGCCAAGGAGACCTCATCTACGTGGCGGCACAACAGCAGCCGTGGCAACTGATAACCGACGATATCGTCCGTTCGGCACTACCAAACACTGAATTACTATATTGCAAAATCAAATGAAAAGACTGACTATCCTATCTGCCTTGTTCATGTGGGCTGCGGCTGGCATCATGGCGCATACATATACCTCACAGTCTGTGCTCAATAGTGGCAAATGGGTCAAGATACGTGTGCAGGAGTCCGGCATTTATTGCCTCACCTACGATGATCTGAACTCCTATGGCCTCGACCCCGCCAACGTGCGTATCTATGGCTACGGCGGTGCTATGCTTAATCAGGATTTTCAGCTGGCTAAGCACGACGACCTGCCGCCCGTAGCGTTCTACATGAACACCGGTGCTGACGGCGTCTTCGGCAAGGGCGATTATATTCTCTTCTACGCACAAGGTGTAGATAGCTGGACGTATGCCAACAAGCATTTCGTTCACACGCGCAACCCATATAGTTCGTACGGCTACTATTTCCTTTCAGACAACGCAGGCGAGCAGCGCCTCATTACGCAGGCGGAAGCGCTAACCAACGCCGCATTCTCTGCTGACACGTATACGGCATACATCCTACACGAACTGGATTCGGTCAACGTTGTCGATCCTTCAGGCAAGGCGGGAGGCGGGCGAGAGTTCTATGGCGAACAACTCAATAGTGCGCGCCAGAGACTACAACTCTCTTTCCCCTTCCATGACGTCGTTTCCGGCACGAATTTGGATATCCGTTGCCGTGTGGCTGCGGCTTCTACCAATCCGTCTGTATTCACCATGTCCGTGGGCGACAACTCCTATTCGTGCAGCATTTCTGCTATCCTTGTTTCGGATTTCTATACCAAGGCGCGAACGAACGAAAGCAGCGACCGGTTCACCCTCCCCGTTGTTGGCACGGGCGCCCAACCCTTTGAGATTAGGTTCGCCAACTCGCTCTCGGGCAGCCGGGGGTACCTCAATTTTGTTGAGATGGCTGCCACCTGTCGGCTGGTCATGACAGGGCAAGAGATGCGCATCGCTAATGTCGAACATCTCGGATCTACGGCTAACACCCGTTACACGCTAAGTAATGCTAACGACGGCATCGAACTTTGGGATATATCCGATCCCACCGCCATATCCCGTATCCCATCCGTGCGCAACGGACAGACGCTGACCTTTATCGGCTATAATCATTCGCTGCAAACCATTCTGGCGGTCAATCCTAATAGTCAGGACGGCTGGCGCAAGCCGACGCTCGTTGGCGACATTCCTAACCAGAACCTACACGCGCTCAGTAATATCGATCTGCTCATCATCTGCCCCGAGGATTTTGTTCCCGCTGCGCAGACCATTGCCGATGCCCACGAGCAGTATGACGCCATCACCACCGCCATCGTCACCGACCGCCAGGTGTACAACGAGTTCTCGTCCGGCACACCCGATGCCTCCGCATACAGATGGTGCATGAAGATGCTCTACGACCGTGCTGCCAATACCGAACAACGACCCAAGTGGCTGCTGCTCTTTGGCGACGGCACATACGACAACCGCAAACTCATGCCTAACTCAGGCCCAAACACCTTGCTTACCTATCAGGCAGACAATAGCGAGGAGGAAACACGGGCGTATGCCTCCGACGACTATTTCGCTTTCCTTGACGACCACGAGGGCACATCCGATGTCTCTGGTCGCATGGATATTGGTGTCGGACGTCTGCCTGTCTCTTCCGTCAGCGCGGCTAACGGCGTGGCACAAAAGATCGCTGCCTACCTGCGCAACGATAACCCCGGCAAGTGGCGCCAGCAACTCGTCTTCGTTGCCGATGATGGCGATGGCAACATGCATACGCGCATTGGCGATCAGGCGGCGGAACGAATCCGGCTGAACAACCCCGCTTTCGTCGTCAACAAGATTTATCTTGACGCCTATGCACAGGAGGCAAGTGCCTCGGGTGAAAGTTATCCCTTGGCTAAGAATAAGTTCCTCAACCTCCTCAATCACGGTGTGCTGTTCTTCAATTATTCAGGCCACGGAGGCTACAACAATATCTCTTCCGAGAGCCTGCTCACCTTGCGCGACTGTCGCTTGATGACCAATGCCAACCAAGGGTTCTGGATGTTGGCTACCTGCGGATTCGCACATTTCGATGCCGACGAACAGAGTGCCAGCGAGGAGGCTGTTATCAATCCCGACGGAGGTGCTATTGCCGTCATGTCCGCTTGCCGTACCGTCTATGCC
>JAFSPC010000049.1 GCA_017443075.1 Paludibacteraceae bacterium
GCTGCATATCTGTTTCATCTGTTGGCGTCATGTGTAAATCACAAAAAATGGTATAGACACATGGAAGACATTCTAAGGAAAAACAACGCACAAAAAAGCGATTATATAGGGAATATCATGTACAGCTACAATAACATTAAAAACAGGACATTCCCCAAAAGTGATTTTGAACAGACGATATGGGTTCCTTTCGAGGATTTTGAGGTTCCAATTCAGAATGGTTACGATAATATGTTGCGCAAGATGTATGGAGATGATTATATGATTCCCCAATTAGAACCAAGTTATCATGGCGATGGAATTCTTTTTGATACAACGAAACCATATACTGAATATGCATGAAAATGGTGAGTGGCACTCACCAAATTATAAAAATATGGTGAGTAGAGATTTTGTAAATGGCTGAAGAATAGAGAGTTGTAAAAAATGGCGCAAATGAAGAGCAAATTACTGTCAATCATAATTCCGACATATAACATGGCGGGATTGCTGCCGCGGTGTTTGGATAGCTTGGTGAGTGCCAAGCAGGCGGATAAGTTGGATGTGCTGGTGGTGAACGACGGCAGCAAGGATAACTCGCTGGAGGTGGCACAAGGCTATGCGTGGAAATATCCGACTATCGTACGGGTGATAGATAAGCCTAACGGCAACTACGGCTCGACCATCAATACAGCCCTGCCGGTAGCGGAAGGACTGTACGTGAAAGTGCTGGACTCCGATGACTGGTTTGATACCGCGGTGCTGGACAACTTTGTTGACAGCATAAAGAATATAAACCGTTGCGCTGGCAGGGGACAGGATACAGGCCGCAGCGCTGACAGGGGACAGGATACAGAATATGCGCCGGTGCCGGATATGATAGTGACACACTTCACGCAGATTGGTGCAACTACGCGGGAGGTGTACAAGTATAACACCATGGGGCGCGAGCCGTATGAGTATGGCAAGGTGTATGCGTTGGACGAGGTGCTGAAAGACGGGTATATACGTTTCTTTCTGATGCACGCGCTCACGTATCGTACAGAACTATTGCGTCAGATTGGGTATAAGCAGACCGAAGGTGTTAGTTATACAGACACGGAGTGGGCGTGCTATCCGACATTCTATGCCAAGACGATATGTTTTCTGGACCTGAACCTGTATCAGTACAATCTTGACCGCGAAGGTCAGACGATGGCGCCCGAGGTGCTGATGAAGAGTGTTCGGCAGTTGCAGACCGTGACCGATGCGATGTTGGCGTACTATGCAGCGCATAAAGCCGACCTGACGGAGGTGAGAGGAAAGTGGATGGCGAACTATTTTATCAACAGGCTGCGTATATTGTACAAGATATACCTGCTGGATATGCCGCGTGCAGATTTTAATCCGGCAGAGCTGGAGCAGATGGATGCCAAGTATGCACCCATCTGCCAACAGTACGGATGGCGGGTGCGCCTGTATCCGGAAAACAAGTTGCTGCGAACGGAATATATATCCTACTGGCACAAGCACCATAGGCGTTGGCCTGCGTGGTACGAGCGGTTGAACAGTAGCGTAGATAAGGTGGTGAAATGGCTGTATGTCAAATTATTCAGGCGATAAGCATGTATAAAGTAAGTATCATCATACCGGTGTATAATTCGGCGGCATACATAGAACGCTGCCTGCAATCGGTGTGGGCGCAGACGCTGAAAGATATAGAAGTGCTGCTGATAGACAACTGCGGTACGGATGACAGCATTGCTATCGCCAAGGCATTCATCAGCCGTCAGGAGCGAAAAGATATATCGTGCCGCATCGCCGCCACGCCAACGAACGACGGTCCTGCTCAGGCCCGCAACCTCGGGTTGCAGTTGGCGCAGGGGGAGTATGTGGCGTTTCTGGATGCCGATGACTGGGTAGAAAAGGATATGTACGAGTTGTTGTACACCAATGCCCGTTCGGCAGACATGAGTTGCGGAAATATATGGCAGGATTTTGAATCCGGTGCCCCTTCGCGCATATTAACGAACCCCGAAATGCCTCAAGGCGAACTGACCAAAACGTTGCGCAGGCGATTGCTAAAGACATTTGTGTCGTATTTTACCACCTATATCTATCGCCGCGAGTGGCTGCAAGAGAACGATATCCGCTTTCCTGCTACACGAAGTGCGGAGGATAGCAGTTTTCTGACCTGCTGCCTGCTGTCCGCCAACCGCATAGCGCAGACAGACAAGCCCTTGTACCACTACGTGATGCATGCCGGCAGTCTGACATCAAGACGCGTATGGAAAGGTGCCGACAAGCGTAAGGCCTTCGGGGCTGTGATGAGCTATGCGCGCAGGCAAGGGCTGATGCGCGATTACAGGTGGCAATTGTATTATATCTATGTGAAAAAGGCACTGCTTGTGCCTATACTGGAGATGTTATGAGTGCGTTGAGAATAAAGATATATTGTCGTTCGTTCGACCTGAAACTGTACCGATTGAGCAAAGGGCTGTACGAGAACTGGGGTTATCCGTGTGTGCGGCTGACCGACCAGACGGCCGACGGCTACTTCCGCACGATGCTGCGTGATACGGATTGCGATATAGCCATCAATGTGGACGAAGATTGCTTTGTGACGAACAAAGCGGCTGTGCTTGCGCTGGTGGATTATGTGGTGGCGAACGGGATAGCGAATGCCGGTTGTCCGGATGGCGGGGCTTGGGTTCCGCGTGGCGCTAATCCGATAGTGACTAATCCGTTCTTTAACGTGCTGAACCTGAATCTGCTGCGTGAGCAGTATTCGGCAGATGCAGAGAAACATTTTGACTACTCCGCGCACAAGCAGCAGATGATAGATGCGTACCCGAAGGAAAAACTGGTAGAAGGTCGTACGTATGATTTTGACCTGACGGGGCATGAGCCTTATTATCCGTTCTTCCTATGGCAGGCATACCACACGAAGACGCTATATCTGCCTTCGGCGCGTCATACCGACCGCTGGACAACGATCTTGTACAATCATCAGGGCGAAGAGATGTGCCGTCATACGTGGTTGGCACGGTTCTATTCGGTTCCGGCATTTGTGGTACGACACTGGCAACCCAACGCAGGGGCACA
>JAFSPC010000050.1 GCA_017443075.1 Paludibacteraceae bacterium
ATACTTCATCATTCGAAAGGAATCGTTCGAGCTTGACCATGTTGGTTGTGTCCTGTCGGGATAGGTACATAGCAACCAGCGTGTCTCCGCTATAGCCCACATGTACAACCAAGTCAGCGTTGTCAGCATCGGCGGCATAATAATCCGTATTGAGCGAAATGGTATCGCCATAGATGTCCAGCATGGGTCTGTCCTGCCCGATGGACGAATACACGGTGAGACTATCCACATAATCGTATGCGTAAATGGTGAGTGGCAACGCTATAGCCAGACACATGGTCAGGAATAACCGGTTCATGATTTTAGTTGTTTCAGGTGTTTAACAATACGTGATTAGTTATGGGTTTGCAATATCAGAGTTATTGGTTTGCAATATCAGTAAGACTTTACGTGGTTAGGTAAATCGACAGCAAAGATACAATAAAAAATCATAAATGCAAGAATTTGCGTAAAAAAATTGCTCAATCTCTTGCATATTTCAAAAAAATGTTGTATCTTTGTACTGCGAATAGCATTTCTTACTCTTGCGAATCGCATTTCTTACTCCATATATCAAACCCATCCACCATGAACAGAATGAACCAACCTATTTCAGACGGCCGGTACGATAGTTCGCTGGCCGTCAAGTGCATCAATGGAACTTTTGTCGGACGGAGACAGGAGAACATCATTTCCTACAAAGGAATTCCTTTCGTCGGCGCGCAACCTATAGGCGACTTGCGTTGGAAAGCGCCGTTGGATGTGACTCCGGATGACGGCGTTTATGAGGCATACCACTTTGGCAAGATAGCCGTTCAGGATCTGTCCGTGTCTGAATATCAGGGCGAAGACTGCCTATACCTGAACATCTGGAAAGCCGAAGGGCAGTCAGAGAAACGACCTGTCATGGTTTGGATTCACGGCGGCGCTTTTGTGTCAGGAGGTACGAGTCTGGAGGTGTTTGATTGCACTAATCTGGCAAAAGAGCATTCGGAGGTGATCTTTGTGACCATTCCTTACCGCCTTGGCGTATTAGGTTTTCTCCATTTGTCGCACCTGCCGGACGGCAAGGACTATCCGGATGCCCAGAACCTCGGTCTGCTCGACCAGCTGCAAGCCCTCAAGTGGGTGCATGAGAACATTTCAGCCTTTGGCGGCGACCCGGAGCGTGTGACCATCTGGGGCGAGTCAGCAGGGGCCGGAAGTGTTACGCTGCAACCGCTCATCAAGGGGGCGCAGCAGTATTTCCATCAAGTGATTGCCCAAAGCGGCGCACCGACCCAGACCAATTCGTTGCAAGAGTCCATCGCCACGACGAATGACCTGATGAAAGCTCTCGGTTGCAAGACTGTGGCAGAGTTGCTGAAGACAGGCGCACGGACGCTGATAGACACCGCAGCAGAAGCAGTCCGTTTGCGCGTCTTCCCGGTCCGCGACGGACACATCCTGCCTGAGGACCCTTGGGAGGCGTACAAGAACGGCATCGCCAAAAACATCACCTTCCTGCAGGGGTGTAACAAGGATGAGATGAACTGTTTTGTCTCTGACTGGACCGTGGAAGGGTTCAAGGCGTGGGCAATCGAACGCAAGCAACACAAATATGCGCACGAGCTGAGTGACGAAGAGCGAGCTAAACTCGAAAGTTACTGCAAGGAGGGCGCAGTAGAAGATTGGGAATCGGACAGCCGCCTGTTCGGCCATAGTTGGTTTATCGAGGGCGCTATCCATCTGTCAGAATGCCAAACCATGGGCGGAGGCAAATCTTACACCTACCAATATCGCGTCGAATCATCCGATCCGATTATGAAGTGCGCCCATTTCGAAGAAGTGCCCGTTGTGTTTGCGCACCCGGAGTTCATTGTGGGAAGAACATGTAGCGATATATTCTGCCAGACCATGCGCGCGATGTGGATTCAGTTTGCCAAGACCGGCAACCCGTCCCTCACAGCGCAGCAATCGCCCGACGGCAAGGCAAAAGAGTGGCCGCTGTACGACTTGAAGGACAAACGTGTGATGGTGCTTGACGACCATGATATCCATCCCGCCAAAGAGGCAGATGTGAAGATTGTAGATTGGGACCGCACTTATTTTCTGAACAAGTATTATATGCTGTAATTACAAATTGCGAATTACGAATTAAAAATATCATGAAGAGGACACTTATTCTGGGCAACATCATTACGATGGACGCGAAACGGCCTTTTGCCAAGGCAGCGGTAGTGAAAGACGGCGTGTTTGCCTATATCGGCGAAGCGGAAGAAGCAAGAGCGATTGCCGGCGAAGACGCGAAAGTGGCAGATTACGGTGAGAACTATATCTATCCCGGCTTCATCGAGTCGCACTGCCACGGGCACTTGGCAGGTTATCGTGCCATCGGTCAGGCGAACCTTGGCGTATGCGGTGTAGAAACCAACTACGCCAGATATCGTGAGATTATCCAAGACTTTATTGCCCGTAATCCGCAACGCGAGATGTACGTAGCCTCGGGATGGTTCGAGAACGACGAATATGTCAGCAAGGCATATCTGGACGATATATGTCCGGACAAACCGCTGCTGATGCAGACGAGCGGCGGCCACTCGATGCTGCTGAACACCAAAGCCTTGGAATGGGCAGGCATCAATGCGGAAAGCGCCAAGCAATGGGGTTATGACCTGGTACACGTGGACAAGAACGGCGAGCCGGACGGATATATCTGCGAAGGGCCTGTGTTTGAGATTGTACCGAAGCTGCCGACCACGATAGAAGACATCAAATCATATCTGCTCGCCTGGCAGGAGTTTGCCTTCCAAGCCGGCTTTACGGCAGTGGGCGACGCTGGCGCGAACCTCATTCACCGCTTAACGCCGCAGGCATATCATGAGTTGGAGCAGGAAGGCAAACTGAAGTTGCGCACGTACGCATGGATGTACGTGACCGACAACATAGCCGACCCGAAAGCGGAGATTGCGCATATAGCCGCGCAGCGTGCCAAGTTGAGTAATGAATATTTCCGCATAATCGGTGCGAAGGTGTTCTTAGACGGGGTGACGGAGGCACATACGGCATGGCAGAACCATGACTATCTGGACCAGCCTGGTTATCATGGAGCCGAGCGGTTCAACGACCACGACAAGATGGTAGAACTGATAGTAGAGGCAGACAAAGAAGGCATGTCCGTTCATGCTCACTCGGAAGGCGGCGGTGCCACCCACTACATGTTAGGATGTATAGAAGACGCAGAGAAAATCACCGGTGACAAGGACCAGCGCAATGTGCTTGCGCACCTGCATTTCGTGACCGACGAGGATATCCGTCGAATGGGTTCGACCCGTTCGGTGCCTGCTGTTCCGCCGCTATGGACAGCCAAGGTGCCCGGCAATTATGAGCAGGAAGTGTCGTATGTGGGCGAAGAGCTGACCAACCAAGCCTATCCTATCAAGTCCTTCTTTGATGCGGGCGCGGATGCGGTGTTCCACTCGGATTACCCCGTATCACCGCTGATTGATATCAAACTCAGTTTCTATACGGCAGAAAAACGCGCCTACCCGAAAGGCACGTTCACATCCTCGCCGCGCAACGTGAAAGAAGCCATTACGCGCGAACAATCCTTGCGCGCCATGACCATCAACGTCGCCCGCCTGTTCCACCAAGAGGGACGTCTGGGCTCAATAGAGTTCGGCAAGATAGCCAACATGACCGTTTTTGACTGCGACTTTCTGCACGACGACATAGAGAAGATTGCCACCGCTAAGGTCGTTGCCACTATTGTGGACGGGGAGGAAGTGTATAAGGGATAGTTGAAAGTTGAAAATTGACAGGAGATGAAAGGACCGAAACGGTTGTCAGGGCATTTCAGTTACGTCAGGCTGTGGCGATTTACGCTGCCTACCATCGGGATGATGATCTTCACCTCGCTGTACGGTATGGTGGACGGCTTCTTTGTATCGAATTTCGCAGGCAAGACGCCGATTTCCTCATTTTCGACAAGAACCTTCTCACCGCAGAGCCCGCCGGATTGAGTTACACCAAACCGAGTGAAGTATATTTCTGCGGCAAGAAAATGTAACCCGAATCGCTATGTTGTGACTTCGTTTACTGAACAGGAATTTCTAATTGTTCGCGTATCAGTCTGCCGTGTGTGGTGACGCCTTCGATTACGACATCGTAGATTGTAGGGCGTGCCATGGCGGCAGGGGTATCTTTGGTCGAGCCAGTGGGAATGATGGTGCGGAGCGTTTGCGATCGTACGTTCGGCTCCCAAAGGATGGTTACAGGTAACACCCCCTTGCGCGTATCTTGCCACGCCCCCGTTATTTGGCTGATAGCCTCGGGTGACAGATAGAACGCCTGCGGCTGTTGCCATCCCAGCGGTGCGAACCGCTTGAGGTTAGTCTGGCTGGTCTGCTTGGGAATCTCGGTGCCATCCTTCAGGATGATAGATATGACTCCAGCTCCTCCGCGCGAGCCCCAGATAGCCGTTGTGCCGGACTTGAATATATCCAAGCGCGCTATATCCTGCATGGGAATGAGATCGAGGTCGTACATGTCCTCCTGCAGCACACCGTTGATAGCGATGGCTGCAGGGTTTTTTGCATAGATGGAGTGTGCTCCGCGTATGAAACACTGGTCGTTCTCCACCCGTACTCCGGGAACGCGCCTTAGCAGGTCGTGCAGGCAGGTGGCGTTGTACTCCTCAATCTTGTTTACGCCGAAAGAGGCATCTGCCACGTACATCGATTGCTGTTCGCGTTCCGTCTCCTTGATCAGTCGTTTGGCATTGACTTGTATCTCGTCGAGCATCACGCTGTCGGTTATGTCGTATAGTTCGGCGTGCGTTACGGGGTGATTGTCGTCCAGATGTATGCCTGCCGGTGCGATGCCGGTGTAGGGTGGGAAAGTCTCTTCGTTGGTGCGAATGATCAGGCTTTGGCTTCCATCGGGTCGATACGCCGTGAGCAGCACTTGTGCGCCTTCGGGTACCAGTTCGTCGTCGAACATGAACTGCCCCTTGCTATCCGTAGTGACAGAGGCGTAGTAATAGGTGCCGGGCACAATCATGTTCACCAGCGCCCCGCTTATCCCCTTGTGGCTGACGGGCGTCAGCACATGTCCGCGAACACTTGCGCGCAGAGCAGTAGGGTTGAGGACAGGGTCGTAGAACGGCGGTAGACTGAATGTCTGCTTAATCGTCCATTGTGCGTGCCGTGCAATGGCGTATCGGTCGGTGACGGCAGCCGACACGAGCACTCGTTCTCCCGGGTGCAGGCTGTCGGTGCTGATGCTGATGCTGTATGTGCCGTTTGCCTCAGCGATGGCGGATAGCGGGCAGCGTGCTATCGCAACGGTAGTGCTATCGGCTGTTGTGCTGTGCTCCGGTTGCGCTTTCGGCTGCGTAGTGTCAGACGCATCGGATGACTGACTGCCGTGTATATACACAATCTGCGTACCGGCAAGCGCCATAGCATGATCCATTCCGCGCGGATAGGAGCGTAGCAGGTACTGTCCGGCTACCGCCTGCGTGGGAATGTCAATATATCCGCAAAAGATGTCATCCTCGCGCAGCAGTTTGATGCGCTTGGTTACTTCACCCTGCGGATTGATAAGTTCGACAAACAGTAGTTCGGTGGTGGTGTCCGGTAGCATAGTGCGTGCGTCTAATGAATGTACGCGAAACCATATACGGCTGCCGGCCCGGTAGTCGGAAGCATCGGTGCTGATGTGCATTTTAGCAAAGCATGAAGCTGCGCACAGCGATAGCAGTAGGATCAGTTTGCTCTTTGTCATGGATGTGTATGTATTTGTTGTTCAGGGCACTTCTAAAAATTCCACGTTTTAGAGTATAGCCCGATAAATTAATTTGGCACTTTTATACTGCTTTTGGTTTTCTCTTGGTATCTTTTTGATTTGTGCTTAGTTACAATGCCCGCACCCTCACCCCACTTCGCGTTGCTCGCAGGGACCCCGATTGCGCCCTCGCACAACTCAAAAACCTACTCAAGATAAAACTCAAAATCAGCATAAAGCAATTTTTAGAAGTGCCCTTCAATATGAATAGCCACGGATTTGATGGTTTGCCATCCGGCTTTGTCAGTCAGCCGTAGCATGAGGTGGTATTCCCCTTCGGCAGCATTGTCGGGGACAGGGATGCGTATATCTGCCGTGTATTGCCTGCAGCCGTCAGGAATGGTGTAATCCTGATTGAACACCCATGCGCCTTCAGCATCGGCGTGATCTGCATGATTATGTTCATCGTGTAGCTCCTCGCCCTGGTGTAGATGTTCGTCATCGCAATCAGCGGCTTCGGTAGAATGGGTGTGATGATCGAAGTTGTTATGCACCTCAATATTAAAGTTGCCCAACTCGCGGTCGTCGGTGCACAAGAAGTGTACATGCAGCGTATCACCGGCGTAATAGATGTCGCAGTTGGCAGGCGTGAACCCGTCCGTGCTGATAAGAGGTGGTGTGATGTCTTTATCCTTGTCGTTGCAGGATGTAAGGATTAGTGTAAAAATGCAGACAATCATGGCACCGGTTGCCATGACAGGTATATATCGATTTGTTTTCATTGTGTTAGCAATTAACGATGTTTGTTAAAATTCCACACTTACCATGGCTGATATGTTCCATCCGCGTTCGGGAATATTGATCAGCCGATAGTAACTGGTGTGGTCGTAATACTTGGTATTGAGTATGTTTTCCGCCTTGATCGTTAGCGCCAATGTGCATGTGTTGAATGCGAGTCGTTGCCCTGCTCCAAGGTTGAGTGTCCACCATCCGTTGGTTGGTTTCTCAGGGGGTACGATAGCGTGCTGTGCTCCACTGATTCGCACGTTGATGGAGGCATAGCCATCACAGCGTCCGTTCAACATATCCGTAAAAGCCGCTGGCGCCCAATGAAATTTCAGTTCGGGCATCATCCTGCACGGCGGCGAGAATGGCAGTCCGTATCCCGCCTTGTCGCCTGACAGCTGTCTGGAATAGATATACTCGGCCTGCACGTTGATGTCCAAGTGCTGCCACGGACGCACGGTCAGCATCGCCTCCGCACCACATCGGAAAACCTGTGTTTGTGTATATTGGTATAATTGCAATCCCTCGCGATAGCGAGCTGTGGGGCTGAGGTAGATGTAGTTGGGGAAATATCCGGCAAAGGGGTCTGCCTGAATATGTATCCACTTGTTGTCCCACGCTACCGAGAGGTCTGCCTGATAGCTTTGTTCGGGTTTGAGCGTACTATTGCCAGCCTCGTAACGGAAGATGTGGTAGTTGATTCCGTCAGCGCCCAATTCCTTGGCAATCGGTGTGCGGAACGCCTTGCCTATGTTGGCTCGTACAAGCCATCCATCCGCTCTGTAGCGTATGCCTGCCGACCAAGTGAAACTATGGAAGTCGCGCGATAACGTAGCCGATCGCTGCATGTACACCGCCGTATCGCCCACAGGCGTTGCGAACCAATCAGAATAAGCCTGAATATGCGTGTGTGCATAATCGTATCGTACACCGGCGTGCAGGGTAATGCGGCTGTTGATGCGCCACTCTTCGCTCGCGTATACCCCCATACTGTATTGCTCAAAATCCGGAATAATAAATCCCCATCCGTTGCGTCTGTTATGCTGCATCTCCGCCTGCAAGCCCATGCGTACGGTATGCTGTGCCGCAATGTTCCATCGTGCGGCTGCATTGAGGGTAGCGGTGTGCTTGCTGAATTGCCGTTCGAGCGTATTGGGCGGTGTGGGCATATATCCGTGCGCAACGGGTTCAGCCTCCTCCCGCCTCAGGTTGTGTTGCCATGCAGCGTTAAGCTCAATACCCCAGTAGTCATGGCTGTACGCCGTGTGCCATAGCACCTTGAGGTGGTTGACCTGCTGCATAGGCAGGTCGATATCCCGGCTGCTGCGGTCGTAATCGATACCAGACAGCCGCACCTCCAATCCGTGTGCGTTGGCAAAGAATCCACTTTTCGCCCATGTCTCGTACACACGCAGGCAGGTGTGCCAATGCCCTGAAGTGTATCCCAAAGCGAGCGCGCCGTCCGCTTCGCGTCCGGCGGTGTTGCGCAGGGTACGTTTGTACAGAGGGATGCGGTAGGAGTAATATTCAAAACTATCCGTAGGAACGCTGTAGTCAGCATAATCCTGCCATGTGGCATTTGCCTTCCAGTAGAACTTGCCCGTTCTGCCCTTGAGCCTGACAGAGGCGCCGTATAAGGCATTGACAGTTTGAGCAAACAAGCAGGCCTTGCCTCCTATATTGCGATCAGGCGGTCCGTCAGGCGACAGCAACAGCACGCCTCCGATCGCATCGGAGCCGTACATGAGTGCAGAGGCGCCCTTGATAACAGTTATGTGGTCAACAGCGAACCGGTCGATCTCCAGTCCGTGGTCGTCGCCCCATTGTTGTCCCTCATGGCGTATGCCGTCATGAATGATCGCCAACCGGTTGAATCCTAACCCGCGAATGGCAGGTTTGGATTGCCCGGAGCCGATAGCAGTCGCCTGTACTCCGGCTATGGAGTGCAAACTCTCTGACAAGGTGGCGGACAATTGCTCGGTGATGAACTTTGCATTCAGCTCGATGCTACTCTGCGAAGGAATGGGAGCGGCGTGCGAATGGGAAGCAGTCACTGTTACCTCATCCAAGTGAAGTAGCATCGTATCCTGTGGCGTAAGAGCTATGACGGACAACAAAACGGCGCATAAAGATGTGGGAAAATACATTTTTATGACGGTTGTATATACAAAACAAAAGTTCTATAGTGTATATCCAACCGCAGGCGGAGCACGCAATGGTGCAGACAGAAAATCGGGAGAGTTGAAATGAATAATATATGCAGTATCCACTTTCCTAACCTCAGTTGTCGGCATCAGAAAAACAGCGAATGCCGTCCGCCGGACTTTGGCTACATGGAAATTGCAAATCAAGCAATCCTCGTCATCACTGATTGCGGGCAAGAACGATGTGTGATGATGGGTGTGATGCGAATCCAGCACTTCGCCGTCCAGCACGCAGTGGATAGCGCAATCCGCATGTGCATGGTGGTGATGATAGTGGGTGTCTTTCACAATCATCATTGCGCCAAAGGCGAATAGAATCCCCCATGCGACTATGCTGTATGTCAGTTTGTGTTGCATTCTGTAAGTTAAGGTTGTTCACGCAGGCTTTTTTTACAGCGTATAGACGAAGCTAACATGCCACTGCCATTCGGACATGCGGTCCTTGCTATATACGGGCGTGCGTAGCAGGTTGTTCAATCCGAAATCGTAGCCAGCCTCCAAGCGGTATCTATCCCATGTGAATCCTCCTCCTACGCCGAGTTGGATGTTCGTGCGGAACAGTTCTTTGGCAACGTATTTGTCGTACGTATTCAGATGTTTGCCTTGTGCAGCGAGCCATGTGCGGGTGTCATCGCTAAGCCATGCATCCACATAATTGGTCTGGGCGAGACCGAACATCAGTTGTGGTCCGCCATAGAAGTGCATGCTCAGTTGTTTCCACAGCGGTATAGTATATTGTACGCGCACAGGGATGGTAAGCGCGTGCTCAACGATGTGGTTGTTGATAACCTCAGCCTGCACCTGTTCGCTGCTGACGGAGTGGTAGTGTTGCCTGCTCACGCCATATAGTACGCTGTACAGCAGCCCGATGTTGAGTGATAATTGTTTGGGTAATGCCAAATCGAACTGTGCGCCGACTCTTGCTCCGTGCAGGAACAGCGCACTGATGGTGTCGCTGGTCATTCGCTGGTGGTCTTGCGTGTAGCCGCCTTCCACGCGATAGGTGATGCCGAACGTGTAGTTCTCCTGCACTTTCTCGGTGCGCGTAGGGTCAAAAAAGTCGTGTTGCTCTAATCCGGCATCTTTGATGGACGACTTGTCTTGTGCATATACGGGGCGTGCCAGCCATAAGGCGCACATGCTAACTATACTGATTACGATAAATTTGCTATTCATTGGCGTATAAAAGTCACATTT
This sequence comes from Paludibacteraceae bacterium, assembly GCA_017443075.1. Taxonomy (GTDB): domain Bacteria; phylum Bacteroidota; class Bacteroidia; order Bacteroidales; family Paludibacteraceae; genus Colicola. Next base: position 9,933 of record JAFSPC010000050.1, read on the forward strand.
TGACATGCAAAGGTACAAAAAATAAATCAAAAGTGCAAATAATATGCAGAAAAACTATTTTTTTTCTTATAAAATTTGCATAATTGAAAATAAAGTTGTATCTTTGCATCCGCTTTTTAGCCCAACGCCTCGTACTGAGGGTACTTGGTTTGACCGCGTTGCTGAAGGCGATGGTCCATTCGTCTATCGGTTAGGACGAGAGATTTTCATTCTCTAAAGAGCAGTTCGACTCTGCTATGGACTACAACTTTCCTCTCTAATGAATCTTGTTGGCTAAGGTTTTAGCAAGATCGTGTAAATGTAAACATTTAACACTAACAAACAAAAATCGGAGGGTTGTATACCCTCATTACAAAGATGGCAAACCACAAATCATCATTGAAACGTATTCGTCAGACTGCAACCCGCAAGGCGCGCAATCACTACTATGCGAAGACAGCCCGCAACGCTGTCCGTGACCTGCGTGCTACCACCGACAAAGCTGCAGCAGCAGCCATGCTGCCGAAGGTAAGCTCGATGCTCGACAAGCTGGCGAAGCGTAACATCATTCACGATAACAAGGCAGCCAACCTCAAATCGAAACTGGCTCGTTATATCAACAAACTCGCGTAAGCGTGTTCCTTGTTAGGTGATACAACAAGGCTGCCTGTATTGGCGGCCTTTGTTGTCTAAATACCAGTTGTAAGTTGCTGACCAACATGAATAATTCAGTCTAACACTAATCACGCATATAATATGAACGATTTTCTTAAGTACGCAACCGCGCAGGGCATGAACAGTATGCATGTGGAGCGGGTGATGCACGATTCGATGGCCGCTCAGCCCAGAGCCAGTTATATAAGCCCGTCAATCCTCGAGGAGCGCCAACTGAATGTGACTCAGATGGATGTATTCTCACGGCTGATGATGGACCGTATCATCTTCCTCGGCACAGAAGTCAACGATTATACCGCTAATGTGATAGAGGCACAATTGTTGTACCTGAACTCCAGCGACCCCGACAGGGATATACATCTGTACCTGAACACCCCAGGCGGCTCGGTGTATGCCGGGTTGGGTATATACGATACGATGCAGTTCGTGTCGTCGAAGGTGAGTACGATGTGTACGGGCATGGCCGCCTCGATGGGTGCGGTGCTGCTGGTAGCCGGTGAGGCGGGTATGCGTAGTGCGCTGCCGCACTCCCGAGTAATGATTCATCAGCCTATGGGAGGCATACAAGGTCAGGCAAGCGATATAGAAATAACAGCACGCGAGATACTGAAACTGAAAGACGAATTGTATCAGATCATTGCCGACCACTCGCACCAGCCGATTGATAAGATCCGTCAAGACGCAGACCGCGACTATTGGATGACAGCGAAAGAGGCCCTCGACTACGGCATGATTGACCGCGTATATACGAAAAGTGAGAGGTGAAAAGTGAAAGGAGAAAGGAGAGAAGATGAGTAAGAAAGATAAAGGGCGCTGTTCGTTTTGCGGCAATGAGGTGCCATACGTGCAGTTGTTTCAGGGTGTGGACGGCCGGTTCATCTGCTTTGATTGCATCGAGAGCGCCCACGCCATTCTGGCGGAGCAGTACCCCGGCGCATCAGAGGCTGACGACACAGCGAAGCGTAAGCAGCGCCAAGAGCAAAACCGCGCTGCGGCTGCCGAAGCAGGGATAGTAAACAACGGCAAGCTGGATATGCAGTCGCTGCCGCGTCCAACGCAAATAAAGGCGTTCCTCGACCAATACGTGATTGGGCAAGACGAAGCGAAAAAGAACCTGTCGGTAGCAGTGTATAACCACTACAAACGTCTGCTGCAACCCAATACAAACGATGGGGTGGAGATTGAGAAATCGAACATCATCCTCGTAGGTTCGACGGGAACGGGTAAGACGCTCATGGCACGTACAATAGCCAAGATGCTGGCCGTGCCGTTCACGATAGTGGATGCCACGGTGCTGACGGAAGCCGGATATGTGGGCGAGGATGTTGAGTCGCTGCTGGTCAGACTGCTGCAAGAGGCGGATTATGACCTCGAAAAGACGGAACGTGGTATCGTGTTTATAGATGAGATTGACAAGATCGCCCGCAAGAGCGACAATCCCTCCATCACGCGTGATGTGTCGGGCGAAGGCGTGCAGCAAGGACTGCTCAAGCTATTGGAAGGATCAGTGGTGAACGTGCCGCCAAAGGGCGGACGCAAGCACCCTGAGCAGGAGTTTATACATGTCAATACGCAGAATATACTGTTCATCTGCGGCGGCGCGTTTGATGGTATTGAGAAGAAGATCGCCCAACGCCTGAATACGCAAGTGGTAGGCTTTGAGTCGCAGAACAAGACGAAGCGCATCAACAAAGATGACATGCTGCAATATATTGCTCCGCAGGATTTGAAGGCATTCGGTCTGATACCCGAGATTATAGGCCGACTGCCAATCATTACCTACCTTGAGCCGTTGGATCGTGAGGCGCTCAAACGAATCTTGACAGAGCCGAAGAATGCCATCATCAAGCAGTATGAGAAACTGATGAAGATGGACGGCGTGCAACTGACGTTCGATGAGGGGGCATTGGATTATATCGTGGACAAAGCCATCGAGTTCAAACTCGGTGCACGCGGACTACGTAGCCTGACTGAGACCATCATGATGGATATAATGTTCGATATCCCCAAGCAAGACTGTGTGATTACGCGCGAACTCGCCGAGCAGAAACTGGCAAAGATAGATGCCAATCGGCTGGTGGGGTAGGCTGTTAAACAATAATCGATTATGGAAATGGCAATCCCTTACATTCTGTTTGTGGCGGGCATCGTATCGGGTGCCGTGGCAGTATGGTTAGTGCTGCGTCGGCAGTTGGCCGACACCTCCGCCTTGCGTGACCGCGTTACTGCTCTGACAGCCGAACTGGCAACAGCCGAGGCTGACAAACGTCACCTGCAAGAGCTGCTTGACAAACAGCATCAAGAGGCTGAAGCGGCATCGCAGAAGCAACTTGCGGAAGCACAAGCCGCTCAGGAAAAGCACAAGCAGGAACTGGCTGAGATGCAACAACGGCTGACGACAGAGTTTGAGAACATTGCCAACCGTGTGCTGCAGCAACGTCAGGAGGACTTCTCGCAAGAGAGCCGCAAGCAGATTGGCGATATCCTGCTGCCACTCAATGAGCGCATAAAAGATTTCCGCGAGCAGGTGACGAATGCTTTTAGCCAGGAGACGCGTGAGAAAGCATCGCTGCAAGCCGAGCTGAAGCAGCTGATTGAACTTAACCAGACCCTGTCGAAGGATGCCACCAGCCTGACGCAAGCTCTGAAGGGCGATGTGAAGAAGCAAGGCAACTGGGGGGAGTTCATTCTCGAGAAAGTGCTTGAAGCATCCGGTTTGCGCAAAGGTATAGAGTACGACCGCGAAGTAGTGGTGCACGGCGTGGAGGGCGACACCCTGCGCCCGGATGTGATTATCCGCATGCCGGATAACAAACATATCATTGTTGACTCCAAAGTCTCGCTGGTGGCGTACGAACAACTGCAACATGCCGAGTCAGAGGAGCAGTACAAGGCCCTGCTGAAGGCACATGTCGAGTCGCTCAAGCAACATGTGAAAGAGTTGTATGACAAGCAGTACCAGCGTGCCACCGGATTGAACACTCCCGACTTTGTGCTGATGTTCGTGCCGATTGAGGCATCATATAGCGTGGCTATTCAAGCCGACAGCACCCTCTATGATTATGCGCTGGAGCGCAAGATTGTGATTGTCAGCCCAACCACGTTGCTTGCTACGTTGCACACCATCAGTTATGTATGGAAACAGGAGAATCAGAGCCGCAATGCCCAAGAGATAGCCCGTCTGGCAGGCGCTATGTACGACAAGCTCTGCGGCATGACGGAAGATTTCCAGAAAGTGCAGAAGAGCCTTGACGCTGCACAGAAAGCATATAACGAGACGTTTAAGAAACTATCCGAAGGCAACGGCAACGTGTTGCGCACCGCAGACCGCATACGCGAGCTTGGCGCCAAGGCCAGCAAATCGCTGCCCGATGTGGTGCAGGAATAAATTACCAACAAATGGTTATTGCATATATCAAAAAAATGTTGTATCTTTGCAGTAGTTTTTGATTCGTATGCATCCTTACAATACCATTTGACCTATGTCACAACCATTGTACATAACAGTTGTCGGTCTTGACGGAAGCGGAAAAAGCGCTGTCATTGAGCGTCTTACCAAGCCGGGCTGGTCGTTTGCCGAGTGCTCGTCGCACCAGCAGATGGATACGCTCGCCACTCCGACAGATGTGGTCTTACAAGTAGTTGATGCCCTCCGGCTGCGCGAGTGCTTGCAGATGACGCCGTCGTTTATGGAGCACAATCATCCGCTGGTGATAGCCATCAATAGGTATGATCTGCTGTTGCAAACGGGGCATAGTTTGGACTTGGCCACCTTCCGTGAGCAGACGGGCGTACCTACGGTGCTGGTTAGTACGGTTACGGGTGAGGGGCTGGAGGAGTTGTCGCTTGCCATCAGCCGTGCGGCAAGTAAGGATTCGACATGGCAAGGACGATTCATTGTACATGGTTGGGAGCAATCGGACGAGGACGCGTGGCACGCCTACATGGAAGGCTTGCTCATGCAGGTACTCATCCACCCCGACCGCGATACGCGCACGTGGGAGGAACGCGTCAATAGACTGCTGACAAACAAGTGGACGGGGTTCCCGATCTTTTTTGCCGTCATGGCGTTTGTGTTCTGGTGTACGTTTGCCGTGGGCGGACCTATTCAAGATTGGATGCAAAGCGGCGTGGACTGGCTGTATGATCTTATCATCCGCAATATGCCTGACGGTTGGCTGCGGAGCCTGCTGGCGGATGGTGTAGTGCAAGGCGTTGGATCGCTCGTAACGGCGTTGCCGAACATCATCATCCTATTCTTCTGCCTTAGTTTTATCGAGGACATAGGTTATACGGCACGTATCAACTTCCTGATGGACCATTTTATGCACGTGTTGGGGCTTCACGGGCGCAGTTTCTTCCCGTTGCTGATGGGTTTTGATTGCAATGTGCCCGCCATTATTGCTGCGCGCGACACGATACCTAACCCCAAGAACCGCGCGGTAACTATGCTGATGGTACCCTTCATGAGTTGCTCTGCCCGTTTGCCGGTATATATATTGTTGATTACTACGTTCTTCCATCGCTATCAGGGTTTAGTGCTCGGGTCGCTGTACTTGTTGGGTATGTTGTTGAGTTTTGTGCTGGCCTTTGTGCTAAAGAAGACGAAGTGGTTTCGCACGCCGGAGGAGGATAGCGTAAACGAGCTTCCGGATTTCCGTTTGCCTTCGTTTCGCTCAATAATAGCGCACGTATGGTTCAGAGTCAAGGATTTCCTGAAAAAGATAACCACTGTCGTGCTATTTGCCTCAATTATCATTTGGGCACTTGAGTTCTTCCCTGCCGGCAATGTCGCTGATATTGAACACTCATGGCTTGCAGACATCGGCCGTTGGCTTGAGCCGCTGATGGCACCCTTAGGTTTCGATTGGCGTATGTGCGTCTGCCTGATGACCGGCATTCCTGCCAAGGAGGCTATAGCTGCTACGTTTGCAATATTGTTCGGCAGCGACCTGACCACAATGGCGTTGTCTCCCGCTACGGCGTATGCTTTCCTTGTATTTATATTGCTGTATTTCCCCTGTGTGGCTACCGTATCTACATTGCGCAAGGAGGTGGGCTGGCGATGGGCAACGTTCTCTGTCATCAATTCGCTGTTAGTAGCTTGGTTGGCGGCATGGGTGGTGCAACTTGTATTTTAGGGCACTTCTAAAAATTCCACGTTATTGCCACCCCACTTCGCGTTGCTCGCAGGGACCCCGATTGCGCCCTCGCACAACTCAAAAACCTACTCAAGATAAAACTCAAAATCAGCATAAAGCAATTTTTAGATGTGCCCTTTAGATAGAAAAATGCTTCAGCAGATTCTAACCATAGTAATTATAGCCGGCGCG
>JAFSPC010000051.1 GCA_017443075.1 Paludibacteraceae bacterium
GTATAGCCCAACTCTTCCTGCTCGGCAAGGTCGTTCACTTTCAGAACTATTCCGTCTGTCGCTACTGGCAGGTTCTTACGCTCGGTGCCCCAGTACGCTATGAACGCCATCACCTCATCCACGTTTTTGCATACCTTGATTGCGTCACTAACAGGAAAACCCCAACGCCTGGCTTGTTCCAGCCGTTCGTAGTGGGTCTTCCCGGGCAGCTCTTCGCCTAACATGTAGTATAGGTAACATGTCAGCCCCCGCCGTGCCACCTCACTGCTGTCCTGTAGTTTCAGTGTGCCGGATGCCGCGTTCCGCGGGTTGGCAAACAGCGGCTCTTCTTGTTCTTCTCTTTGTCTGTTCAGTGCCTCAAAACGCTCCCAAGGCAGCAGCACCTCACCGCGCAACTCAAGTCGTTTAGGCGTGTTTGTCAAAGTCTGTGGTATGGATGTGATCGTTTTGATGTTAGGTAAGACATCATCCCCCTCCGTACCGTCACCTCGGGTCACGGCATGTACGAGTTGGCCGTTCTCGTACCACAGCGATATACTCAGTCCGTCGTACTTCAGTTCCGCTACGATCTCCACGTTCGGTGGCAGTTTCCGCACCCAGTCTTCCACCTCTTCCCGTGAGTACGTATTGGCGAGCGATAACATCGGATACCGATGCCGTATGCGTGCAAACCCGTCAGCGCTTTCACCTTTCACTTTTCCCTTTTCTTCTTTCTCCTTTCTCCTTTCAATATCTGACCCCACTTTCTGTGTCGGACTGTTCGGATCATACCACTCCGGATGCGCCTCTTCCAATGCTTGCAAGCGGTGCATCTTCTCGTCAAACTCCCTGTCTGACATCGTTGGCGCAGACAGAACATAGTACTTATAGTTCTGTTCCTTCAACTCTTCCCGCAGGGCTTTTATCTCCTGTTCTGCGGTCAGTCCCGTCTCTTCCTTTGGTAAATTGTCAAATAAATCCATTCACTCTTTTTCTTTGAGCGTCAGCGGCCTTTCTTTGAGCGCCGGCGGTCTCTTTTACTTCCTCATCTTCAACGCCTTTATCTTTCCTGCATAATATACGCGCAGCACATATACGCCGGCAGGCAGGTTCGTGCCTATCGGACACGGCGACTCTTCTATTCGTGTCGTGCCTTGTATCAGGTTGCCCGTTATGCTGTATATCTCGTAGTACCCGTGCTGTTCACCCAGGTCGCCTACGTTCGTCAGGAACGGCTCGCCGTCTATCATCTCTATGCTTGTCTGATCTATCGGCTCGCCTCCGCCGTGAATTGAGGTGGACTTCGTGCTATCCAACCTCAGCCCGACTAACACGGGATCGTGATCGCTGTAGCGGAACACGGTCAGGTCATTCGACTTGTCGTACGTGTAGTTGTCCGATTCGTCCGAGTTGACGTGCCACGCTGCCATACCTGTCACCTGATTGATCAGGGCTTTGTTCGCTATGGCGTGGTCGAGGTAGCCCGCCACGCCGTGATAGACGTACGAGTAACTGCTGTCTGCATGAAAGTACCGATGCAAGTCGTACATATCTGCATCAGTCAGCGTCCGTATAGGGTCTTCTTTCGCGTAGGCGTTCAGGTCGCCCATGATCAGCACATCGTTGTCGCCGTAGAAGTTTTGATACCCGGGGATGTTGTCACGTACGCTTATCGCTTCCATCGTACGGTCGTAGTTGTATATACCTTGCCCGTCGCCCTGGTCGGCGTTCCTGCCTGTGCCGTTACCCGATTTGGCTTTGAAGTGGTTGATGCTGTATATGAACCGCTCGTTGTTCTCTGTCAGGATGAACCCTTGCGCTTTCTTTCTGTTCCGCACGCCTGTGTTGTTGTTCGACAGCATCCCTATGGGCTGTATCCTGTCACTACGATATACGTACCCCGACTTCGTGTACGAACTGTTTGCGCTGCCTTTGTCGTCAATGTAATCGTACGGGTCACCCGTCATTTCGCTCAGGTCCGAGGCTATCTCTGCCAATGCCGATTGCCCCTGTTCTATCTCTACCAACCCATACACATCGGCATGTATCTCTGCCAATGCTTTCTTCACTTTCGTGCGTTGTTTCTGGTGGTCGTAGTCATCGTCAGGGCCATAACCTGTACCTAAGTTTTCTACCAGATAATACTCAAGGTTGGCTGCGCATACCAACACGTTGTGCTCACCTTTCATATCCACGTTGGGGATAGTGTGCTCTATCGCGGTGCGGGTGTTGTTTCCCGCCCAGGTGCCTGATACATATTTCACTTGCAGCGTACCCGTCACCACACCTTTCAGGTTCAGCAGTCGCTCACCCAAACGCCTGTAGCCGCAACCGCTCAAGGTGAATGTCGCCCTGCCGTTTAGTGCTTCCACCTGAGTGTACTCTGCGCTTTTCGGTATAGCTTGGTTCGTCGGACTATACACGCGCCTCACGCTCACGGTCAGGTTGTTGCCGTAGTTGTTGTTCACTATCACCGGCACGCTGAAACGAACCGTGTCGCCATAACTCCGGCCTGCCAGCACCTCGTTCGACCATGTCGATGCATCCGGCACGGAGATGTCATATACCGTAGCACGCCCTGCCGTACATATCCCTGCCAGCAGCACCGTCAGGGCTGTTCTATTTAACCATCTGTTCATATTCATATTCCCTTCGTTCGTTGTCATGGCAATCTTATTTGTATTCCCTTCGTCCGTTATCAGGTTCCCTTCATTCGTTATCAGGCTCACTTCGTCTATTATCAGGGCAATCTCATTGCCCGCCTGTTTTTCTTCTATAGTGCTAATTAACACCGGCGTTGGTTACTTCAGCAAATATTTCTCTCCGTTTTGTATCACAACGCCGTGATAATCCGTTCCCACCTGCACGCCTAACACGTTGTACATAGGCTTGTCCTTATCCAATCCGTTTTGTGTACGTGTGTTCACTACGCCCGTCTTATCGCTTTGGGCGGTCAGTTCGAACTCCGTCACAACCTCCTGCTCGCCGTCCTCGTTCGTCGTGTACAGGGCGTTTGTCGTTGTCTCCTCGCCGTTCTCGTCGGTCGTGGTTACCGGACCGTACGATGCGTCCGACGGTGTCACGTTCGTCTTGTTGAAGTCCGCGCTGCCAAAACCCGACAACGCCGGACCGCCCGTCTCGTCCAGACGCTTGCCGCTCTTGATCCTGTGGCGCAAAGCCTGCGCTGACGGTACTGAACGCACGTGCATGTTCACCGAGTCAAACGTTATCGTCGCAGTCGGCGTACCGATGATTGGTACTGTACCTTCCGCCACCAGTTTGCCCTCGCCCGTGATCACAATGTCGGCGGTCGATGCAATAACGGTGTCTGCCAGAATCGTTGACGAGTCGTTCAGCACAATCGTCAGCGTCTCGCTACCCGTGTAGTTCAGTGCTACCGACGACGAGTCGCCTACCTCCCAATCCACGCCGCTGAAGGTAATCGTGTTCTCTACAGGATCATACACCAGCGTCGAGTCGCCCAATATGTCTATCGGCTCGGTGCTTGTGCTGTCCCCGGGCGTAATCACCACGCCGAACACCGTCACCGTCGTCTCCTCAACCACCGTGTCGCCGTCAAAGGCCTCGATGTTCTTGAAGTAATCGCCCCAGCCGATGGCTTTTCTGTAGGCGGCAAGCGACCTGCTCGGCACCAGCACTTGCGCTTCCTCGCTCACTCCGTTGAATACCATGTTCCCTGCTATCGCCGGAGGGGTCACCGAGCGGCACACGATGGTGTGCAGGCTGTAGCACTCGTTGAATGCGCTGATACCTATGCTTGCCACGTTTTCCGGCAGCATGGCTTCTTCCATTACCGTAAAGCCGTTGAACGCATTGTCGCCCACGCTCGTTACGCCGTCTTCAATGTTCACGTACCGTACGGCTTGCATGAACTCAGAGTATGCCGGCATTTCTTCGCCGTAGTTCCACATCGCGCCCGTACCCATGATGCTCAGCAAACCGCTTTCGGTCTCCAGTATCCATTGCACGCTGTCGCCGCACTCGCCTTGGAATGTCTCTCCTTGATTACCGCCTATCGCCTGAATGTTCTTGAACTCGCTCCAGCCGTCTGTCGTGTTATACACGCCCATCGACTCTTCAGGCACATACAGCGGAATGTCTGTCGGCACGTTGTAGAACGCCCGCTGACCCAAGGTCGGCGGATTGATGGCCTCGCTCGTTATGTATTGCAGACCGCTGCAACCACTGAATGCGCCCACTCCGATGCTCGTCATCGTGGACGGGAACACCACCGACTCCAGCACGTCGCAGTTGCTGAATGCGCTTTGCCCGATTGTTGTCAGACCGTCCTGTGTTGACAGGAACTTCAGCGTTCCGCAGCTGCTGAACGCGCCCTCACGCACCTCTGTCACGGTGTTCGACAGCACAGCGGTCGTCAGGTTCGCAAAGTCCGCAAACGCATTCACGCCCACGCTGCGGATGCCTTCGCTGACCGCCACTGTCTCAATCTGCTGGCTGTAGTCAGAATACTCGGGTGCTACCTCCATATAATCCCACATGTTGCCCGTGCCGGTCACCACCAGCGTCTTGTACGTCGCATCATACACCCACATCGCGCTGTCGCCGCACGTACCCGTCACATGCTCCACAACCGTCGTGTCGTCCGGCTGAAGCAACTGCTTCATCGACTCGTCGCAGAAGAATATCGCATCCAAGTTCAGCATGTTCCCGGCCTCGCCCACGGTGGTGATACTTACTATCATATCGTCCGCCGACATATCCGTGCCGGTCGTCGCGCCCGAACCTACGCTTTGAGCCAGTATGCTCGCAAATTCCGACATCGGCACAAAGTATTCGTGCCAACTCCCATCGCGTTCAAACTCACGCACGTAGTAACTCGATGCACCGTCCTCTGACACCACGCGACCTGTCTGGCTCGTGCTGAATTGTATGCTCGTCAGAGGCTCGTTGAACGTATAGATGGTGTGCGACGCATTGTCGGTCGAGAATATGGCAAAATGCAGATAGATCGTGTCTTTGTTGCTGCTTATCATGTTCTTCAGCCGTGTCGCACCATTCACTGCTGATGTGTCACCCAAGTAGTAATCCATACCTGCCAACTCTGTCTGAACGGAATTTAGTATCAACGATACGTAGTCACTCTGACCGTAGAAGTTCACACAGCTTGCCGTGTCGTTCACCAGATACGTCTTGTTTCGCGGACCCGACCAGTTGCTGTTATATCCGTTTCTAAAGTCGCTGACGATGGCATTGTAGTATTGTCGCATCGTCACGTCATCCATCTGAACAGGCCAGATTTTTTGTGCCTGTACATGTATCGTTGGTACTGTGGCAATCGTCACAATTGCCATTATTACCGCCAACATCGCCATGTTAGCCTTCCGGCCTTGCCTGTGCATCTTTGTTCTCATAACACGTATTCTTTTAATCGTTGTTTGATTCACTCTTTAATCGTTGACCGTTGCCCGCTTCCCTCGTTCTCCCTTTCCCCTCATGGTACCCGTTCTTACGTGGCTTCCCTCCTCTTTTCCCCATGTTATTCGCGTTGCAAAGATACAAAAAATTTTGCATTTATGCAAATAATTCCAACTTTTTTTTACTTTTTCTGCAACTTTTTGCTCTAACTCTTGCATATTTCACTTTTTTTTTGTACCTTTGCATCGTTTTGTGCACAACTTGTTTTCCAAATACGCCTAACTGCCCTTCGCGTGGGGATGCAGCCGTTTCCGAGCCGTTGTCGAGCCGTTGTCGAGCCGTCTACGAGCCGTTGTCGAGCCGTTTACGTTCCCTCACCGTATGATAACCATATAATCCCCGTATGATAACCGTAGGATAACACGCTCAAAAATCAATTATATACCATACACTGTATATATACTTTGTATATATACACTAAAATCCCTTTTTCTATGGCAAAAGTAGACAGATTGGACGGCTCAATAGTCAGTGGAAAAATGTCCAAACAATCCAAAGAAGTCCACCGTAGGCGCAACGGAGTAGAGTATACTTACACGATGAACTTCTACACCGGCCCCGCTACCAAAGCTCAAAAACGGGTGCGCGCCAAGCATGCTGCCATCAGTTCAGTCCTCAACTCGATGATGGCGGATCCCGAGCAGGCTAAGCAGCTCGCTGCACAGATGAAGGAGTATAACCGCACCGTTCTTGCCGGCTCGAATAAGAAGTTCCGCACACCAAGGCAATTCGGCTATCACCTCCTTCAGCAGCAATACGAGCAGTCGCATCCACTTAAGCAGCAAAAACCTACCGCGCAAACGCCTCTCCCTCGTGGCATAACGCTGTCTGTCAAGCCGTTTGCCGATCTCCTGCCTGCCGAACTCTACGAGATTCTCAAGGCGCGATTCTCGGTCTTCGTCCTTGAGCAAAGCATACGTTACCTCGACGAGGACGGCATCGATTATACCGCTACGCACCTCGCTCTGAGGCGCAAGGGCGTCGTTGTCGCCTACGTGCGTTTGTTCGAGACCAAACGCGACCAACTTACCTACGACCAACTCATACAACATCAATCCGAGCCCCGTGTCTTCTGTGCCGGACGTATGCTCACTACCGAACGAGGCAAGGGCTTCGGCAGAATCCTTATCCAGCACCTCATTGCTGAGGCTAAACGCCAAGGTGCTGACGTCCTGCGTGTACATGCGCAGGTGAGCGCTGTGCCTTTCTATCGTCATTTCCACTTTGCCGTAAAAAGCGAACCCTTCATCGAGGCGGACATCCCTCACATCCTCATGGAGCGCAAACTCACCCGACGTTCATAATCGTTGGCTGTCACATGTTGCTTTATACACCTTTAGGGCACTTCTAACAATAGCTTTATGCTGATTCTCTAAAAACGTGGAATTTTTAGAAGTGCCCTTAAAATTCATCATACTATGAAACGCTTCATTCTCGCTTTCAGCTTCGTGCTATTGGCTAATTGCCTTTGCTCAACACCCTTTGTGCGGCATCCCCACAACGCCTCAATATCGTCTTCCGCTGCATCGCAGGCATCGGACATGGCGGACGACGAATTTACCCTCAACTTCACCGATGTCGCATCTATTGACGATTGGACAATCACCGATGCCGTTCTTAATGAGGTGGAGTCGACCTCTTATTCCAATCTGCTGACTTATGTTTACGACATCACGGCGGGTATGCCGTCTGTCGCTTATGTCACAGAGGTTCCGAACATAACGTTCACTATCAAAAACAACTCCGACAAGTCAAAAGCCTTTTCCATTGGCATTAGTCAAGGCTACTATGGCTATTATCAGGCAGGTGGAAAAAATGCAGTTATAACAATCAAAAATACGCGCAAAAACGATATAATCTCGCTATATGTCGCTTCGAAAGGTTCTACAGCGGCTGACTTTGCAGACCCGCAAGGGGTATACCCCATCAACGCGGTTGCGCTATCTGAATATCTCACCTTGCCTGCCAAGAATGGCGACAGCGAACCCGGTGATGAGGTGGACAACTCGGGATATATCTGGCGAACTCTTCAATTCCGCTCGTTAGGTGGCGATATTGAAATCAAAGAGTTTGCTGCAGGCTATCGTATTCGCTCTATCTCTATCCAAGCCGGCGAAGAACCCAAGGTAACCATCTTCGGACAAGACATACCTAACGACTCTACCGGTGTCATTGATTTCTTTGGCGACGAATCAATGGTATATAACTCCGGCGATAATACGCTCACACTCAGCAATCTCAACCTCAATGTCGGTGATGATGATAACTCTGCTGCCATCAGTTACTCAGGTACAGAACCATTGACTATTGTACTCAACGACTCATCAACGATTATTGCCGATACCGTAATTTCCTCATCTTCGGATATCGTTATCACCGGCCATGGACATCTTGTTGCAGAAGGAGTCACGCCTATCTTCGGTTCTGCCAAGGCAAGTATCACGTTCGAGGCTGTGAACATGTACGTCCGTTCGCTTCCTGATGTCGCTGCGGTCAGACAACGAATCCGAAACGCCAAACGACTGGATGAAACAGGCGGACCGGCTTTGTCCGGATTCGGTAGCGCCGATTTTAGCAAGACGAACATCTCACCCGCGGATGCCCTGTATGGCGAGATTGTTGTCAATCAAGGCAGTGGTAACTGGTCTGTCATCAATGCCCTTTATCGCAATTTAGAAGACGGCGGACAAGTGCCGGTCACCGAGTTCGAACTCAAGGCTGTTGATGATACGGCTATCCGCGACGTCAACAACACCTACAGACAACTCGACACTACACAACCGATGTTCAATATTCTCGGCATGCCGGTCAATGCCGACTATCATGGCGTAGTTATTCAAAACGGACACAAATTTCTAAAGTAAGCTCTTTCACGTGTATGACCACTAATCCTTTCAAACGGTTCTTCAACAACGACCACATCGTTCTTGTTGTCATTCTTCTCAATAGCCTTATCATCTATCTGCAGGAGATTGGCCACGACTGCTCTTTCCTCACTTATGCTGATTTGCTCTGTACGCTGTTCTTTGTCGTCGAAATGATTGTCAAGCATACCTTGTTCGGCTTCAAGGGCTATTGGACTGACGGGTGGAACAGGTTCGACGGCTTGCTTGTTATTATCTCTTTACCGTCACTCGTGGCTCCGTTTGTCGATCTCACATCATTCAACTTCTCTGTCTTGCTCACACTCCGTCTCATGCGCCTGCTGCGCCTTTTCCGGGTACTGCATTTCTTCCCGAAGATCGAGCAGATTGTCGCAGGCCTCAAGCGCGGACTCAAAGCCACGGGCGTTATCTTGGCGGCATTCGGCTTGCTGCTTTTTATCTTCGGCGTCATCAATTGTGGCTTGTATCGCGATATAGCCCCCCAATATTTTTCTACACCCTTGGATGCCGTTTATACTATGTTCCGCATCTTTACTGTCGAAGGCTGGTATGAGATACCCGATGCTATCGCAGCCGCCACTTCTCCGGCAGTCGCCTTCCTGTCGAAGGTGTATTTCTCACTCCTTCTCGGTGTCTTCGGACTACTCGGCATGTCGTTCATCAACTCCGTCTTTGTCGACGCCATGGTCGAAGATAACAACGACGACATCAAAACACAACTCGACCGCATCGAGCAAAAACTCAACGACTTACAGCAGCATAACAACAAACTCTAATCTGCAACCGACAAATATATGTGCAAAAAATTTGCAAATATCCCAAATTTTTTGTAACTTTGCATTCGCTTTGCGTCTATATGCGTCACCAGTAGGCTGACAGCACTCGCAAACTATTTGACTATGATTATACTAACTCATCTTTTCTGATATGGAACTACGAATTATCAATAAGAGCAACAATCCCTTGCCGCGTTACGAGAGTGCACAGGCTGCAGGGATGGATATCCGTTGCAATATTTCCGAACCTGTCACCCTGCAACCCTTGCAGCGCAAACTTATTCCCACAGGCCTGTTTATCGAGTTACCTGCCGGTTACGAGGCGCAAATACGCCCCCGCAGCGGCATGGCGCTCAAGCGCGGACTGACGGTACTGAACACCCCGGGGACGATTGATGCTGATTATCGCGGAGAGATTGGCGTCATTCTTGTTAATCTTGGCAGCGAGCCGCAAACCATCGAACCCGGTGAACGTATTTGCCAAATGGTCATCGCGCGCCACGAGCAACCCCAAATCATCGAAGTCTCCCAACTCTCCGACACCGAACGTGGAGCAGGAGGTTTCGGTCATTCCGGCAACAAATAATCGTTTACCCCCTTACGCGTAGACTGCGACTAAATCGTTTACCCCCTTACGCGTAAGCAACAACTAAATCTTCAGCACAAAATTGAAATCTGCAATCCTATATACCAATCTTTTGGCTCTGGCTCTGTTTCTCTGCAGTTGTGCCTCTGCCTGCAATCATCTAACAGAGCGTGTGGTATATTACACCTCAATCGATCAGCATGGTGATACGCTCACGTTGTCCGGCAAGGTCAGCGTGCCTTCTCGCCCCAAAGGCGTTATACTTATGCCGCATTTTACCATTGCGTCGAATTGCGAAGTCCCCTCAACGGGGGGGACGGGTGAAGAACGCTACCTGCGTAACGATTATATCCTGATTATGCCGGATTACATTGGCTACGGTGCGTCTGTTCATCGTGTTCATCCTTACCTTCGAGGTGATCTTACCGCGCGCAATTGTGTGGATATGCTCTTTGCTGCTCAACCCGTTCTCGATAGTATAGCGCAGTCTGCGCGCCCCAATCAGAATTTGTCTGATGATAGTAAGCCCGCGTCTCTCTCGGCATCTGTCTATTCTATTGATACCCTTAGTATCGTCGGCTTCTCACAAGGAGGGGCTACGGCATTGTGGATTCTCAAACTCTTGGAAGAGGAATACGCCGACCGAATCTTTGTCAAGGCTTGTTATGCCGGTAGCGGACCGTATGACGTGGCTGCCACGTACGATGTTGCCGTCGCTGACAACGAAATAGGTATGCCGATGGTTATACCTATGTTGGTTATGGGTACAAGCGAGGCCTATGACCTCAACCTCAAGCGCGAGGATTTCTTCACGCCTGAACTCAACGAACACTACGATGATTACATCACATCCAAATCGCATAAGTTCACCGAGTTGTATTTTAAGATGCTTAACCGCAACGTCAGCCATTGGCTAACTGCTCAAGGTGCTGACAAAACGCAACCCGAGACGCGGCGTTTGTACGAAGGATTGTTGCGCTCCAGTCTGGTGCATTACCCCTTGGATGACAGCCCCGTAGGCCGAGAGGTTATCTGCCCGGGTACAGGA